>JBEILC010000083.1:0-12095 GCA_040379425.1 Hyphomicrobiales bacterium
GCGAAGCGGCCGCTGCGGGACGATATCGTGGCAGGGCTGGGGCTTGCAGTCATGCCGGTTGTTGGCGCGGTCTGCGTTTATCCCACCATGGTGCCGCATGCGGTGAAGGCGCTGGAAGGCTCGGGCATTCCGGTGGCCTCGGTGGCCACGGGTTTTCCCGCGGGGCTCACGCCCTTGCCGCAGCGGCTCGCCGAAATCCGCTATTGCGTGGAGATGGGGGCGAAGGAAATCGACATCGTCATCCACCGCGCGCAGGTGCTGACGCAGGACTGGACGGCGCTTTATGACGAGGTCGCCGCCATGCGCGAGGCCTGCGGCGAGGCGCACATGAAGGCGATCCTTGCGACGGGTGACCTGAAGACGCTGCGCAATGTCTACAAGGCCTCCATGGTGGCGATGCAGGCGGGGGCCGACTTCATCAAGACCTCGACCGGCAAGGAAGACGTCAACGCCACGCTGCCCGTCAGCCTCACCATGGTCCGTGCACTGAGGGATTACGGTGACTTGACCGGCTTCCAGATCGGCTTCAAGCCGGCGGGCGGCCTCAAGACCGCCAAGGACGCGATGAACTGGCTGATCCTGATGAAGGAGGAGCTGGGCCGCCGCTGGCTGGAGCCGGACCTGTTCCGCATCGGCGCCTCATCGATGCTGGGCGACATCGAACGCCAGCTCGAACACCACATCACCGGCCGCTATGCCGCCACCACCCACCAGCCGCTCGCCTGAGATCATCATGCCCAGCATCACCGAGATTCTCGATACCATGGACTACGGCACGGCGCCCGAGGCCAACGGCCATGTGCTCGACTGGCTGGCGCTCCATGCCGATGGCTTCGGCCACTTCATCAATGGCGGCTTTGTCAAGGGATCGAAACATTTCGATGTCTCGAACCCCACCAACGGCGAGAAGCTCGCCCGCGTGGCGCAAGGCTCTGCCACGGATATCGATGCGGCGGTCAAGGCCGCGCGCAAGGCTTTCGGGCCCTGGTCAAAGCTGTCCGGCCACCAGCGCGCCACGCACCTCTATGCCATCGCCCGCATCATCCAGAAGCGTGAGCGCTTCCTCTCCGTTCTGGAGACGATGGACAATGGCAAGCCCATCCGCGAGTCGCGTGACATCGACATTCCGCTGGTGGCACGCCACTTCTACCATCACGCCGGATGGGCGGAACTGATCGAGGACGAGTTCCCGGGCCATGGTCCGGTGGGCGTGTGCGGGCAGATCATTCCGTGGAACTTCCCGCTCCTCATGCTGGCGTGGAAGATCGCGCCTGCGCTGGCTGCTGGCAATACCGTGGTGCTGAAGCCCGCCGAGTTCACGCCGCTGACAGCGCTCGCCTTCGCCGAAATCTGCCGTGAGGCGGGGCTGCCGCCGGGTGTCCTCAACATCGTGACGGGCGATGGCGCCACGGGTGCGGCTCTTGTCGATCACCCGCAGGTGGATAAGATCGCGTTTACCGGTTCGACCGAGGTGGGCCGCATGATCCGCAAGGCAACCGCGGGCTCGCGCAAGAAGCTGTCCCTTGAACTTGGCGGCAAGTCGCCCTTCATCGTGCATGCCGATGCCGATCTTGATGCGGCGGTCGAAGGCGTGGTGGATGCCATCTGGTTCAACCAGGGCCAGGTGTGCTGTGCGGGTTCGCGCATCCTGGTGCAGGAAGGCATTGCGCCGCGTTTCCTCGCCAAGCTCAGGCGCCGCATGGAAACGCTCCGCGTGGGCGATCCGCTGGACAAGTCCATCGACATGGGGGCGATTGTCGATCCCGTGCAGCTGCAGCGGATCACCGAGATCGTGGCGAAGGGCAAGGCGGAAGGCGGTACCTTGCATCAGGCCTCCTGCACCTTGCCGGAGAGCGGCAACTGGTTCGCGCCGTCAATCTTCACAGATGTGGAGCCATCATCGACCGTGATGGACGTCGAGATCTTCGGCCCCGTCGCGGCGGTGATGACCTTCCGCACGCCGGAGGAGGCCGTACAGATCGCCAACCACACGCGCTATGGGCTTGCGGCCACCGTGTGGTCGGAGAACATCAACCTCGCACTCGACACCGCGGCGCGCGTCAAGGCCGGCGTGGTGTGGGTGAATGCGACCAATCTCTTCGATGCTGCCGCAGGTTTCGGCGGCTACCGCGAGTCGGGCTTCGGCCGCGAGGGCGGGCGTGAAGGCATGCATGAATACTTGGCGCCCCGCTGGGAAGCAGCGCTGAAACTAGTGACTGAGGCCAGGCTTCCGTCGCTGAGCGCGCTTCCCGCTGAAGCGGCGGAGGCATCCGCGATTGACCGCACGGCGAAACTCTATATCGGCGGCAAGCAGGCCCGGCCCGATTCCGGCTATTCCTATTCCGTATACGGAGCAAAGGACAAGTCCATCGGCCAAGCCGGGCTCGGCAGCCGCAAGGACATCAGGAATGCAGTGGAGGCCGCCGCCAAGGCGTCCGGCTGGTCATCTGCCACGGCGCATAACCGGGCACAGGTGCTCTACTACATCGCGGAGAATCTCTCGGCACGAGCCGAGGAGTTCACCGCAAGGCTCCGCGCCATGGGGCAGTCCGCGAAGGATGCAAGAGCCGAGGTCGAAGCCTCGCTGGCGCGCATCTTCTGGTATGCCGCTCAGGCGGACAAATATGATGGCCGCGTCCATGCCACGAAGTCCCGGCATGTGACCCTCGCCATGAACGAGCCCTTTGGCGTGATGGGGATCGCCTGCCCAGATGAGATGCCGCTTCTTGCATTCGTCTCGCTGGTCATGCCGGCCATCGCCATGGGGAACCGCGTGGTGGCTGTGCCATCTTCGCGCCAGCCCTTTGCAGCGACCGATCTCTACCAGGTGTTCGACACCTCGGACGTGCCCGGCGGCGTCATCAACATCGTCACGGGTGCCCGCGACGAGCTCGCCAATACGCTGGCCGAGCATGATGATGTGGCGGCACTCTGGTACTTCGGCCCCTCCGTGAAGATGGTGGAAGCGGCAAGTGCCGGCAATCTCAAGGCCACATGGGCAAGCGCCAAGCGCCGCGACTGGTTCTCGCGCGAGCAGGGTCAGGGTGCGGAATATCTCCGCCGCGCGGTGCAGGTGAAGAACATCTGGGTGCCTTACGGCGAGTGAGGCCCTCAGGCGCCCGGAAGCCCGAGGATCGCCCTTGCCTCGGCGGCACTCGCGGGGTGCCGTCCGTACTCCGCACAGAGATCGGCCACCCGCCTCACCAGCTCGGCGTTTGAGGCCGCAAGCCGCGTGTCGTCCCAGCGGATATTGTCCTCGAGCCCGGTGCGGCAGTGCCCACCCCGCTCGAGGCACCAGCGGTTGACCTCGAGCTGATGCCGCCCGATCCCCGCCGCCACCCATGTCGCCTCGGGGGCGAGCCGCGTCACCTCGTCCACCATGAAGTCGAAGGCCTGGCGGATCGCGGGCATCGCGTTCTTTACCCCCATCACGAACTGCACATGCAGCGGCTTTCGCAGCAGCCCTTCATCCGCCAGCCGCAGGGCCTGGTAGAGCATCGAGAGATCGAACACCTCGATCTCCGGCTTCACGTCGTGCTCCAGCATCTTCTGCGCCAGTTCACGGATGAGGTCCGGGTGGTTCTCGTAGATGATCGAGGGGAAGTTGCACGATCCCGTCGAAAGCGAGGCCATGTCGCAGCCCAGATGCAGCATGCCGCCGCGCTCTGAACCCTTGCCGGAGCGTCCGCCTGTCGAGAACTGCACGATCATGCCGGGGCAGTGCTTGCGGAGTCCCGCCAGCAGTTGCGCGAAGCGTTCGGGGTCGGACGTCGGCGTCTGGTCATCCTTCCGCACATGCACATGGGCAATGGTGGCGCCCGCCTCGAAAGCGGCATGGGTGGATTCCACCTGCTCAGCAACAGTGATGGGAACGGCCGGATTATGCTCCTTGCGCGGAACCGATCCGGTGATTGCGACAGTGATGATGCAGGGCTTCGTCATGTATGTCTCATAGGCGAGGACAGGCTTCCACTCAACTCACATGCGGCCACGCCCTCGCCCTCCGGCCTGCAGCGCCACAAGGTGAAGTTGCCAAGGTAACGGAACTTCCGATTTCAAATTATTGATTCATAATGGGTCTTGAGCTTTCGGGGAACCTCATTCCCTTGCTCCCCGTTCTCTCTGCAGAGATGCGCACCGGCATCAGAGAGACAGAGGAGACGGAGCCCATGCGTTACATGGCCGTACTGATCCTGACGATCTGCCAGTTCACGGCATTCCCCTTCATCGCCATGGTTGCGGCCAACACCGCGCGCCAGAGCGAGGAAACCAAGCTTGTTTGCCAGGCCGAGCTCACCAACGTGACCACGGTCTACAAGACGGAGAGGATGTAGGCAGATACATGCAGATCACCGCACATAAGAAAGGCCCGGCCTTCAGGCCGGGTTCAGGCCCGAATTCAGCGGCCTCGCGCAGGTGCAGTAATTCCGCGAGCCTTGCCCGCGCGCGATTGACGCGGCTCTTGATGGTGCCCACGGCCACGCCGCAGATCACTGCCGCCTCCTCGTAGGACATGTCGCTGGCGCTCACCAGCAGCAGGGCTTCGCGCTGGTCGACTGGCAGCTTGCCCAGCGCCGTTTGCATGTCGCTGAGGTCCATGTGGCTGTCCTGCTCGGGATGGACGCCGACATGTGTGGCGATGATGCCGTCGGCGTCCTCCACCTCGCGCTTGCGCTTGCGGAACACGGTGTAGAATTCATTGCGGAGGATGGTGAAGAGCCAGGCCTTGAGCTTGGTGCCCAGCTCGAAGCTCTCGCGGTTGGCCCAGGCCTTGAGCAGCGTTTCCTGTACGAGGTCATCGGCCCGGTCCACCTTGCCCGTCAAAGAGATGGCGAAGGCGCGGAGGGGCGGGATGTCGGCGATGAGATCGTTGCGGAACTCACGGTCGTCCATTAAGGGTGACTGCCCTACTCTACTTAAGATTTTAAGTTATCAGTGCGCTTCTCGTCCACCTTGTCAAGGTCCTGGAGAAGGTCGAGAAACCGCTGCGGAACGTCCTGCCGCGCAATGTCGTCATGATAGGCCTTGAGCTTGGCGCTCACCGCCTCCTTGACCACCTGCTGTCCGTTGGAGGCCTTGGTTTTCTTGCCTGTCTTGTCGTTCATGACCTGATTCTTGCCTGTCCCGCCACCGGCAAAGCGGTGGTCCAGACCCACAGAAAGCGCCAGATCGAAGTTTGTTCCAGTGAATTCTGCGAAAGGTGGAACCAGATGAGTTCAGAAATGTTCACCATCCTGACGGTCACCAAAGGGAGGGCCGTGGCGTCAACGCCATGCCGATGTCTGAATGACGCTATCAGCGACAGTTGCGCCTCACCTGCCCTACCTCCGCCGTTTCGCCCGTGCCCTGACCGGCACGCAGGAGAGCGGCGACACCTATGTGGGGTTGCTGCTTGAAAGCCTGATTGCGGATCCCGCCATTCTCAAAACCGCCAGCAACCTGAAGATCGCGCTGTACAAGACGCTGTGCCGGCTCTGGGGTTCGATCCCGATAAACGGCACTGGCGACGCCGTGCAACCCAGGTGGGAGGCCACCGTACAAGGCCGCCTCTCCAGCATTCCCGGTCCCGCCCGCCAGGTCTTCCTCCTCTCGGCGGTCGAGGGCTTCGAGCGCCATGACATCGCCGAGATCCTGCACCGCAGCCCTGACGAGATCAATAAGCTCTTCGAGGAGGCCAACCGCAGCATCTCGGAAATAATCGCCAGCGACATTCTGATCATCGAGGACGAGCCGCTGATCGCGCTCGATATCGAGGACACGATCACCTCGCTCGGTGATCGCTCCATCGGCATCGCCCGCACCCACAAAGGAGGCGGTCAAGCTGGCGCGCGAAAGGAAACCGCAACTTGTGCTCTCCGACATTCAGCTTGCCGATGGCAGTTCCGGCATTGATGCGGTGAACGACATTCTGGGCAGCTTCGACGCGCCCGTCATCTTTATCACCGCCTTCCCGGAACGGCTCCTCACGGGCGAGAGGCCAGAGCCCGCCTTACTCATCACCAAGCCGTTCTCGCCGGAGATGGTGAAGGCGCTGATCGCCCAGGCCTTGTTCTTCGATCTCCGCTCGCGCAAGGCCGATTGAATCGGCAGTTTGCCGATGCATTGAACTCTCCGCCGCGCGTCACGATATAACCGCGATGGATCAATCACACCTTGTGCGGCCGCGCGTAGCTGTCATCGTCAACCGGCAATCCGGCACGGTGCGCTCGATGGGCGAAGATGCGGCACGCACCCTGATTTCGGAAAACATCGGCAGCGATGCAGAAATCCTCATGGTTTCGGGGGCGGAGATTGAAGCCGCCATCCGCCGGATTGCCGCAGAGGGCAGCGTCGACCGCCTGATCGTGGGCGGCGGCGATGGCACGGTGGCGAGCGTGGCGGGCCTTCTTGCGGGTTCCGGCATCACCATGGGCATCCTGCCGCTCGGCACCATGAACCTGATGGCAAAGTCCATCGGCCTCTCCGCCGATCCCGCGCAGGTCCTGGCACAGCTCCGCGCGGCGGAGACGCGCCCCATCGATGCGGCCAGCGTGGGCGGGCGGCTGTTTCTCCATCACATCTCCTTCGGTATCCAGCCGCGCATGGTCCGGATCAGGGAGAAGCTCGGCTATTCCTCGCGCCTCACCAAGATGCTGGCGGGCCTGCGCGCACTGGCGAGCGTTTTGCTCAGGCCACAGTCGCAGCGCCTCACCCTCACGCTCGATGGCGCAAGGCGGGAGATCAAGGCCCCGGCGCTGATCATCAGCAACAACATCTATGTCGATTCCGCCTGGCTCGTGCAGGCGAGGCTTGATGAGGGCCTGCTCGGCATCTATGCGCTGAAGCCCATGTCGAGGCTCGCCTTCCTGCGCCTCGCGCTAGACCTGCTGCGTGGCCACTGGCGCGACAATCTCAACATCGCGGAAGAGCATGCCAGCAGTGTGACGATCGAGATCAGCCGGAGGCGCTTTGGACGAAGGCGGCGCAGCGTCTGGGCCTCGATTGACGGCGAGCTGTCGCTGCTTGACCTGCCCCTCACCATCACCAGCCAACCCGCTGCGGTCAACATGCTCGTCCCCGCGGAAGCCTGAGGTTCAGGCCGGAACTTCGCGCTCCACCAGACGTTTCGCACCCGTTGCACAGAGGAGAACGCCATGGCAGACAACATCGAAAATCACTATCATCAAAGGCCGCAGCGTACGGGATCATCGGCAACGGGCTGGGTTCTGGGCGTCATCATCGCCGTCGCCCTGATCGGGGTGCTCTGGTACTATGGCACGCGTGACGGCACGACCATCACCAGCACGACGAACAACACCACCACGACAACCGAGCCACCGGCCGCGACCACCCCCGTGGCGCCCGCACCTGGCACGGAAGCGCCCGCGGCAGGCGGTACGACGGACACCACCACCGGTACCGCCCCTGCCCCCGTGACGGGCAGCGATACCACCACGGCTCCCGCGCCTGCGCCTGCGCCAGCTCCGGCACCCGCTCCGGCTCCGGCTCCCGCACCCTGACCTGGCGCGGACTGACCCTCCTCGCGAACCCTCTCCCAGCAATGGGGGAGGGTTTTCAGCTTTCGGGGTAGACGCCCTTCAACACCCTATGGAAGTGCTCCTTCACGGCCTCGTGGCACTTGCAGGAGCGCGCGCGGAGCCTCTCCTCGTCGCGCACCATCAGGTGGCCGCGGCGCACCGTCAGCGTGCCATCGCGCTTGAAGGTGCCGATCACCCTGCTGATGTAGCTCCGTCCAACGCCCAGCATGGCGGCAAGCCGCTCCTGGGTGAGGGGCACCTCGCGTGAGCCCGAACGCTCGATCGCTGCACCAATCCACTTGGCAGTCCGCTGCTCAATCGAATGCGCGGCATTAAAGCCCGCAGTCTGGAATATCTGCGCCACGAGGCAATCGGCATAGCGGGCGAAGAGTTGCTCCACCACGCGTGACTTGCTCTTGCACTCATCCAGCTCGTTGACCGGAATGGAGAGCAGATCGCCCCCGGTCTGCACCGTGATCCGCGCGAAGGCCGAAAGATTTCCCTGACTTACGATTCCGCCGACCGCACCCTCGCGGCCCACCAGCAGCGCCTCCACCGCACCGCCATCCTCGGTCGAGACGAAGAAGGAGACCAGCGTGCGGTTACAGGGAAAGTAGACCGTCTGCACATTCTGCCCGGGATCGTAGAGCACGCTGTTGGCGTGAGACTGCAGCGCCTTGATATGCGGCTTCAACAGATCGAGGTCCGGGCCCTTCAGCGACATCAGCAGGTTGTTCCCGGTGAGCAGCGTCTCGATCAGGGTGGAACTTTCGAAAAAGGACGCCATGAACGCTCAACTGTGCACAGACAACCCGTCCGGGATGAGTTATCACTCAATAACCGGACCGGGTGGCAGGGTGCCACTCAGTGGACGCGATGGTCCCGGATGTCGCCTATGGAACGCTCCCACCGGGCGATTGTTCCAATTCGCACCCAGTCCGGCGGGTTCTGCAGGCCACGGGATACACATAGAAAATGGACAATCTCTCTGCTTCAGCGCCGGCTGAGCGCCTCCCGGGCTGCCTCGTCGTCGAGGATGATCCAATCATCCGCCTCGATCTCGAGGAAACGCTCAAGGGCTTTGGCTGTGTCATGGGCGCTGCAACGCTTGAGGCAGCAGCCGGAATTGCGTCGGCGGGCGGTATCGGCTTCGCCATCCTCGATTATGAACTCGGACAGCACAACACCATGTCGCTTGCCGAAAGCCTCATCGCGCAAGGCGTGGCGGTGATCTTCCTCTCCGCCCATCGCGCCATTGACCTGCCGCCTCTCCTCCAGCATGCAAACGTGATCGCCAAGCCATTCACCTCCGCGATCATGAGAGACGCCGTGATCAGCGCGCTCAAAACGGCGGAGCAGCCCGGCCCAAAAGGCATGTCCTGTCTCTGCCGTACGGGGTAGTCTCTTCTCGCTGACCCCGGGGAAACGCCATGCCGAAATTCGCCGCCAACCTTTCGATGATGTTCAACGAATGGGATTTCCTC
Organism: Hyphomicrobiales bacterium; assembly: GCA_040379425.1. Classification (GTDB taxonomy): domain Bacteria; phylum Pseudomonadota; class Alphaproteobacteria; order Rhizobiales; family Aestuariivirgaceae; genus Aestuariivirga. Next base: position 9,002 of record JBEILC010000083.1, read on the forward strand.
GACCGCATCGCAGCGGCCGCCGAACAGGGCTTCCGCGCGGTCGAATTCCTCTTCCCCTATGACCATGCGCCGGACGAGATCGCGCGAAGGCTCGAACAGGCGACGCTCACCCAGGCGCTGTTCAACCTGCCGCCCGGCGACTGGGACGCGGGCGAGCGCGGCCTTGCCTGCAGGCCAGAGCGGAAGGATGAGTTCCGTACCTCGGTCGGCACCGCGCTCACCTATGCCAAGGCAACGGGCGTGAAGCGCCTGCACATGATGAGCGGGCATGGCGACCGCAACGATCCCGCCGCGCGCCAGGCCTTCACCTCATCCCTGCGATACGCAGCCGAGCAGGCATCCCCCATGGGCATCGACATCCTGATCGAGCCCATCAACGGGCGGGACATGCCGGGCTATTTCATGAATGACTTCAACTTCGCGGCAAGCCTCATCGCGGAACAGGACCTGCCCAACGTGAAGCTCCAGTATGACATCTACCACCGTCAGATTCTCCACGGCGATGTGATGAAGAGCCTCGAGCTGTTGATGCCAGTAACCGGCCACATACAGACCGCCTCAGTGCCGAAGCGCAACGAGCCGATGACGGGAGAACTGGATGACTGGCGCATCTTCCGTCACCTCGACCAGCTTGGATATGAAGGCTATGTGGGCTGCGAGTACCGCCCGGCCGCGGGCACCATTGAAGGACTGTCGTGGATGAAGGCCAGCTGACCGGCCCTCACACCACGCGGCTGTGGACGGCGGCGGTCGCCACCAGTTCCTCAAGCAGCGCCATCGTCGCCTCGGACGTCATCGCGAAAGGATTCAGCACCGCCTTCTCGTGATACTTGAGCAGCAGGCCCGGGTTGACCCGCGAGAGATCGACATGCCCCATGGTCCAGTTGCAGAACTTCCGCTCCCGGATTTCCGTAAAGCTCAGCAGGCGCACATGCGAGTGCCGCCCGTCACGGATGATGGCATTGTAGAGGTCGCACACCTCGTCGCGCCCGCCCTCCAGCACCTGGATGAACACATCGCCGCTGTAGCATAGGATGCCAGTGATGCCGTTGGCCGGATTGTTGATCCGCGAGCACTCGAGGATATCTTCCACAAGCGCGCTGTTGAGGGCGCTCGCGGCACGGCTGGCATAGACACAGCGGACGATCATTGCGGGCTTCAATCCTTCAGGTTCACGAGCGAGAGGAATTCACGCCGGAGTGTTGCATTCTTCAGGAAGGCGCCGCGCATCACGCTGTTCACCATCTTGGTGGCGCTGTCCTTGACGCCGCGCCAGTGCATGCAGAAGTGATCGGCTTCCATGACGACGGCAAGCCCATCCGGCGCCACCTTGTTCATCAGGAGGTCTGCCACCTGGGCGATCGCCTCCTCCTGGATCTGCGGCCGTGACATGATCCACTCGGCAAGCCGCGAATATTTCGAGAGCCCGATGAGGTTCGAATGCTCGTTGGGCAACAGACCGATCCACAGCCGTCCCATGATCGGGCAGAGATGGTGGCTGCAAGCACTCCTCACCGTGATCGGTCCCACGATCATCAGCTCGTTCAGATATTCGGCATTGGGGAATTCGGTCACTGTCGGCTGGCTCACATAGCGCCCGGCGAAAACCTCCTTGAGGTACATCTTGGCCACGCGCCGCGCCGTGTCGCGCGTGTTGTGGTCATGTTCGACGTCGATCACCAGGCTTTCGAGCACGCCCTGCATCTTGCCCGCTACCTCGTCGAGCAGCGCCTCGAGCTCGCCCGGCTCGATAAAGCCCGAGATGTTATCGTTGGCGTGATAGCGTTTGTTGGCCTTCTCGATCCGCTCGCGGATGCGGGTAGAAACGGGGTCAGAGACGCCATCCTTCTTGCCCGAAGCCTTGTCCATGACCATCCGATCCATGATTACCGTTCCTGTCTGTAGCAGGCTCTGACCCTGTCAACAATCGGTACGGCAGCGCGTGCCGGATGGACCATTGCACGCGCCAGCGATCCGCCCCGGCCATGGGCTGGGGCGGATTCGCCAGCAATCTCAGTCCTACGCGCTAGCGGCGGCTTCTGCCACGCGAGGCCGAAGTGGAGGAGCCCATGTGCAACGGGCTCGGCAGCATCAGGCCGATCATGGCGCCAATGCCCAGCCCCAAGCCCCCAAGCATGTAGGGCCGCTCGTCGACCAGGCGCTGCACCATGCGCTGGTCCGGCATGGCCCGGCTGGCCGGCGGAACGGCGCGGCTTGCACCTTCCGATGCCCATTCATAGGCATCGCCCGCGGCCTTCCGCCCGCGTGTCAGGGAGCGGGAGGCAAAGCCGGCCGAGCTGCCGGACTTCCGGCTACTGCTGCGGCCACTACGGCTGCTGCCACCCCGGCTCCGGGTGCTAGTGCGCGACTTCGTCCCGCTCTCCTGCTGGCTGCTGCTGCGGCCCGCCGTCGAGCAGCGGGAGGCCGCCGCGCGGCCGCGCTTGCTCGCGCCGGTGCGTGCGGACTGTTTCTTCCGCCCGGTCTTCCGGCCGCTCGCCTTCCTGGCGCCCTGCTCCTGTTCCAGACCAATGGTCTCCATGGATTTTTCCGCTGTCATTGTTCTTCTCCTTCATGTGTGCTCGCGGTGGTGCCGGGCCGGCGGTCTCCGCCGCGAACGGTTCACCGTCGTGATGTCGGGGTGCCCCGACCAGCCAGCCCACTCCTGCCAGAACGGCAAGACTGAGACGCCTGTTGTGCTGGATGCGCTCCTTGGCGCGCGCCAGCAGCGTGAGTTCCGGGTCGACGAGGCTCAACGCATCCTCGGCGAGCTGCGGGAGGCTGAGCCTTGCGCGCATGTCATGAACCGTAACCGTAAGCGCCTTGCGCCTTGCCCGGACATTCGCGAAGGCGTCCTCGAAACGCCGGGTCACGGCTTCTGCCCTCCTGCAGGAGGGCGGCCGAACCAGCGGAAGAACAGACTCTCGGTGCGCCATGAGAATGCGCTCCGCATGACGACGAAAGACAAGATCACCAGAAGCAGCAGAACGCCTCCGACGATTAGCGCTGCAACGCCTGGCCCACTGACATAGGGCATGATGAAGGCGATTCCCGCCTGCGGCAGCGCCACGAGTGCCGCGAACACCGCCGCGAAACC
>JBEILC010000084.1:0-12058 GCA_040379425.1 Hyphomicrobiales bacterium
CGCTGCTGCGCGCCAACATCAACAGCGTTGCGGGGCGTATCCTGGCCTCCTTCACGCTTTACTCCTGGAGCGTGAAGTACCAAGCACCGCTGGCGCAGCTGGTGGACGGGCAGGCCGCGGCGGTGTTGGAGGAGGTCAGCCGCAGTTGCGTCGACGACCTCGGCGGCAAGCTCGATGCGCTGGCGGCGCAGAAGGGCCTCAAGCAGGACTTTCTGAAAGAAGACCCGGCGGTGGTGCGGCCGTGGGAAACGCTGATGTCCACGAATTCACTCTATTCGATCAGCGGAGGGGTGCCGGCCCTCATCATCCAGGGCGGGTCCGATGACATCGTCAGGCCGCAGGTGACCACGCAGTTCGTCCGCGCCTCTTGCCGGCTGGGCGCCAGGATCGAGTATGTGTTGCTTCCCGGCAAGGGACATGGCGGCGCGATGGAGGCCGGCCATAAGCGCGCGATCGACTGGCTTGCCGCGCGGTTTGCGGGCAAGCCGGCGCGCAGCAACTGCAGGTAAGGCGCCTCAGTAGGCGAGGTCGAAGTGGTCGCTGTCCGACAGGGCGTAGAACTCGACGAGGCTGCTGCGGCCCGGGCGCGTGGGGTAGTCGGGGTGCGACTTCAGGTGCCGGAGGCCGATCCGACGCGCGAGGCTTGCGGAGGCGTCATTGCCGCTCATCACCTTGCACCAGACATTGGTGGCCTGCAGCCGCTCGAAGGCCAGTGCGAGCAGGGCATGGCCGATCTCCGTGCCAAGGCCCATGCGCCACATCGCCGGGTGAAGTCCCCAGCCGATCTCCACCGCCTTGGGGCGCTGCAGGATCAGGAAGCCATCGCCGATGGCCTCGCCGCTGAGCTTCTCCTCGGCGGCGAGGTGGAACACGGTGCGGGCATCCTCGCCCTGGCGGGCCACGGCGCGGGTGACGAAGGAGCGGATCTCCTGCTCACTGGAGAGCCGCATGGCGATGTGGCGCTGGTAGGACTCCTGCATCATGAAATTGCAGAAGGGCACGGCATCGCGCAGCTCGATCTCCCGCAGGACGAGAGACGGCGTTTCGATGGCGGGAAGCTTCGTCAACGTTTTCATCCGGTGCCTCCTTCGGCCTTTCGGCAGCACGCCATGGAAGCATGACGCAATTGGGGCAAGGTGGGCAAGCCGATAAGCGGCATTCGAAGCTCTTTTACAAATTGACGCCATAATCCCCGGCTAAAACAAAACTTGCTCGTAACTGGTTGATCGTCATGACCCGCGCCAAGCATCTGATCCTTGCCGTTCTTGCCGTTCTGGCGGTAGCTTTGCCTGCGTCCGCCGAGGCCAAGAGCAAGGCCTATTGCCGGGAGTGGGCCAGCGAGGTGGCTGACCGTCACGCCAGTGGCGGTGACATCGTGGCGGGTGCGCTCATTGGGGCCATCGGCGGTGCGTTGCTGGGCGGCGCCATCGACGGGCGTGACGGTGCGGGGGCCGGCGCCCTCATCGGCGGCGCGAGCGGCGCGGTCCTTACCGGCGCCACTGCGGATGACCGCTGGGAGAGCGTCTACCGCCGCGCCTATGCGGAGTGCCGGGCGTCCTAGGGGGCCTATCCCGACTTGTGCCTTCTCAGGAAGTCCAGTACCGGCGGGGCCACCTGGTCTGCTGCTTCGAGCAGGATGGCGTGGCGGAGCACGGGGAGAATCACCAATTCAGAATTAGGCAAGGCCGCCGCGATCTGGCGGTTGAGGCGCGGGTTGCAGCCGCCGTCATTCTCGCCGGTGAGCACGAGGCAGGGCTGCTTGACCTCATGGAGCCAGGGAGACATCTCGGTTTCGGCATAGATGTCGAAGACCGAGAGGAAGACGTCCGGGTCGGTGCCGATCACCTGCTGCATGCGGCGTGAGATCACGTCGGGGCGGCGTTCCGAAAACTCCGGCGTGAACCAGCGGTCCTTGAGCGTTTCGAGCACCTGCGGAATGCCTTTCGTGCGCATGGCGGCGACGACGCCCTTCACCTTGGCGCTGTCTTCCTCGGTCCGGAAGGCGGCGGTCGAGTAGAGCCCGACGCTCAGCACATGCTGCGGGTATTTGCGCGCATAGGCGGGCCCGATCATGCCGCCCAGCGAATGGCCGGCGAAATGGGCTTTCTCGATGCCGAGTTCCTTCCGCAACGCCTCCAAGTCCTCCACGAGGTCATCGAGCGTGTAGGGCGGCTTGGGCACGGGCGAGGCGCCATGGCCGCGGAGATCATAGGAGATGCAGCGGAACTCGCCCTTGAGATGGGGCACGAGCCCCGCGAAGGAGGCGCGCGATGCGCCGATGCCATGGATGAGGAAGAGGGGCCGGCCCTCACCCTCGACCGAGAAGGCGGATCTGACGGGCACGGGCATATTCACTTGTCCGGATATTTCTCGTTCATCATGTCATAGCCCGTCGCCCAGTCATGCTTCTCGACGTCGACGAAGACGACCTGGAAGGACTCGGGCTTGCCGCCGCCGTTGCCGCGGATGAATCCGTCAATCAGTTCGCGTGCGATGGCCTTCTTCTGTGCGGCCGTGCGGCCCTTGAACATTTCCACCCGGATGATCGGCATTGCTGTTGTCATCCTCCCGTCAGGCCGCTTTCCGCCTGACGCGGAAATGCGGCATGACCTCTTCGGCAAAGCGGCTCATCATGTCGAGCGTCAGCTGCGGGTCCTGGCCGAAGTTCGATGTGGTGAGCACCTCGTCCATACCGAGCTCCGAATAGACCGAGAGCCGCTCGATCATCTCCTGCCTGCCGCAGAGCAGGAGGTTGGAGGCGAGCTCTTCCACCGTCTGGCTGCGCGGCAGCGGGCGGATGATGCCCTTGTCGACGATGCCGGGGCCGCCGAACACATTGTCGAAGCTCTTGTAATAGGTCCACGCTTTCCCGGCGATGTGCTGGCGGTCCTTCTCGTTGTCCACCAGGAACATGCCGCGCTGCAGGCTGAGGCGCGTGTCGAGCGGGCGGCCCGAGGCCTCCTTGCCGCGGGTGAAGGCCGTGACCTGATCGATGAGCTGCTGATGGCTGCCGCCCAAGGGCGTGGTCTGCACGTGATAGCCCGCCTTGGCCGCGGCCTCGATGCCGGCCGGGTTCATCACCGCCGCCATCAGCGGGATCGGGTCCTCGGGGCGCGGCATGATGGTGAGCGGCGGGAAGGAATAGCGCGGGCTGCTCCAGGAGACTTCCTCTTGCGTGAGAAGGGCTTCGAGCAGCTTCAGGTCTTCCTCGAACTGCGGCTTGGTGTCCTCGATGGGCACGCCAAAGCGCAAGGTCTCGAAGCCGAAGGCGCCCTTGCCCACGCCCAGCATCAGCCGTCCGTCGCACAGCGCCTGTGCCTGCACCGCCTCGCCCGCAAAGATGCGCATGTCACGAATGGGCAACTGGCAGACGGAGGTGACGAGCTTGATGTGCTTGGTGTGCCCCGCGATCTTCACCGCCATCTGGAGTGGCGCGGGGATGAGCAGGATGTTGAGCAGGTGGTGCTCCGGGATGGCGACGCCCAGATAGCCAACCTCTTCCGCATGGATGGCCTGTTCCACAACGCCATTGTACAGGCGCTTTCCGCCCATGGCGGGATCCAGCATGTGGCTGGACAGGAAGTGGATGAAGTCCATGGGCGTCCCCCTAAGCTTTGGCTCTCAAGACTGGCAGAGGGCGGGCGCTTTGAAAACCCCGGCCTTCACCGGGTGCGCCGCCGCCGGTCGTTGAGGATGTGGGCGAGAAGTGCGGCAAACACGATGGCCCCGCCGACCACCGTGCGGGTGCCCGGCACCTCGCCGTGAAACAGCCAGACCCAGACCGGGCCCAGCACCGGTTCGAGCGTGCTGACAAGTGCTGCGAGTGCGGCGGGCACGAGGCGGGCACCCGTCACGAACATCGCAAGCCCCGCGCCGAGGTTCACCGCGCCGAAGAGAAAGAGCCAGCCCAAGTCCGGCGCGCTCACGGCGAGCGGGCCTGAGAGGAAGAAGGCCGCAACGCAGGCCATGCCGGTGCCGAGGCAGACGGCGGGCGTCATCCGCACCTCAGGGTGATGCCGGGTGATCACGATCGCGGCCGAGAACAGCACGGTGATGACCAGCGCCAGCCCGTCACCCACCGGCGAGACCTCGCCCGAGAAGGATGAGGAGACCATGATCGAGACGCCGAAGATCACCGCCGCGATGGCAAGCCACGTCGCGAGGTTCACGCGCTCGCGGAACACCGCCCAGGCCAGCAGCGCGGCAAAGAGCGGGGCCGCCGCCTGGATCAGCAGGATGTTCGCCACCGTCGTGTATTGCAGCGCCACGACGAAGGAGGATGAGGCGATGCCAAAGCAGCAGGCGACACCGAGGCCCGGCCAGCCCATGTCCCGGAACATCTGCAGCGTGGCCCTGGGCCCATCCCGCCACAGCATGAAGAGCAACAGGAAGGCAAAGGCAAAGAAGGAGCGCCAGAACACCACCGTCCAGGCATCAGGAGCCTCGATGTAACGCGCGATGGTGCCGCCAAAGCTCCAGGCCAGCGCCGCGCCGCCAACCAGCAGCACGCCAAGCCGGAAATCGGCGGCGGGGGAGCGGACGTGAATCGCGGGCGTGGAAGTCATGACAAGCTGCCTAACGTCAGGGCGCGGATTTCACAAGCGGGGCGGGGCGCAGGCCTGCTTGGCTTGCCTTGCGTGGCGAGGGCCGCCTAGCCTTGCTGCATGACGCCTGACAGACCGGTCATTCTCGCCGCCGCCGATCCTTCGGGTGAGGACGCGCTTGCCTGTCTGGACCGCTATTTCCGCGAGCTGATGCAACTCTTCGCGGAGGGATTCAACCCCGGGGATCAGGCCTATGCCGGAGCGGGCAAGGCCAGCCCCCCGCATCTCGCCTGCGTGTTGGCAAGGGCCGGAGATGACCTCGCGGGCTGCGGTTTCCTGCAATGGCAAGAAGGCGATGAGGCGGCGGAGATCAAGCGCATGTGGGTGGCGCCGGCGTTTCGCGGGCGCGGCATCTCGCGCGCCATCCTCGCCCATCTGGAGGCGGAGGCAGTGGCCCGGGGCTTCGCCACGGTCCGCCTCGATACCAATCGCGCGCTGAGGGCCGCTCAGGCGCTCTTCCTTCGGTCAGGATATCAGGAGATCCCTCGCTACAACGACAATCCCTACGCAGATCACTGGTACGCCAATCGTTTGCGGTAGCCCATCACACCCAAAGCAAAAGCCCCGGCGTTTCCGCCGGGGCTTCTGGCTGTCCGGTCCCGAGGGCAGGGATCAGCAGCTGTAGTACATGTCGAACTCGACCGGGTGCGGGGTCATCCGGTAGCGGTCCTGCTCTTCCTGCTTGAGCTCGAGGTAGCTCTCGATCTGGTCCTTCGAGAACACATTGCCCTTGAGGAGGAACTCGTGGTCGGCGGCAAGCGAGTCGATCGCCTCCTGCAGCGAGCCGCACACCGTCGGAACCTTGGCGAGCTCTGCGGGCGGCAGATCGTAGAGGTTCTTGTCCATCGCCGGGCCCGGGTGGATCTTGTTCACGATGCCGTCGAGGCCGGCCATGATGATCGCCGAGAAGCAGAGATAGGGGTTCGCGGTGGGATCCGGGAAGCGGACTTCGACGCGCTTGGCCTTGGGGTTCGCCGTGAAGGGAATGCGGCAGGAGGCCGAGCGGTTGCGCGAGGAATAGGCCAGCAGCACCGGCGCCTCATAGCCCGGCACCAGGCGCTTGTAGGAGTTGGTCGACGGGTTGGTGAAGGCGTTCAAGGCCTTCGCATGCTTGATCACGCCGCCGATGAAGTAGAGGCAGGTTTCCGAGAGGTCGGCATACTGGTTGCCGGACATCTGGGTCTTGCCGTCCTTCCAGATCGAGAAGTGGCAGTGCATGCCCGATCCATTGTCGCCGAAGATCGGCTTCGGCATGAAGGTGGCGGTCTTGCCATAGGCATGCGCCACGTTGTGGATCACATACTTGTAGATCTGCATGTGGTCCGCGGCGGTGACGAGCGGCTGGAAGCGGGTGCCGAGCTCATGCTGCGAGGAGGCGACCTCGTGGTGGTGCTTTTCGACGATGAGGCCCATTTCGCCCATGGTCGAGAGCATCTCGGAGCGCATGTCCTGGGCCGAGTCCATCGGGTTCACCGGGAAGTAGCCGCCCTTGGTGCGCATGCGGTGGCCCATGTTGCCGGTCTCGTAGTCGCGGTCCGAGTTGATCGGAAGCTCGACCGCGTCCAGCTTGAAGCCGGTGTTGTAGGGCGAGGAGGAGAACTTCACGTCGTCGAAGATGAAGAACTCGGCCTCGGGGCCGACGAAAACCGTGTCGCCGATGCCGGTCGACTTGAGATAGGCCTCGGTGCGCTTGGCGATCATGCGCGGGTCGCGCGAATAGCCTTCGCCCGTCGAGGGCTCGAGAATGTCACAGAACACGGCGAGCGTGGACTGGGCATAGAAGGGGTCGAGATGGGCGGACGACGGGTCCGGCATCAGCACCATGTCCGACTCGTTGATGGCCTTCCAGCCGGCGATCGAGGAGCCGTCGAACATCAGGCCCTCGGCCCATGCATCTTCATGCATCTGCGACACGTCCATGGTCAGATGCTGCATCTTGCCGCGCGGGTCGGTGAAGCGCAGATCGACGTACTTGACGTCCTTTTCCTTGATCATCTTGAGGACGCCCGAGACGTCCATTGGCTTGCTCATGATGTTTCCCTCTGTCTTGAGCTGGTTGTTCTTGGTGGGTGGATTAGAGTGCGTCCGGACCGGCTTCGCCGGTGCGGATACGGATGGCTTGCTCGATGTTCGAGATGAAGATCTTGCCATCGCCGATGCGGCCGGTGCGGGCGGCGTTCTGGATGGCCTCGACGGCGCGCTCCACGAACTCATCCGCCAGCACGACCTCGATCTTCACCTTCGGCAGGAAGTCAACGACGTATTCGGCGCCGCGGTAGAGCTCAGTGTGGCCCTTCTGACGGCCGAAACCCTTGGCCTCGGTCACGGTGATACCCTGAAGGCCCACGTCCTGAAGGGCCTCCTTCACCTCGTCGAGCTTGAAGGGCTTGATGATCGCCTCGATCTTTTTCATGTCTGCTGACAGCCTCGCGCGTTGATAGCCAACATATTTGCATGCATCGTGCCAAGTCTGGCCACTCCACATATCAATGGCTTGACGGTGCCTGCCTATTTTTTGGGCACAATCGGCTGATTAAAATGCGATCATGACTGCACAAATTCAGGGCAGATGGCGGCTGCGGATCGAGGCAATGAGGTCCTGCAGGTCGCGCTGGCGGAGTTCATCCATCTTCTCATGCAGCGCCATGATTTCGATCTCGGCCTTGAGATTGACCTCGTAGTCGTGGCTGGCCTGCAGCCGGTCCTTCGCCGCCTGGCGGTTCTGCGACATCATGATGATCGGCGCCTGGATGGCGGCCACCAGCGAGAGGAACAGGTTGAGGAGGATGAAGGGATAGGGGTCGAAAGGTTCGCTCCCGGCGCGGAACAGCAGGGCCGTGTTGACCATGATCCACAGCACGACCGCGCCGGCGAACAGCATGATAAAGGTCCAGGAGCCGCCGAAGGCGGCGATCCGGTCCGCCAGCCGCTCCCCGAATGTCCGGCTCTCCTCGAAGCTCGAGCTGACATCACGCGAGACGGCGAGGCGCTTGGCCACGCGCTCGATCACTTGGCGTTCCCGCATGGGCAGATCTTCATAGCCGATCTCGAGAATGCGCCTGGCGAGCATCTTCACCGCATCGGGCGGGGTGTTGTTCATGGGATTTTGACTCCGGTCCGTCATGGGACCGGAGGTTCGCCTTTGCCGCCGCACCGCGCAAGCCCCGCAGATCGCGGTGCGTTGAAGCAATCTCCGGTTGGCTGATGTCCGAGTGGACCGCCGGTTGCTGCGGTTGGTTCCGCAAGACCCGCCGATGGGCTAGCTTCTCCGCCATGGCACATGAACTGCTGACCCCCGAAGAGATGTACCGCGCGGATGCGCTGGCCGTGCGGGCGGGCGTGTCCTCCCTCACGCTGATGAAGAATGCCGGCCGCGCCGTGGCGGAGGAGATTGTCCGGCGCTTCGGCGCGAGGCCCGTGCTGGTGCTCTGTGGTCCTGGCAACAATGGCGGCGATGGCTTCGTCATCGCGCGTCACCTGAAGCGCTGGGGCTGGCCGGTGCGCCTCGCGCTGCTGGGCGCGCGTCAGGCGCTCAGAGGCGATGCCGCGGTCATGGCGGAGCTGTGGGACGGCACGGTGGAACAGGGGGTGAGGATCGATGGCGCGCGGCTCATCGTCGATGCGCTGTTCGGCGCCGGGCTCTCCCGCGATTTTCCGGGCGAACTCGCAGAGGCGATCAACGGAGCCGGTGTGCCGGTCGTGGCGGTCGATGTTCCCTCGGGGCTGGATGGCCGGACGGGCAAGCCGCGCGGTGCGGCGGTCAAGGCGGACGTGACGGTGACCTTCTTCCGGAAAAAGCCCGGCCATGTTCTGCTGCCCGGCCGCCTGCTGTGCGGCGACACGGTGGTTGCAGATATTGAGATACCTGAATCCGTTTTGGAAGACATTCATCCAACTACATGTATTAACAATGAAATCCCTGGTCCGGGTCCTTCACCCGATGGCCACAAATATGGCCGGGGCCATGCGGTCGTCATATCTGGCGGGCCGCTCCACACCGGCGCCGCACGGCTGGCGGCGCAGGCGGCGCTGGCGAGCGGGGCGGGGCTGGTGACGATCTCGGGCGAGCCCGAGGCGCTGGCTGTCCATGCGGCGCATGTCTCGGCGGTGATGCTGTCAGACGCCGAACTTGCCACGCTGCTCTCCGACCGGCGCAAGAATGCCGTGCTGATCGGCCCCGCGGCCGGGGTGGGCGAGGCCACCCGCGACAAGGCCGATGCGGCGCTGATGAGCGGGGCCGCCGTGGTGCTGGATGCCGATGCGCTGACGTCCTTTGCCGATGCGGAGGAGAGCCGCCGCCTGTTCCGGCTGGTCGGCATGGTCCCCGGCCGGCCCGTGGTGATGACGCCTCATGCGGGCGAGTTCTCCCGCCTTTTCATGAGCGTGCTGGAGGAAAGCGATTCGAAGCTTGAAGCCGCGCGCAAGGCTGCGGCACTGTCCGGCGCGGTCGTCGTGCTGAAAGGCGCTGACACCGTCATCGCCGCACCTGACGGCCGGGCGCGCATCAACACCAATGCGCCGCCTTCGCTGGCGACAGCGGGCTCGGGCGACGTGCTGGCGGGCATTGTCACGGGGCTTCTGGCGCAGGGGCTTTCGGGCTTCGAGGCGGCAGCCCTGGCGGTGTGGCGCCACGGTGCCGCGGCCAACCGGCATGGGGCATGGGGGCTCACCGCTGAGACGCTGCTCGGTGCGCTGTGAACAAGCCGCTTGCTCTTCTGCTGGTGACGGGCCTCGCCTTCGGCGGCAATTTCCCGTTGGGCAAGCTGGCGGTCGAGAGCGGCATCAATCCCGCACTCTGGGCCACGGTGATCTGCCTCGGCGCGGGGCTCTCCGTGCTCGCCGCAGCGGTGCTGTTCGAGCGCTCGCCGGCGGTGCCGGGAATTGCGCGCTATGCGCTGGTGTCGAGCACGCTCTCCAACGTCATCCCGCTGGTGCTCACCTTCACGGTCATCCCCCATATCGGCAGCGGCCTCACCGCCATGCTGGTGGCGACCTCGCCGGTGACGACGGCGCTGCTCTCCATGCTGCTCAAGGTGAGGCCGCCGGGTCCCTCGGGCCTTCTCGGCATCGCCGTGGGGCTTCTGGGTGCGGTGATCATCATCCTGGCCCGCTCGGTGAGCTTTCCGGAGGGTGAGGAGCGCTGGCTGTTCCTCGCGGCGCTGATCCCCGTCTGCCTCGGCATCGGCAATGTCTACCGCAGCTTCGCCTGGCCAGGCGGGGCGGGGCCCATGCGCCTGGGCGCCACCGTCAACCTGACTGCGGTTCCCCCGCTGCTCCTCATCGCCTTTCTGTGGGGCGGGCTCGATGCCGCGCCGCTTCTGGAGGTTCCGGGGCTGGTGGCGGCCCAACTCGCGGCGGCGACTGTCATGTACCTCACCTTCTTCCGGCTCCAGGCAGTGGGAGGACCCACCTACCTTTCCCAGATTGGGTATGTTGGCGCGGCCGTGGGGGTGGCTGTTGGCGTCGCCTTCCTGGGCGAGCGCTACCCGCCCATGGTGTGGGCGGGAATCGCGGTGGTTGCGGCGGGCATCGCGCTGACCACCTGGGCGCAGGCGACGGCGGCCAGGGGCTAGCACAGCGCCGGACTTCTTGTGCTTTCTTCACTGGCATCCCGAAAACCCCTCTGCTATAGACCGCGCCCATTGCAACGGCCCGGGCTTTTGCACGTGCGCGGGCGTGGTGAAATTGGCAGACACGCTGGATTTAGGTTCCAGTGGGGAAACCCGTGGGGGTTCAAGTCCCTCCGCCCGCACCACGCAAGCGACGAGCGAGACCTTGCGCCACATGGCCCATTGATTCAGACGGAAGCAGGAACGAGATGCAGGTTACCGAAACGCTCAGCGCTGGCCTCAAGCGTGAATACAAGGTGGTGGTCAACCAGGCCGAACTCGACCAGGAGCTGAACGCCAAGCTCGCGGACCTGTCGAAGCGCGCCAACATCAAGGGCTTCCGCCCCGGCAAGGTGCCGGTGCATCACCTGAAGCGCATCTATGGCAAGTCGGCCATGGCCGAGGTTGTCCAGAACACGATCGATTCCAAGTCCAAGGCTTTGCTGGAAGAGAAGCAGCTGAAGCCCGCCTACCAGCCGGAAGTGAAGCTGCCGGAGGACCAGGCCGAAGTCGCCGCCGTGATGGATGGCACGGGTGACCTTTCCTTCTCCGTGGCGCTCGAGATTATCCCTGAGTTCGAGGTGAAGGATCATTCTGGCCTGGAACTGACCCGCCACGTGGTCGAAGTCACCGAGGACCAGATCCAGGAGACGCTGACGCGCATCTCGTCGCAGTCCAAGAGCTTCGAGGACAAGAGCGGCCCCGCCGCCACGGGTGACCGCGTCACGATCAATTTCGTCGGCACCATCGACGGCACCGCTTTCGAGGGCGGCACGGCGGATGATGTCTCGCTGGAGATCGGCTCCGGCCAGTTCATCCCCGGCTTTGAGGAGCAGCTCGTCGGCGCCAAGGCCGGTGACACGCTCACCGTGAAGGTGACCTTCCCGGCCGATTACGGCGTTGCCGAACTGGCCGGAAAGCCCGCCGAATTCGCCACCACCGTCACCAGGGTCGAGGGTGCGCAGGAAGCCGCCATGGATGACGAATTCGCCAAGAAGATGGGCTTTGAGGACCTCGCCAAGCTCAAGGACATGGTGAAGGAGCGCATGGGCGCCGAATTCGCCCAGATGACCGCCATGAAGCTGAAGCGCGACGTGCTCGACGCGCTCGACAAGGAATACACCTTCGAACTCCCCGAGAAGCTCGTCGACGCCGAGTTCAAGGGCATCTGGACCGCGCTGACGGGCGAGATGAACCGCTCCGGCAAGACCTTCGCCGACGAGAGCACGACGGAAGAGGATGCCCGCAAGGAATACCGCGCCATCGCCGAACGCCGCGTGCGGCTGGGCCTGGTGCTCGGCACCATGGGCGAGAAGGCGAACGTGCAGGTCACCGAGCAGGAGCTGCAGAACGCGCTGATGAACCGCATGCGCCAGTTCCCCGGCCAGGAGAAGATGGTGATCGAGTATTACCGCAAGAACCCCGGCGCCATGCTGGAACTCCGCGGCCCCATCTTCGAGCAGAAGGTGGTGGACACCATCGTCGCCAAGGCCAAGGTCTCCGACAAGGCCGTGACCAAGGACGAGCTCCAGGCGATGGTCCAGGACGAGGAGGAGCAGGCGACCGCCTGATCCGGTTCCGACAGGGATTTCGAGGCGGCCGGGCCCTTGGGGTCCGGCTGTTTCGATTTGGGCCGCCGGGCGGGCATGTGAAACCTTCCGCCGTCTGCGGATTTGTTGTGTGCGATGGTGCACTTAGAGCGGTTGGGGAAAGCCCGGGTTAACCCTCCGGGGGAAGGCCCTTCCATCCTCACGCCGGGTCCCCTATCTAGATGACAATCCGAGAACCCGATTCATTCCGAAGGACATCCATGCGCGATCCCGTCGAATTCCTCACCACCGGAGC
>JBEILC010000085.1:0-11926 GCA_040379425.1 Hyphomicrobiales bacterium
CAATTCATCCCATGATATCTGTGCCGCGCTGTGGGAGAACGACGCCGACGTGACGATGGTGCAGCGCACCTCGACTCACATCGTGCGCTCCGACACGCTGATGGACATCGGCCTTGGCGCGCTCTACTCCGAGAAGGCGGCACGGAGCGGCATGACCACCAACAAGGCGGATATGATCTTCGCCAGCCTTCCATACCGGATCCTGCATACGTTCCAGATCCCGCTCTATCAGCAGATGAAGGAGAAGGACGCCGAGTTCTACAAGGGCCTCGAGAAGGCGGGCTTCAAGCTCGACTGGGGTGACGATGGCTCTGGCCTGTTCATGAAGTACCTGCGCCGCGGCTCGGGCTACTATATCGACATCGGCGCCAGCCAGTTGATCATCGACGGCAAGATCAAGCTGGCGCATGGCCAGGTGAAGGAGATCACCGAAACCGGCGTCCTGCTGGAGGACGGCACGCAGCTCCCCGCCGATGTCATCGTCTATGCCACGGGCTATGGCTCGATGAACGGCTGGGCGGCGGACCTGATCGGCAAGGACGTGGCCGACAAGGTGGGCAAATGCTGGGGCCTGGGCTCCGACACCACCAAGGACCCCGGCCCCTGGGTGGGCGAGCAGCGCAACATGTGGAAGCCCACGCAGCAGGAGGCGCTGTGGTTCCACGGCGGCAACCTGCACCAGTCGCGGCACTATTCGCAGTTCCTCTCCCTCCAGCTCAAGGCGCGGATGGAGGGCATCGAAACCCCCGTCTACGGCATCCCGAAGACCTATCACCTGAGCTGAATGTGGCATGCGCCCCGGCCGCAATGCCGGGGCGCCCCCCTCGCATGTCGAGACCTGCAGAAGGTTGAAGCCGCTCAGGCTTCAACTGGCGCCGCTTTCGCCATTGATGCCTCCGCGCCCATTGGCGCATGACGCGCCATTTTGGTATTGAAATCTGATTTCCAGTCATCTCTACATATGCGTGATGCACGTAAATATGGCTATGGGAGTCAATCTAGCCGGCCTACGGCATGATCTCCGCACCGTCGCCTCTTGGTCTTTGGCCCGGTGGTGTTCAGGACCTTGGCCGGCGGCTTCTCGACAACGGGCTCGAAGAGCGGCTGCCGGCGCGTGTTGCCGCCGAGGTGACGCCTCGCGCCTATGTCCGCGAGAAGGACCCGGCCACTGGCTATCTCAACGGGCCGAAGGTGAAAGCTATGGCGCTGGAGGTGGCGGAAATCGTCGCGGCTGAGTGGGCAACCGGACGGTTGGCGCTGAGTCTGGGGGAGACTGTTCGGCATGCACGGCGCGGTCGTTGCGCTGCGGTTAAGGGGCAGGGGAGGGCTGTTCTATATTGACGGGCATGCCGGCTTCTATGATGGGTCGGGCGGCCATTCGGGTGAGATCGCGGATATGGGACTTGCGATCGCCACGGGGCACAACCATCCCCTGATGTCAAACATTGAGGGCCTCTCTCCATATGTGCAGCCTGGTGATGCCGTGGCTTGGGGCCTGCGTGAGGAAGCCGAGGCGGCCCTTTGCGGCTCGCCCAGCCCCCGCGGGAGTGGCATCCAGCTTTTCGACCTGAAGCGTTTGCGCATAGAGGGCACTGATCGCTGCCTTGCTGAGGCCATCGCGGCAGTAAGGGGCACCGGTCGCATGGCCGGGCTAAGCGTCAGCATCTTCAACCCGCGCAAGGACCATGACGGACGCAGTGCCATGGCGTTGGCCGATTGCGTGGCGGCGGGATTACGGGGGGTGACCCAGGGCGATGTCGTCGTCGTGGGCGCTGGTGCGGCCGGGATCGCCGCCGCGCGCATTGGCTGCACGCGGCTGGCCAAAACCCGCTGCGGGACGAGGCTGATCGGCTCGGCCATCGCTATGGCTCCACCATGACCTACAAGACCCGGCTTCGCTTCACAGGGGCTGGGCTGCTGGCGCCTGAAGAGATGGCCGCTGAAGCCCGGGCGACGGACACCGGCGCCGCCCTCTCCGACAGCGTCCAGCAGCATCGGCTGTCGCGGCTGACCGGCGTGGTGAAAACCCGACCGCCGCGCCATCAGGACCGCCTTGCCGGGGCGATCGAAAATCTGCTTCGGCTTCTGGCTTATGACGCGCCTGCGGCAAACCGTATCTGCCGGTATTGCGGCGAGCGGATCTGCACGCCCGAAATCTGTCCGACCGAACACTGGGTCCGCGAGCAGGCGGCCCGCGCCGCCCGCTTCGGGCCTCAGCGCCCGCAAACCAGATAAGAAAGGCTGGGCGGCGGACCCGATCGGCAAGGACGTGGCCGACATCCCGCCGCTTCGTTGATCCTGCCGGAGCAGCATTCACCCAGTGACAAGTTTTGCACATACTCCTGACAAAGTTGGGCGCTTAGCTTGCGCCCATGAACGAGAGAATAGGTGGAACATGCGAATAGCAGTTGGAGCGGCCATCCTTCTGGCTTCCGCCGCAGTTCAGGCGGCGGCGGAGCCGGTCAGTGCGGTGTCGGTTGCCTATAACGTGGACGTGGGCCCCGTGACCTTAACGGTGGTGAAGTACGGGCTGGACCTCACCGATGGCGCCATGCGCTCGAGGGCACAGATCAAGAGCCACGGCATCAGCCGCGTGTTTTCGGAGTACACGGCCCGTGTCACCGGCGAAAGCCGCGCCACGAAATCCGCCATAGCACCGGTCGATTTCAAGCTGGTGCGCGAGCGGGACGACATGATCCGCGAGGCCCGTGTCAGCTGGACTGATGGCGGCATCGATTATGCCCCCCGGGACAAGAAGCCGGAGCGCCGGGCGCGCGTCGACAACGCCCTCAATGACGCGGTTGCGGACCCGATGACTGCCGTCTTGAGGATCGGCACCGCAGGGGAATCGCCATGCCCCTCGGTGCACCAGGTCTTCGACGGGCGCGACGTGTTCGAACTCTCTCTCACCGACACGGGCTCCGGCCGCATCAATACCGAAGGCTATCGCGGCCCTGTGCGCAATTGCGAGGTGAGTTGGACTCCCATCGCGGGCCGCGCGGCGGAGAAGAACGAGCCGCGCGAAAGCTATGACGTATCCTTCGCCAGGGTCGGCGAACTGCCATCCGGCCACGCCCTGTGGCTTCCGGTGATGCTCACGGGAAAACTCAAGGGCCTGCGGTTCAAGGCCTATGTCACCGAACTCTCTGCCCGGGGCGCCATGGCGAAGGCGGCGAACCAATGATGCGGTTGAGGGTGGCGGCTGCCACACTCGCTGCGCTGCTGGGCACGGCCCAGGCTTCGGCGGAAAGCCTCGTGGCGCGCGGCAATGAACCGTTCTGGCGGCTCGAGATCGGGGCTGACTCTCTCACCTTCGAGCCCATGGGACAACCCGCGGTGACCGCGCCCATCGAGACGCGGAGCGTGGCGGATGGCCACCCGCGCATCGTGGCGGGCGGCATCGAAGTCACCGTCATCGAGCGGCTCTGCGCTGACACGATGACCGGCATGGCCTTTCCGGTCGGCGTCGAAATCAGCTACGGCGGCAAGCGCTTCCTGGGCTGCGGTGGAGACACGATGACGGCCATCGAAGGCGGCTGGCGGATCGTCAGGATCGAGGGTGACCTGCCGCCCGATGATGCGACCATCACCGTCGAATTCAGCCGTGACGGAAAGGTCTCGGGCAAGAGCGGCTGCAACAGCTTTTTCGGTGACTACACGCTCTCGGGCGAGGGCCTGGCGTTTGGCCCGCTTGGGGGAACTTTCATGGCCTGCGCGCCGCCCGTGATGGAGGCGGAGCAGCGCGTCCTCGGCCTCCTGAAGAAGGTCACCCGCGTGACGCCGGGGGAGAACGCCCAGCTCAGGCTGATGGCGGGCGACGAGCCTGCACTGGTCCTCGAGCGCGTGGACTAGAAGCTGCGGCAGGTTGCCAATCAGATTGATTCGGGGCCGGAACCGCCTCTACGCGACTCCCGTTCTGATTTGGTCGCTGACGTCTTGCACGCGGCGCGAGTCCAAATCTGTGTCGAGTTTTGAGGAGCATGCAATGCCGCAGCCCGGTCGTGCGTATTGGAAGGCATTCTTGCGCCTGTCGCTGGTGGCGATCCCGGTCGAGATCTACAACGCGGCCGAAACCCAGTCGGCCATGGCCGTCAACCAGATCCACAAGCCATCGGGAAAGCGCATCAACGACACAAAGACGGTGAAGGGCATCGGGCCCGTGCCCGCCGACGAGCATGCCGCCGAAGGTTATCTGGTGATCCGCGATGCCTTGCGCGGCATGAACAAGCTTGGGGTGGGGCAGATCACCATGTCAGGCCGCGAGCATATGGCGGCGGCCGGCGCCGTGGAGGATGGCCTCGTCATGGAAGTGCTGCGCTACAAGGACGAACTCCGCCCGGCCAAGCCATTTTTCAGCGATCTGCCGGCGATCAAGCTCGACAAGGAGATGGTGGAGCTGGCGCGCGAGTTCATCTCGCGCTAGGCCACACCCTTCGCGCCCGAACGCTTCCATGACAGCTATGCCGAGGCGATGAAGACGCTTGTCGAGGAGAAGGCCAAGGGCAAGCGTATCGTGACAAGGCCCTCGCAGGAGGCCCCGGAAGGCAAGGCCGTGAACCTGCTCGAGGCATTGCGCAAGAGCCTGAAGTCCGGGGGCGAGGGGGCATCCCCCGCGAAGAAGCCGGAGGTCGCGGACGCGCGCCGCAGAAGAAGGCGTCCTGAATCCCAGCCTATTGCCAGGGCAGCCACAGCTGGGGCTTGACCGCGGTGTGCGACCGCGCCGCCTCATAGGCCGCCTCGACCAGCGCATAGGTCTTGAGATTGTCCTCGCCCGAGGTATCCGCCGGAACGCCGGCGCGGACGCATTCAAACATATGACGATTGGTATGCAGCACGGCCTCCTGCGAGACATGCCAGGGCCTGCTCGTCCAATGCAGCAGGGGGCCGCCCACATGGTCCTCGAAGGTCAGCCCTTGCGTGGTGACGATCATCTTCTCGCCCTTGGTGAGGATGAGGGAGCCGCCGTCACCTTCAATCTCAAGCATGGTTTCCGGGAAAGGATCATTGCCGCGTTTGGCGCCATAGGTCGCCTCAACGACGGAGACGGCGCCGGAGGTGTGGCGCATCATGATGGTCGCGGTATCTTCCGCGCGGATCTTCGGGTTGCGCTTCTGCGTCTCGCAGGTGAGGTGTGAGACTTCGCCGAGGAAATAGCGCGCGAGATCGAGAATGTGGATGCCGACATCCTGGATGACGAGCTTCTCCTCTTCGGCAAGGTAGGGCTGCCCACGGTAGACATCGAAGCCGGTGCGCCAGGAGAGGCGGGCCCAGTTCGGCGTGCCGATGGTGCCCTGCATCAGCACCTTCTTCACCGCGCGCATGGCTGAGGCGAAGCGGAAGTTCTCATGCACGGCGAGCCAGGCCTGGTGCTGGCGCGCCTTCTCGACGATGGCGATGCAGTCTTCCCAGGCCGGCGCGAAGGGCTTCTGCACCACGGCGGGAATGCCGCGCTCCGCGGCGATGGCGGCCAGTTCCCTATGCGTGTCCATGCGGGTGGCGATGTCGACCATATCGATCTTCGCGTGGTCCAGCATGTGGTTCATGTCGGTGAAGTGCGGCACGCCGAATTTGGCGCCGGCGGCCGCCGCCTTCTCTGGGTCGCGGTCGCAGACGGCGGCAAGCAGCGCCCCCTCGGGCCTCAGGTCTGCCCAGGCATGAAGGTGGTTCTGGGCATAGAAGCCACACCCCACCATTCCGACAGCCACCGTCTTGTGAAGCATTCCCCGTCCCCGACTTGGTATGAGATCTCTACCTTAGTTTGCGGGAGCACTGCGCCGCCGTCAATGAAGCTCAGAAGTCCTCCCAACCGTCATCGGGATTCTCCGCGCGCGGGCCGGCGAAGGCCGCGGCTTTCTTGCGCGGCGGGGCGGGCCGCACCGGCTGATGCTGGCTGCGCTGCTCCTCCACCTGGGCGATCGCGGCGTTTGCGGCCGTGGTGAAGCGCGAGACGATTCGGGCAAGCTCGCCCGACTGCTGGGTCAGCGTGCGGGTCGCGGCGGTTGCCTCCTCGACCATGGCGGCATTCTGCTGGGTCACCTGGTCCATCTGATCGACAGCGGTGTTCACCTCCTGCAGTCCCGTAGCCTGCTGCTCCGCACTGCGGGCGATCTCGGTGACGATGCCGTTGATGTCGTTCACCCGTTCGATGATCTGGCGGAGCGATGTGCCGGTTTCCGCGACGAGCTGCACGCCCTCCTGCACCTGGTGGCGCGAGGTGGAGAGGATGCCCTTGATCTCGCGCGCGGCTTCGGCCGAGCGCTGGGCGAGTGCGCGGACCTCAGAGGCCACCACCGCGAAGCCGCGGCCCGCATCGCCCGCGCGCGCGGCCTCGACGCCCGCATTGAGCGCGAGGAGGTTGGTCTGGAAGGCGATCTCATCGATGACGCCAATGATCTGGGTGATCTCCTGGGACGATTTCTCGATTCCCTGCATGGCCTCGACCGCGCGTTTGACGACGTTGCCGGACTTGTCCGCATCCTCCTTGGCGGCGGTCACCATGTTGCGGGCATGCTGTGCGCCTTCCGCCGTCTTCTTGACGGTGGAGGTGATCTCGGCGACGGCCGCCGCGGTCTGCTCGAGGTTGGCGGCCTGGTTCTCGGTGCGCCGCGAGAGATTGTCGGAGGCCTGAGCGATCTCCTCCGTTCCGGACTTGATGCCGAAGGACCCGCGCTTCACCGTGTTGATGGTGTCGGCAAGGCTGTCGGCCGCCGAGTTGAAGTTCTGGCGCAACCGGTCGAGCGTATCGGGGAAGGGCTGATCGATGCGGTGGGTTAGGTTGCCCTTGGCCAGATTGTCGAGGCCCTGCCCAAGCACACTGATGATGTGCTGGGAATTCTCGTCATTGTGCTTGTTGCGGAGCGCCTGGTCCTTGAACACGGCCAGCGCCCGCGCCATCTCGCCCACCTCGTCGCCGCGGGCGGCATAGGGAACGTCCTCCTCCAGCTGGCCCGATGCGAGACGGGACATGGTGGCGGAGATCATCGCGATGGCGCGCACCACGAACTGATGCGCCACGATCAGCATGAGAAAGACGATCAGCCCCACACCGATGGTCGTTCCGGTGACCATGGCGAACTGGGAATCCGCGTCTTCGATCTTTTTCTGCTCGATCTCCGCCGCGATCTTGGCGATCTTCATGGCCTTTTCGTTCATGTAGAATCCAAGGTCGATGAATTCGGCGGTCATGCGCTGAGACGCCCCGCTAATGGATGCCATGTCGCCGCTTTCAAGAGCTGGGATGATGTAGCGCCGCATGCCGGACCAGAACTTCTCGTTGCTGGCCTCCACCTTGGCGCCGAATTCCTCCCACTCCTCGGGTGACATGATCTGCAACTGCGCGATGTTCTCCTTCCAGTGCTTCATGCGGGCCCGGTAGTCGGCCTCGATCTGGTCGAGGCGGGGCCGGAGCCTGTTGAGCAGGGCCGGATCATCCTCGAGAATGTGCATGTATGAGAAGGCCTCCGCCGGATAGAGCGGGGGCGGCAGGATATCGGCGATCAGGTCCTTGCCTCCGATCACCCGGTTGTAGTTCTCGCTGCCGACGCGGACGTCGTCGATGAGGTTGTAGGTCTGCGTGCCCAGTAACGTGAGCATGCCCAGCACGGTGAACCCAAAGGCAATCATCAGGCGCTGGATTGTGAATAGGCTTTTCTTCATGTGTTGTCCGATGTGTCTGCAGATTGGTTGAAGAGCGAGTCGTAGAGCCTTTGCGCACCGGGCGGCGTGCCGCCGGATTGATTGAACTGGACGCCGTAGCGCGGATGTAGGCCCCAGCGCACGGTGCAGCGCACCTCGCCGAGGATGTCCTGCCTCACGCCGATGCGTTCGCCGGGCCGCATCGTCATAATTGAATCGAAGCGGAGTTCGAGGCCGCCTTCCGAGATGTTCAGGATGATGGCGCCTGTCTCGCCATAGGCCGTGACGATCACTGTGGGGATGTGGCAGGCGCGGCGTTCGGCCCTGCGGTCGTGGAGCCACTGAACAGTCGAAAATCGCCCGTCCCGCCTTCCATCCGCCATCTCCACCCTCCGGGTTTCAGCCCCGGGGTGGTTGTTAGCGGGCGAACATTGCACGAGACTTGTGTGATTTTCGGCGGGGAGTGCGACCATGGCGCGTCAACCCCCGATCACCCTTGGAGGAGGTATATGCATATTGTAGCATTGACCGGATGATGACGCGCATGCCGGCCAACACCTCCGCAACACTGCCGCCGGCCAGAAGGCGAAAGGCGCCGCCGGTCATGGCATGGCCGGTGCGCCGCGCGCTTCTCGCTGCTGCCCGCCCGATCCGGCTCAAGGTGCGCGAAGTACTTTTCCATGCGGGCGACACGGGCGAGGGCTGCTATCTGCTGCGGGAGGGCGTGGTCAAGGCAGCGGTCATCGCGAAGGACGGGCAGGAGCGGCTTCTTGCCGTATTTGGCCCGGGCGCCCTCATCGGTGAACTCTCGCTGATCGATGGTCAGCCGCGCTCCGCCACCATCTCGGCGCTTGCGCGAAACCAATGAGTCCATGGTGGCGCACGGCACGGTTGCCGTGATGGGTCCGCGCGGCGCGCGCCTTCGCCACGCTGGGGCAGGGGCTGGGCGAGGTGCGCCCGGGCGGCCGCATCCTCATTCCCAACAAGATCACCCAGACGGACCTCGCGGAGATCTAGGATCGTCGTCCTCTCCCGCTGAAGCGGGAGAAGAAGTCAGGATGGATTTCACCCCTGGCTTTCGATCAGCCGGTCCACCACCGTTTCCATGTCGGCGGCCTCCGCATTGGCGAAGGCGATGCGGAGGTGCTGCTCCTGGCCCGGCCCGAACATCGAGCCCGGAAGGCACAGGAGGTCATGCTCGCCCGCGAGCCTCACCGCCACCTCCTTCGCCGTTTGCTCCGTGAACGGATGTTTCGCATAGGCAAAGAGCGCGCCGGAACTGACGAGTTCAAACCGGAGCCCCGGCCGCGTGAAAGCCTGGCGGAGCGCTGACAAACGCTCCTGCATCGTCCTGATCTTGGCCTTCTTCCAGCCTTCGAGCGAGCGCAGCGCGAAAAGCGCCGCGCGCTGGGAGATGTGCGTGGGGCAGATCGCCAGGCAATCGAGGATCTTCTCGATCTCGGCCAGCACGCGCGCCGACGCCGTGATGGCGCCCACCCGGTAGCCCGTCATCGAATAGGCTTTCGAGAAGCTGTAGAGGTGGATGAAAGTGTCCTCCCAGCCGGCCTCGGCAAAGATCGGGTGCGCGGGGCCGGGCTCCTCGCGGAAGTCCTTGTAGGTCTCGTCGATGACGAGCGCGGTTCCATGGGCGCGCGCGACATCGAAGAAGCCCTTGATCACGTCTGGCGGATAGATGGCGCCCGCCGGGTTGTTGGGCGAGCACAGCACGATGGCGCGCGTGTTCTGATCGATCAGCCTGGCGGCATCCTTCGGGTCCGGGTGGTTGGCGCCGTCCGTCACGGCCGGAATGCAGCGCGCCTCGATCCCCAGCATGGAGAGCCACATGGTGTGATTGAAGAAATAGGGAACGGGCACGATCACATTGCCGCCCGCACCGCCGATCGCCATCATCGCGGCGGAGAAGGCCTGGTTGCAGCCGGCGGTGACGCAGACATTCTCGGCGGAAACCTTGCCGCCGTAATCGGCCGAGAAATGCCGCGCGATCTCGGCGCGCAATTCGGGCAAGCCGAAGATGTCGGTATAGAGGCTGATGCCCGGCTCATGTGCGAGGCGGGCCACTTCGGCGTCAAGCTCCTGCGCGGGGGGCCAGCTCGGCACGGCCTGCGAGAGCAGCAGGATCTTGCGGTTCCTCAAGCCCCGCTTCAGCCAGCTCTGCGCCTCCATGATGGGTGGGGCCTCGATCCTGTGGATGGCGGGATTGACGGCATATGTCATGATGGGGCACCAACACTCGAAAATCAGCGGTCGCGCCGGACCATGCCGGGCGCCGACAGGAGGTGCAAGCATGAAAGCGATCCGGATCAGCGAGACGGGCGGGCCCGAGGTGATGAAGCTCGTCGACGTCGACGTGCCGCCGCCGGGGCCGGGCGAGGTGCGCGTGCGCCAGACGGCGATCGGCCTCAACTACATCGATACCTATCACCGCTCCGGCCTCTATGCGGTGCCGCTGCCCTCAGGGATCGGGCTTGAAGGCGCGGGCGTGGTGGAGGCGCTGGGCGAGGGTGTCACCGACCTCAAGGCGGGAGACCGCATCGCCTATGGCGTTGGCGCACTCGGCGCCTATGCGCAGGTCCGCAACCTGCCTGCCAGGCGCATCACCAAGCTGATGCCGGGCATCTCGGACGAGACGGCGGCCGGCATGATGCTCAAGGGCATGACGGTGCGCTACCTGCTGCGCGCCACCTACAAGGTGCAGCCGGGCGAGACGATCCTGCTCCATGCGGCGGCGGGCGGCGTGGGGCTGATCCTGTCGCAATGGGCGAAGGCCTTGGGCGCCACCGTGATCGGCACGGTCGGCTCGGATGAGAAGGTGGCCATCGCGCGCGCCCATGGCTGTGACCATGTCATCAACTCGTCCACCGAGAACATCGTGGCGCGGGTGAAGGAGATCACCGGCGGCAAGGGCCTGCCCGTCGTCTATGACGGCGTGGGGCAGTCGACCTTCATGAGCTCGCTCGACTGCCTTGCGCCGCGCGGCCTGCTGGTTGTGTTCGGCAATGCCTCGGGTCCGGTGAAGGCCTTTGACCTCGGCCTGCTCGCGTCCAAGGGCTCGCTCTATGTCACCCGTCCCACGCTGATGACCTACACCGCCACCGACTGGGACCTGAAGGAAACGGCGGATGACCTCGTGGCGATGGTGGCGAGCGGCAAGGTGAAGATCCCCGTCAACCAGCGCTATGCGCTGGCCGATGCGGTGCAGGCCCACCGTGACCTTGAAAGCCGCAAGACCACCGGCACCACCATCCTGCTGCCGTGATGCAGCCGAAGCCGAACCTGCAGGAGAAGCTGGCGCATATCGCCAGGCTTGTCTTCAAGGGCGACCTGCGCCTGGCGGAGCCCGCCGCGCGCCAGCTTCTGGCCGCCTATCCGCGCCGCAGCGAGGCGCAGCATGCGCTGGGCCGCGTGCTGCTGCTGGGGGGGAGGCCGGAACTGGCGGAGGACCACCTCCGCCGCGCCGCCGGCACCGACAAGGGCAACGTCCTCTGCCGCCTCGATCTTGGCCAGTGCCTGCTCGCCATGGGCCGCGTGGTGGAGGCGGAGGCGCAGTTCGAGCGCGCCCGCGCCCAGGCGCCGTCGAGCCCGGTGGTGAACTGGAAGTTCGGCACCTGGCTCCTGGCCATCGGGCGCGGGGAGGAGGCGCTTTTGGCCTTCGACCGCGCGTTGTCTTCGGCATCGGGCGAGGACCGGCACCGCATCCACCTCGACAAGGTTGAATGCCTGCTCGCCATGGGCCGGACCGAGGAGGCCGAACGCGAAATCCGGGCCGAGATTGCGGCATCGCCGTTCCGCAGCCGCTACATCGTGCTGCTGTCGCAGGTCAACCAGTCGGCGGAGGTGCTCGCACTCCTCGAAAGTGAACTGGCCAGGCCCGGCCTCCACGTCATGGCGCGGAGCGACCTGATGCTGCGCCGGGGAAGCCTCCGGGCGAAGGAGGGACAGCACGCGGAGGCCTTCAAGGACTGGATCGCGGCGAAGCAATTGCTGCGCGCAGCCCCGCGCGGGGCGGAGCTTGGCCGTATCGTGGATGAGCGGATCACCGCCTTCCCGGCGGAGACCATCGCCCGCCTCTCCGCACTCTATGGCACGCCCGGCCGCAACCCGATCTTCGTGATCGGCCTGCCGCGCTCAGGCACAACGCTCGTCTCCGAAATCCTCGCCGCGCATGAGGCGGTGGGCAATGCGGGCGAGATCGAGACCATGACCTATGCCGCCGCCATGATGCTCAAGGCGCATCCGGTTCGGGGGATGGAACAGAGCCTGGCGGAGCAGG
>JBEILC010000086.1:0-11861 GCA_040379425.1 Hyphomicrobiales bacterium
GCATGGCGATAATGATCGAGCCGGGAGACCGCCATCTCGGCGGCATCGGCGGGAAGATCCGCATGGGGTGAATTGGGCTTCACGGTCTCGACACAGCGCAGTGCCGCCGCACGGCCGAACACCACGAGGTCGATCAGCGAGTTGGAGCCCAGGCGATTGGCGCCATGGACGGAGACGCAAGCCGCCTCGCCCACGGCCATCAGGCCCTGCACCGTCTTCTCAGGATCGGACGGGTCACCCGCCAGAACCTCGCCGTGATAGTTCGTGGGGATGCCGCCCATGTTGTAGTGCACCGTCGGCAGGATCGGGATCGGCTCACGCGTGACATCTACGCCCGCGAAGATCTTGGCCGATTCGGAAATGCCCGGCAGCCGCTCATGCAGCACCTTGGGGTCGAGGTGCTCCAAGTGCAGGTGGATGTGGTCCTTGTGCTCACCAACACCACGGCCCTCGCGGATCTCGATGGTCATGGAGCGCGAGACGACATCGCGGGAGGCGAGGTCCTTGGCCGAGGGCGCATAGCGCTCCATGAAGCGCTCGCCCTGGGAGTTGGTGAGGTAGCCGCCCTCGCCGCGGGCACCCTCGGTGATGAGGCAGCCCGCGCCATAGATGCCGGTCGGGTGGAACTGCACGAATTCCATGTCCTGACAGGGCAGCCCTGCCCTGAGCACCATGGCATTGCCGTCACCCGTGCAGGTGTGCGCGGAGGTGGCGGAGAAATAGGCGCGGCCATAGCCGCCCGTGGCCAGGATGGTCTGGTGCGCGCGGAAGCGGTGGATCGAGCCGTCCTCCATGTTCATGGCGACGACGCCGCGGCAGGCGCCATTCTCCATGATCAGGTCGAGCGCGAAGAACTCGATGAAGAACTCGGCCGAATGGCGCAGGCTCTGGCCATAGAGCGTGTGGAGCATGGCGTGGCCGGTCCGGTCGGCGGCGGCACAGGTGCGCTGTACCGGCGGGCCGTCGCCGAAGTTCATCATGTGGCCGCCGAAGGGCCGCTGATAGATCTTGCCATCCTCGGTGCGCGAGAAGGGCATGCCGAAATGCTCGAGCTCATAAACCGCGGTCGGCGCGTTGCGGCAGAGGTATTCGATGGCGTCCTGGTCGCCCAGCCAGTCAGCACCCTTCACCGTGTCATACATGTGCCAGCGCCAGTCATCGGCGCCCATGTTGGAGAGCGAGGCGGCGATGCCGCCTTGAGCGGCGACCGTGTGCGAGCGCGTGGGGAAGACCTTGGAGATGCAGGCCGTCTTGAGGCCCGCCTGCGACGCACCGAGTGTCGCGCGAAGGCCGGCGCCGCCTGCACCCACCACGACCACGTCATAGGTATGGTCCGTCACCGGATAGGTGCGGCCGCCGATCTCGAAGCTCTTCGGCGCCTTCTTCTTGGTTTCGACAACAGCCATCAGGATCCGAAGCTCATCTTGAGAATTGCGAAGAGGGCCGCGACACCCAGCGCCACCGTGAAAAAGGCGTTGAGCAGCAGGGCGGCGAACTTGTTGCGCGGCGTGTGGACATAGTCCTCGATGATCACCTGCATGCCGAGCCGCATGTGCCAGAGCATGTTGATGATCGTCAGCGCCAGCAGGATGGCGACGAGCGGGTTGCGGAGGCTCGCCAGCATCTCGGCCCGCGTGGCGCCAACATGGGTGAGGATGAAGCCGATCAGGAAGATCGTGAGGGGAATGCCGGCGACCGCCGTCACCCGCTGCACCCACCAGTGTTCGGTGCCGGCCTTGGCGGAGCCCAGCCCCAGCACACGGCCCAAGGGCGTCTTGCGCATCATGCCATCACCCCATAGGCAAGAACCCAGAGCAGGATGGTGATCACGATGGAAGAGGCCAGCGTGATCCTGGCGCTGGTCTCGACCGAGGGAAGGTCGAAGCCCCGGCCCGTATCCCAGATCAGGTGGCGGATGCCGCCAGCGGTGTGATGCACCAGCGCCCAGGTAAATCCGAACATCACGAGTTGGCCAATCCAGCTCCCGAACACCGCCTGCACGAGGGCGAAGTATTCATCCGATGCCGCGGCGGCGGAGAGCCACCACACGAGAAGGAGTGTACCTGCATAAAGAACGATGCCGGTGGCGCGGTGGACGATGGACATCATCATCGTCAGCGTGCGCTTGTAGATCTGCAGGTGCGGCGAGAGGGGACGCCCTGCGTTTCTGGATTCTGACATTTTGACTTTCCCCGTTCCCGGACTGGATTTCTACCTTGTGCGGTGCATGATCGCAAATACGCCGAAAGACATACGCCACCCTTGAGACGGCTTGACGCAGATCACGGCTGGGGGGCGCCGGATCCGCCCGGAAATGCGGCTGCCACTACCCGCTGCGCCCTTTGCGTGCATGAACGGTTGAGCCGCTGGCGACGCCGCCGGGGCGCAACGGCATTCCCGTTTCGGTCGAATCGCGCCTCTGCTACTGCTTGACGATGACTTTGGTGCCCACCGGCGTGTTGTTGTAAAGCTCCACCACTTCCTTGTTCAGCATGCGGATACAGCCGGAAGAGGCGGCCGTACCGATGGAAGAAGGCGCGTTGGTGCCGTGGATGCGGTACATCGTGTCCCCGCCGCCGTCGAAGAGATAGAGCGCGCGTACCCCAAGCGGGTTTTCCGGAATGCCGCCGGGCATGCCGTTCTTCCACTTGGCGTATTTGGGCGTGCGCTTGATCATTTCGGCGGGCGGCGTCCAGGTCGGGTTTTTGCGCTTCATGCCGACGCGGGCGACACCTGACCAGCCAAAGCCCTCCTTGCCGACCGCCACGAGGTAGCGCATGGCCTTGCCGTCCGGCATCACCTGGTAGAGCGCGCGCTCACTGGTCTTGACGATGATGGTGCCGGGTTTCTCGCTGCTCCGGAACTCGACCACCTCCCGGCCCTTGTAGTTCAGCTTCTTCCGGGCCGCCGCCTTGCGCTTCCTCTCGGCCTCAGCCTGCTGTCTCTTGCGGGCGTTCCGCGCCCGGCGCCTGCGGCGATCCTCACGCTCGTCTTCCGATTCGAACAGAAAGGCCTGGGCGGGCTGGGCGGTGAGGGGAAGGCCAAAGGCGGCGAGGCCCAGAAAAGACAAGAAAGCACGGCGTTTCACAGATCACATCCCCTGCAATAACATGCAAATCGTCGCTTCTATTCAGAACATGCCCACTTCGCAACACACAGCGGCGTGAGTGATTCAGATCACGATCACCTTGGTTTCCAGCGGTGTCTGCTCATAAGTCCCTTCGATATGGGCGTTGAGCATGCGGATGCAGCCGGAGGAGGCAGCACGTCCGATCGAGTCAGGTTCATTGGCGCCATGGATGCGGAACAGGGTGTCTCTTCCGTTTGCGTAAAGATAAAGTGCGCCGGTGCCCAGGGTGTTATCTGGCCCGCCCGGCATGCCACTGGCCCATCTGGCAAGTTCCGGTTTGCGAGCGATCATCGCTGCGGGCGGGGTCCAGACCGGCCAGCGCAGCTTGCGGCCCACCTCGGCTATGCCCGCCCAATCATAGCCTTCCTTGCCGACCGCCACGGGGTAGCGCATTGCCAGCCCCTCCCCCAGAATCCGGAACAGCGCCTTCTCGCCCGTGTTGACGGTCAGCGTACCGGGGCGTTCAGGCGTCTCGAAATCGATGACGTCCCTGCCCTCGAAAGCAAGCACCCCGTGGCCCGCCAGTGGCAGGGCGATGGCGCCCATAAGCAGTGACCCTGCGGTTCATGTTTCTCCTCCCCGGCCTCAAGTCTCGCCGTCCAAAACGTTTGGCACGTGGCGAAACCGTGGCGTTCTTCCCCCTCGCCCCCACATGCGTGGGGGCGAGGAATGGGAGGGGCGGGGGCGAGCCTCAGCCCTTCTTGTTCTGGCGGTGCTCGATCAGATCGTCCACAACCGCCGGATCGGCGAGCGTCGAGGTGTCGCCCAGCGCCCCAAAATCATCTTCGGCGATCTTTCGCAGGATGCGGCGCATGATCTTGCCGGAGCGCGTCTTGGGCAGGCCGGGTGCGAACTGAATCTTGTCCGGCGTGGCGAGCGGGCCGATTTCCTTGCGGACATGGGCGACAAGATCCTTGCGGAGATCGTCATCGCCCTTCTCGCCCGCCATCAGCGTCACATAGCAGTAGATGCCCTGACCCTTGATGTCATGCGGGTAGCCCACGACCGCGGCCTCGGAGACCTTGGGATGCGCAACGAGGGCCGATTCGACTTCCGCCGTGCCGAGCCGGTGGCCCGAAACGTTGATCACGTCATCGACGCGGCCGGTGATCCAGTAATAGCCATCGCGGTCCCGGCGGCAGCCGTCACCGGTGAAGTACATGCCCTTGTAGGTCGAGAAATAGGTCTGCACGAAGCGGTCATGGTCGCCATAGACGGTGCGCATCTGGCCCGGCCAGGAATCGAGGATCACGAGATTGCCCGAAGTGTCGCCCGCGAGGATCTCGCCCTTGTCGTCGACAAGCGCCGGCCGGATGCCGAAGAAGGGACGCGTGGCGGAGCCCGGCTTCAGCTTCGTGGCGCCGGGCAGCGGTGTGATGAGGATGCCGCCCGTTTCCGTCTGCCACCAGGTGTCGACGATGGGGCAACGCGCGTCGCCCACCACGCGGTGGTACCATTCCCAGGCCTCGGGGTTGATGGGCTCGCCCACGGAACCGAGAAGACGAAGCGACTTGCGCGAGGTCTTCGCGACCGGCGCCTCACCAGCACCCATGAGCGCGCGGATGGCAGTGGGTGCTGTATAAAAAATGTTGACCTTGTGCTTGTCGATCACCTCCCAGAAGCGGGAGTTGGTCGGATAGTTCGGCACGCCCTCGAACATCAGCGTTGTCGCGCCATTGGCGAGCGGGCCGTAGACGATGTAGCTGTGGCCGGTGACCCAACCCACATCCGCCGTGCACCAGTAGATATCGCCGTCCTGGTAATCGAAGACATACTCATGCGTCATCGACGCATAGACGAGGTAGCCGCCCGTGGTGTGGAGCACGCCCTTGGGCTTGCCGGTTGAGCCCGAGGTATAGAGGATGAACAGCGGATCCTCCGCCTTCATGCGCTCGGGCTTGCAGTCGGCGGGAACCTGGGCCGCCTCCTCGTGGTACCAGACGTCGCGGCCGGGGATCATCGCCACCTGGCCGCCGGTGCGGCGGACCACAACCACCTTCTCGTTGCCAGCGCAGCGCTTCAGTGCCTCGTCCGTGTTGACCTTGAGCGGCACCTTGCGGCCGCCGCGCAGGCCTTCATCCGACGTGATGATGAGCTTCGAATTGGCGTCATTGATGCGGCTTGCCAGCGAATCCGGGCTGAAGCCGCCGAACACGATCGAGTGCACCGCGCCGATGCGGGTGCAGGCCAGCATGGCGTAAGCCGCCTCGGGGATCATCGGCAGGTAGATAGTGACGCAGTCACCCTTCTTGACGCCGTTCTTCTTGAGGACATTGGCCCAGCGGCAGACCTGCTCATGGAGTTCGTTGTAGGTGATCTTCTTGTCATAATACGGATCATCGCCCTCCCAGATGATCGCCACATCGTCGCCGCGCTTCTTCAGGTGCCGGTCGATGCAGTTATAGGAAACGTTGAGGATGCCATCCTCGTACCACTTGATCGACACCTTGGGGTAGGCGTAACTGGTGTTCTTGATTTTCTTGGGCGCCTTGAACCAGTCGATTCGCTTGGCGTGCCGGGCCCAGAATTTCGCCGGATCCTTGATCGAATCCGCGTACATCTTCTTGTAGGCGGCATCGTCGATCAGGGCCCTCTTCTTCCAAGAGGCGGAGACCGGATAGATTTTCTCGGACATTGGCGCATTCCTCCCAGGCAGGCCGTTATTGATGGGTCTTTTGGCGTTACATTCTATAGCCTGCAATGAGACTCCTGTCTAAGAAGCGTGATGACCTCAACCCGGCACCTGAGCTTTTTCCTGATCCTCGGCCTGTTCTGGGGGGTGTCGCCCAGCCTGTACCGGCACTGGGGCGAGATCGGCATGCCCGTCTCGCACGTCATCCTGATGACCGGCTTCGGGGTCTTCGTGGTGCTGGCGCTGATCTGCCACCTTCGCGGCATCGACTGGTGGGGCGGGCGGCAACTGCAGCTCTTCGGGCTGGGCTGCGCCATCCTCATGAACATCCCCTTCGCGCTGGGCCTGATCTTCGCCCGGCATGTGCCGCCGACGGAGCTGGCGCTCATCATCTCGACAGCGCCCATCGTCAATTACCTCGTGGCGCTGCTGACCGGCCGGGAGAACGCCGCCGGGCGGCGGCTCGCGGCGATCCTTCTGGGCTTCCTGTCCACCATCATCCTCGTCCTCACGCGCAAGGGCATGCTCAGCGGCGAGATCTCATGGTGGCTGATCGCCGCCTTCTCGCTGCCCATCCTCTATTCGGCCTACAACTGGTTCGCCGCCATCTGGTGGCCGCCCAAGGCTCACGCCATGGCGGCGGGCGTGGCCGAATCCTTCTGGGGCGGCGTGCTGGCGGTTCCCTTCTTCCTGCTCTTCGCCCCACCCTGGTCGGGCGAGCAGCTCCCCGCCGCCGCCTACTGGACGGTGCTCATCGCCTGCGGCATGTGGATCACGGAGCGGATCGCCTATTTCACCCTGATCAACGAGAAGGGCGCGGTCTTCACGCTCCAGGCCGTCTATCTCTCCACGCCCGCCGCCGTGGTGATTGCGCTCGCCTTCTACGGCGGGGCGGACGCCTGGCTCTTCGTGGCGCTCGCCATCCTGATGGGAGCGCTCTACCTCAACAATACCGGCTCAGCCGCCAGACCGACGTCACCTTGATCTCGGCATCCTCGAGGTCGCGCGTCACCTTCACCCGGTGTTCGGCGAGCTTCGCGAGCTTCTCGCGCGGCAGGTAGCTGCGGCCCGGATCGCCGATCAGCACCGTGATGCCGCGCGCCTCCGCCGCCTCGGCCCAGGCGAAGACGCGGGATGCGAGGTCCTTCTCGTAGAAGAGATCGCCCACCAGGATCACGTCACAGTGCGGTGCGGGACTTCCGAGCAGGTCTTCCCCCGTCACCGCGACTGCAACGCCGTTCAGCGCGGCGTTGAGACGGATTGCCGCGAGCGAGAGATCGTCGATGTCCGCGGCAAGAACACTCGCAGCACCTGCCTTCATGGCGGCGATGCCGACAAGTCCCGAGCCCGAGGCGAGGTCGACCACACTCTTGCCGGCGACCAGTGCCAGATGGTCCAGCACATGGCGGGCCAGCGCCTGACCGCCCGCCCAGGCGAAGGCCCAGAAGGGGGGTGCGAGGCCCATCTCGCCCAGCTCCTCCTCCGTCTTCTGCCAGAGCGGAACCGCCTCATGCGCGAGGTGCAATTGCAGTTCCGGCACCAGCGGCGGCGCCATCACGGTGGTGTTAGCGCGGATGAACCGCTCCCGGTCAAGGATCAAGGCTTGACGCCGCCGAGCTTGCAGATGTGCCTGAACTCCGCCTCGCTCACGGGCTGAACCGAAAGCCGCGAATTGTTGACGAGCACCATGTCCTTCAGCTTTGGATCGGCCTTGATCTCATCGAGGGTCACGGGCCGGGGAACATCCGCCACGGCGCGGATGTCCACGCACTCCCAGCTGTCCACCTCGGAGGTCGAATCCCGGTGCGCCAGCTTGCAGACCTCGACGATGCCCACCACTTCGCGCCCGTCGTTGGAGTGATAGAAGAAGCCACGGTCACCCAGCTTCATGGCGCGCATGTTGTTGCGCGCCTGATAGTTCCTCACTCCGGTCCATTCCTCGCCGGCCTTGCCCTTGGCCTTCTGCTGCTCCCAGGACCAGACGTCGGGCTCGGACTTGAACAGCCAGTAATTTGGCATCACTTGGCCTCCGGGTTCTTGATCAGCCACTTCCATGGGCGGATCTCGACCGAGGCGAAGAGGCCCGCCTTGGCATAGGGATCACTCTCCGCCATGGCCTGTGCTGCGGCGCGGTCGGCTGCCTCGATGATGACGAGGCTGCCGGTGGGCGATCCCTCATCATTGGTGAAGGGGCCCGCGGCCTTGAGCGCGGTGCCGAGGCTTTCCAGGTGTTTCAGGTGATCGGGCCGCACCGACATGCGCAGTTCGAGGCTGTTGGGCTTGTCGGTGCAGAGCAGTGCGAAGAGCATGGTGTCCGTCCTTGCTTGTGATGAGTATCAGGCCTTGGCGCCGAGCTTGCCCGCGCCATAGGCGGGCGCCTGCGCGAGGTCCAGCGGCCAGCGCGCACGCGCGGCGACGCCCAAGTCATCGACGAGGCCCAGCGCGAGGCGTTCCGCCCCGGCCCAGGCGATCATCGCCGCATTGTCGGTGCAGAGCCTGGGCGGCGGCACGATGAGATCGAGGGAGAAGCGCTCCGCGGCACCTTCCAGCACCGCCTTGAGCCTCTGGTTGGCGGCAACGCCCCCCGCCACGATCAGCGCGGGGCGCTCCACGGCGGGGTAACGGTCCCGGAAGAGATGGACCGCCATCGCCAGCCGGTCCGCCAGGGTCTCGGCCACCGCCGCCTCGAAGGAGGCGCAGACATCGGCGACATCCTGGTCGGTGAGGGTGCCCATATCATTCACCACCTCGCGCACCGCGGTCTTGAGGCCGGAGAAGGAAAAGTTGCAGTCCTTCCGGCCCTTCAGCGGGCGGGGGAAATCGAAGCGGGCGGGATTACCCTGCCTCGCATGGGCCTCGACCTGCGGGCCGCCGGGGTAACCTAACCCCAAGAGCTTCGCCACCTTGTCGAAGGCCTCGCCCAGCGCATCGTCGATGGTGGTGCCGAGGCGGTGGTAGCGCCCCACGCCTTCCACGATCTGGAACTGGGTGTGGCCGCCGGAGATGAGCAGCAGCAGATAGGGAAATTCGACCGCACCCAGCAGCCGGGCGGTGAGTGCGTGGCCTTCGAGATGATTCACCGCCATCAGCGGCTTGTCATGGGCGAGCGCAATCGCCTTGGCCATGGTCAGCCCGACGATGACGCCGCCCAGGAGGCCCGGGCCTGCGGTCGCCGCGACGCCATCGAGTTCCGGGAAAGTCAGCTCCGCCTCCGCCATGGCCTGCGCCACCAGCCGGTCCAGATGGTTCACATGGGCACGGGCCGCGATTTCCGGCACCACGCCGCCATAAGGCGCATGGTCTTTGAGCTGGGAGAGCACCACGTTCGTGAGGATCTTGCCCCCGCCCCGCCCCGTCCCGCGCGATGACGGCGGCCGCCGTCTCGTCGCAGGAGGTCTCGATGCCGAGAATATGGGTGGTGGCTCGTTCCATCGCGGGTGGTTTGCAGATTGGGGGTTTACAGCTTAGAAGTGGACGAACCTGTAGCATCCGCCGGAACAGACTTGCAAATGCCGAAGCTGAAGATCGGGACCCGTGGCTCCCCCCTCGCCCTTTACCAGGCCAATGAGACGAAGAGCCGCCTCAAGGCCGCCCATGGGCTCACCGACGATGACATCGAGATTGTGGTGATCACCACCACGGGCGACCGCATCCGCGACCGGCCCCTGTCCGAGATCGGCGGCAAGGGGCTGTTCACCAAGGAGATCGAGGAGGCGCTGTTCGCGAAGGAGATCCACCTCGCCGTGCACTCCATGAAGGACATGCCGGCGCGCCTGCCGGACGGACTCGTTATGGCCGCCCTGCTGCCGCGCGAGGATGTGCGCGATGCGTTCCTGAGCCCGGTGGCGAAGGACATCGGCGCGCTTCCCAAGGGCGCCGTCGTGGGCTCCTCCTCCGTCCGGCGCGGGGCGCAGCTGAAGCGCATCCGCCCCGACATCGAGGTCATCCAGTTCCGCGGCAATGTGGAGACGCGCCTCAAGAAACTCGACGAGGGCGTGGCGCAGGCGACCTTCCTGGCCGCCGCGGGCCTCAAGCGGCTGGGGCTGGCCGACAAGATCACGTCCCTCGTGCCCATCGACGTCATGCTGCCCGCCGTGGCGCAGGGCTGCATCGGCATCGAGACGCGCGAGGATGATGCCAAGACGCGCGAGATCCTCTCCGCCATCAACCATGAGCCATCGGCCATCGCCGTCAATTGCGAGCGCGCCGTCCTCGCCGCACTTGACGGCTCCTGCCGGACGCCGCTGGCGGGCCATGCGGTGATCGAGAGCGGCCAGGTGAAGTTCCGCGGCCACGCGCTGACGCTGGACGGCGTGCACTGCTTCGAGACGGTGCGCGAAGGCTCACCCGCCGATGCCGCGCGCATGGGTGCGGAGGCCGGCGAACAGGTGAAGGCCGAAGGCGGCAGCCTCATCGCCTTCTGATGCGGATCGCCCTCACCAGGCCCGAGGAAGACGCGGGGGCCCTGAAGGCGAAGCTCGAGGCCATGGGGCACCGCGTGGTGGCGGCGCCCATGATGACGATCCGTGTACGGAACGATGTGGACATTCCGCAGAAGCCGTGGCAGGCGATTGCGGTGACGAGCGCCAATGGCATACGGGCGCTGCCCGAGATGGAGCATCTGAGAACGATCCGTACACTGACGGTTGGCCCGCAATCGCTGAAGGCGGCACTGGCGCGGGGCCTCCCCGCCGAAGCGCATGGCGGCGACGTGAACGGCCTTGCCGGTTTCATCCGCGCGTCCCTCGACCCCAAGGCTGGCCCGATCCTTTATCTTTCAGGGGCTGAGACGGCGGGCGATCTTGAAGGGCAGCTTTCGGCTGCGGGGTTCGACTGCCACCGCGCGGTGCTCTACGATGCGGCGCCGGCAGAGAGCCTGGGCGAGGCGGCGGCAGCGCTCGGAAACAATGCACTCGATGCGGTGCTGCTTTATTCGCCACGCACGGCGAAGCTCTGGCTGCAACGTGCGGCGGAGGCGGGGCTGCTTCACAACGCCGCGCGCATCAGGAATTTTTGCCTGTCACGCAATGTCGCCTCAGTTCTGCCAGAGGACTGGGTTAAGGAGGTTCCCCAAACGCCCGACGAGCAGGCCATGCTGGCCCTGCTTGCAGAGATGGGGGGAAGGCATTAGGTCCATCCATGATGAATGACCCGAACACCGCCGAGACCGGCCCGCTCAGGCCCCAGGTGATCGACCTCGACGCCGAGGAGATCAGGACCGGCGCCGATGTGGTTCAGCGCGACGCTGGAACGCCAGCCGCTGACGAGGCTCAGCCGGCGGCCGGCAACGCCGGCCACCGCCGCAACGCCCTGTGGCTGGCCGCGGCCCTGATCCTGGGCCTGGTCGCCGGGGGGTGGTTCTACCGCGGCGTGCTGGCCAGCTACTTCCCCTCGAACGAGGTGATGGCGATGCAAGTCCGGCTTGCCGCGCTGGAGGCCAATGGCGGCGGCATTGCGGAGCAGCTCGCCGCCCTGAAGCAGGACGCCACGGGTGCTGCGGCAGCGGCCGGCACGGCTGGCCAGGCGGCAGACGCTGCCCTCGAGCAGGCAAAATCCGCCTCGGCCGGGCTCTCGGAACTCGGCAGCCGTCTCGATTCGCTCGACCAGCGGATCGCCGCCGCCGAAGCCGCGCTGAAAAGCGCGTCCGATGACCTGGCGCAATTCCGCACCGCGCTCTCCGCCGCGCCCGCCACATCCGGCGCGGGCAGCGTGGCCCCCGCCGACTCGGCGGCGCTGGCCGCATTGGGCCAGCGAATCGATGCGTTGGAGAAGGATGTGGCGAGCCTCAAATCATCCGCAACACACCCCCCCGCCGCGGACAAGGTGTCGGTCACCTCCGCCCTGTCACAGGCGTTGTCCGACCTCAAGGCCAAGGTCGCCGCCGGAACCTCCTATGCCGAGGAATATGACCGCATTGCCCGCATGGTGCCGGCTGCCGCAGGCCTCGAGGCGGTCGGCGCACGCGCCGCGGAGGGCCTGCCCAATGCGGAAGGCCTTACAGCTGAACTCCGCGCCGCCATCCCCGCCCTGCCCCAGCCCGCGGCACCGCCCGCCGAGGAAAACAGCTATTTCGGCACGCTGATGGAATCGCTGTCCGGC
>JBEILC010000087.1:0-11818 GCA_040379425.1 Hyphomicrobiales bacterium
AAATCCTATGCCGAACGTCTCTTCAACTATCCAGAAATCGACAAACTCCCTCCTGAAGCGGCCAAGGAAGCGCTTTCAGCACCGGCACGAAGGGAAGGAGTGGAGTTCAACGATGACGCGATTGAAGAAATCCTCAGGGTAACGGAGCGCTATCCGTACTTTATTCAAGAATGGGGCTCTCACGTATGGAATTCAGCCCCCAAGAGCCCAATAACCAAGGCCGATGTTGACAATGCGACCCCAGTAGTCGTCGACCATCTTGACGCCAACTTTTTCAGGGTTCGGTTCGACCGATTGACTGTTCTCCAGCAAAAATACCTGCGGGCAATGGCTGAACTTGGACCGGGCCCTCACAAGACGGGCGACATTGCCGCTGCATTGGGAGTCGAGGCGACGTCAGTCGCAACTGTACGCCAGCAGCTCATCAATAAAGGCATGATCTGGAGCCAGAGGCATGGCGAGACAGCATTTACTGTGCCGATGTTCGACAAATTCATGAAGCGGCAGATCAAAATCTTAGAAAAGCATATCCCAAAGCCCAGGAAGCCCTCGCAGCCTAGACTTATCTGAGGGTCCAGATTGGTGGCGAACGCAAGCATCAACGTCCATAAATCGCCTCCAGTTCTCTCCGCATGGCGCCGGGGTCGGCATCCGCCCCCGTCCAGTACTTCACCCCGATCACGCCCTGGTTGATCAGCATGCCAAGACCGTCGATCACGGTGCAGCCCCGGGACGCGGCGTCCCGCAGGAAGCGGGTGTCCGGCGGGTCGACGATCACATCTGCCACCACCATGCCCGGTTTCAGGGAGGAGAGGTCGATGTCCAGCGGCTGGTCGCCATTGCCGAGGCCTATCGAGGTGGCGTTCACCACGATGTCCGTGCCTGCCGGAACGGCATAGGCGGCGGGCCAGATGGTGAGTGCGGCGGGGGTCTTTGTCTTCTCGTTCAGGAGCCTCACCAAAGGTTCTCCGCGCTCCGCCGAGCGGTTGACCACCGTCAGGGACTTGGCCCCTGCGAGCGCCAGTTCCACCCCAATGGCGCGCGCCGCACCGCCGGCACCAAACATCACGATCGACTTGCCACGGGGGTCCACCACTTCCATCAGCGACGTCAGGAAGCCTTTGCCATCGGTGTTCTCGCCGATCAGCTTGCCGTCCCGGTTCACCGCGCAATTGACCGCCCCCATGATGGCGGCACTCTCGCCCAGCCCGTCCAGGTGCTGGATCACCGTGACCTTGTGCGGGATCGACAGGTTGAAGCCGCGCCAGCCCATGGCGCGCGCACCCCTGACCGCGTCAGCGAGCTTCTCGGGCGGCACCTCGCAATTGATATAGCGCCAGTTGATCCCATGGTGGCGGAAGGCCGCCTCGATCATCGCCACCGTGGGGTTGCCGTTGGAGCCCTCGGAGAAGGAGCCCACCAGTTCGCTTCTGAAATCCCGTGCCGCCATGCCTGCCGCCATGCCTGCCGCCTCCCTGCGGCTGCCCAAGGCTACCACCCTTCGGCGGTCTAGCAATCCCTTGGGCTTTTCCCATATAAGGCCCCCATGACAGAGGCTTCACCCCTCCACTTCCGCAAGATGAACGGGCTCGGAAACGACTTCGTCGTGTTCGACGCGCGCAAGAAGCCCATTGCCATGGACGAGGCCAAGGCCCGCGCCATCGCCGACCGCAAGACGGGCATCGGCTGCGACCAGCTGATCGTTCTCGAGCCCTCGCGCAAGGCGGATGTCACCATGCGCATCTGGAACAATGAGGGTGGCGAGGTCGAAAGCTGCGGCAACGCCACGCGCTGCATCGCCGACATCCTGTTCGCGGAGAAGAAGACAACGCGCGCCACCATCGACACCAAGGGTGGTTTCCTGGTGGCCGAGAAGGGCGGCGACAAGCTCGTCACCGTGGACATGGGTGCGCCCCGCTTCGACTGGAAGGACATTCCGCTCTCCGAGAAGTTCCACGACACGCGCTACATCGAACTGTCGGTGGGCCCGGCTGAGGCGCCGCTGATCCATTCGCCCTCGGTGGTCAATGTCGGCAACCCGCACTGCATCTTCTGGGTGAAGGACCTCGATGTCGTCGAACTCGCCAAGGTGGGTCCGATGCTGGAGCATCACCCGCTGTTCCCTGAGCGCGCCAACATCACGCTGGCGCGGGTGGATTCAAAGGATCATGCGGTGATCAAGGTGTGGGAGCGCGGCGCCGGCCTGACGCTTGCCTGCGGCACGGCGGCCTGCGCCGTCATGGCGGCGGGCCACCGGCTGAAGCGGCTGGACCCCAAGGCCACGATCACGCTGCCCGGCGGCGATCTCTTCATGGAAATCCGCGAGAGCGATGGGCACGTCATCATGACCGGCCCCGTCACGTATGAATTCGAAGGCGACCTGCCGCCCCATCTTGCGGTGTGAGTGATGGCTGAGCCCACATTCGTCACCTTCGGCTGCCGCCTCAACACCTATGAGACCGAGGTGATGCGCCAGCACGCGGAGGCCGCGGGGAAAGCCAACGCCATCGTCTTCAACACCTGCGCGGTGACGGCGGAGGCAACCCGCCAGGCGCGCCAGGCGATCCGCAAGGCGCGCGCCGAGAACCCCGATGCCGAGATCATCGTGACGGGCTGTGCTGCACAGGCCGAGCCTGAGATGTTCGCCGCCATGCCGGAAGTCTCGCGCGTGATCGGCAATGAGGAAAAGCTCAAGGCCGAAAGCTGGAGGCATGGCGCCAATGCGCGCGTGTCCGTGTCGGACATCATGGCGGTGAAGACAGCAACACCGCATCTGATCGACGGATTGAAGGAACGCACCCGCGCTTTCGTCCAGGTGCAGAACGGCTGTGACCACCGCTGCACCTTCTGCATAATTCCCTTCGGCCGCGGAAATTCGCGCTCGCTCGCCCCGCAGGACGTGGTGGAGCAGGTGCGCCGCCTTGTGGCGTCAGGTTATTCGGAAGTGGTGCTCACGGGCGTCGATCTCACCTCTTGGGGTGCCGATCTTGATGGCGCGCCGAAGCTTGGGAGTCTGTCGCACCGCATCCTCAAATCCGTGCCGGAATTGAAGCGGCTCCGTCTCTCCTCCATCGACTCGATCGAGGCGGACCCGGAGCTGATGGATGTGATCGCCGGCGAGGAGCGGGTGATGCCGCACATCCACCTCTCGCTCCAGTCCGGCGACAACATGATCCTGAAGCGCATGAAGCGCCGCCATGCGCGCGAGGACTCGATTGCCTTCTGCGCGGAACTCCGCGACCAGCGCCCCGGCATCGTCTTCGGCGCCGACATCATCGCGGGCTTCCCGACCGAAACCGACGAGATGTTCGCCAACTCGCTGAAGATCATCGATGATTGCGGCCTCACATATCTGCATGTGTTTCCGTTCTCGCCCCGCCCCGGCACGCCTGCCGAACGCATGCCGCAGCTGGAGAAGGCCGTCATCAAGGAGCGCGCCGCCGAACTGCGCCGCAAGGGCGAGGCGCGGCTTGACCAGTTCCTCGCCTCCGAGATCGGGGCTACCCGCCAGGTGCTGATCGAAACGGAGGCCATGGGCCGCACGGAGCATTTCGCCCAGGTGAGGTTCGAAAGCCGCATGGCGCCCGGCGCCATCGTCACCGCGCAGGTCACCGGGCGTGGGGCTTCGCATCTCAAGGCCAGGCTCGCCGCATGAGTTTCCTCAAGAAGCTGTTCGGCGGCAGCAAGGCCGCAGCTGAGCCGGGCGTGCCACCCGCCGCCGCAGCAGCCGTATCCGAAGCCGCGCCAGAGCCTGCACCGGCAGAGAGCTGGTTCTCACGCCTCAGCGGCGGCCTCTCCAAGTCATCACGTTCGATCACCGGCTCCATCGCCTCGATCTTCACCAAGAAGAAGCTCGACAAGGCGACACTGCAGGACCTTGAGGACGTGCTCCTCCAGGCGGACCTGGGCCTGCCCATGGCCGAGCGCATCGTGAAGGAAGTCGCCGCCGGGCGCTATGACCGCGAGATCGACCCGGAGGAGGTCAAGCGCATCCTCGCCGCGGAAGTCGCCAGGGTGCTGAAGCCCGTGGAAGTTCCCTTCGATTTCACGGGCCGCCAGAAGCCCTTCATCGTCCTGGTCGTGGGCGTCAATGGTGCGGGCAAGACGACGACCATCGGCAAGCTTGGTTCGATCGCGCGCGCCGAAGGCCACAGCGTGATGTTCGCCGCCTGCGACACCTTCCGCGCGGCGGCCATCGAGCAGCTCAATGTCTGGGGCCAGCGCATCGGTGCGAAGGTCATGTCCAGGCCTACGGGGGCGGACGCCTCGGGGCTCGCCTTCGATGCCATCGCGTCGGCGAAGGAGGAGGGAGCGGACATCCTGTTCATCGACACGGCGGGCCGCCTCCAGAACAAGCAGTATCTGATGGACGAGCTCGACAAGATCGTGCGTGTCATCAAGAAGCAGGACGAGACCGCACCCCATGCCGTGCTTCTCGTGCTCGATGCCACGACGGGCCAGAACGCCATGGCCCAGGCCGAGATCTTCACCAAGGTGGCGGGTGTGACCGGCCTCATCATGACCAAACTTGATGGCACGGCGCGGGGCGGCATTCTCGTCGCCATCGCGGAGAAATTCGCCATCCCCATTCATGCCATCGGCGTTGGCGAGGCGATCGAGGACCTGCAGCCCTTCGATGCCGAGGGCTTTG
Organism: Hyphomicrobiales bacterium; assembly: GCA_040379425.1. Classification (GTDB taxonomy): domain Bacteria; phylum Pseudomonadota; class Alphaproteobacteria; order Rhizobiales; family Aestuariivirgaceae; genus Aestuariivirga. The sequence continues at coordinate 4,652 of JBEILC010000087.1, forward strand.
CCCGCGCAATCGCCGGACTGGAGGAGACATGAGCTTCACCTCGTCACCGAAGATGAGCCATGGCGCCAAGCTGCTGATCGAGCTGGGGCCGCTCGTCGCCTTCTTCATCGCCAATTGGAAGGCGGGTATCTTTTGGGGCACGGGCATCTTCATGGTGGCGACAGCGGTGGCGCTCACCGCCTCCTGGATACTGACGCGCAAGATCGCCATGGTGCCGCTGGTCTCGGCCCTCTTCGTCGCCCTCTTCGGCGCGCTCACCCTGTGGCTGCACTCGGAACTCTTCATCAAGGTGAAGGTGACGCTCATCAACGCACTGTTCGGTGCCGTGCTGCTGGGCGGTGTCGCCATGGGGCGGAGCTACATCAAGCTCATCATGGGCGAGGCGATGAAGCTCACCGAGGAGGCCTGGCGCACGCTGTCGATCCGCTGGGGCGTGTTCTTCTTCGCCATGGCCGCTCTCAACGAGATCGTGTGGCGGAACTTCTCGACCGACGTCTGGGTGAACTTCAAGGTCTTTGGCCTGCTGCCGCTGACGCTCGTCTTCGCCTTCGCAAACGCGCCCTACATGGCCAAGCACATGATCGAGGACGCGGACTCCACGGCTCAGTAGGCCTTCGTATCGCCCAACTCTCCCGGCGGGTTGGAGAAGGGCGGGAAATCGCTCCGGCCCTCAATGCTGCGGTACTGCTCCAGCGCCCAGGTCACCGACGGGAAGGCGATGTCGTCCCACGGGATCTCGTCCCAGCCCGACAGCATCACTTCGAGGCTCTCGGGACCTGCTGAGAAACTGTCCTCGCCCAGATGCGCAAGATACATGATCTGCACCTGCGCGATGCGCGGAATGGTGTAGACGGCGAGCAGCCTGTCAATCACGATTGACGCATTGGCCTCCTCGCGCGCCTCGCGCATCGCGGCCTGTTCCGCCGTCTCGCCCAACTCCATGAAGCCCGCGGGCAGCGTCCAATATCCGGCACGCGGTTCGATGGCGCGGCGGCAGAGCAGGATCTTGCCCCGGTGCCTGACAATCGAGCCTGTCACGATCTTCGGGTTCACGTAATTGATGAAGCCGCAGGTGCCGCAGACGTCACGCTCATGCGTGTCACCTGCTGGAATTTGCCGCCTGAAGGCGAGGCTCTGAGTCTTACTGTACATCGCTTGTCAAGTGTTGAAATCTGTGTGCGGATCATCTTAACTCGTTCTCAGGCAAGAAGCATCCATTCATCTTCGGCATCCGCTTTTTGCTTGCAGCGTCCAGACCGAGCCGCTAGTTGTGCGCGGCCCTGAAGGGGGAACAACCCTCACGCTGCGGGGTAATCGGCGTTTAGGAAACGCAGGAGTTTTCGCAGGAACCGGCTGATCGCGACAAGCCGGACTGCGGGCAGGAGAAGGGGCGAATGACAAACATAAAGGAGGTGAAGCAGTTCACGCGTTCGCCATCCCATTTGCTGAAACGGGCTGCTCAGTACGCAAGCCTCATCTATATGGGAGAGGTCGGCAAATCCGGCCTCACCCACCGCCAGTTCACCGTTCTGCTCGCGGTCGACACCAATGACGGCAAGAGCCAGACGGAGCTCGTGAAGCTCACCGGCATCGACCGTTCGACCCTGGCCGATCTTGTGGCTAGGCTCCTGGCCCAGGGCTATCTGCAGCGCAAGCGCACCAAGGACGACGGCCGCACCAACGCCATTCGCATCACCGCCATTGGCAAGAAAATGCTGAAGATGGCGCAGCCCGGCGCCGATGAGGTGGACAAGCAGCTTCTCTCCCTCATCCCCTCAGCAGACCGCAAATCCTTCCTCGACAATCTCTCCGTGCTCGCCGCCGAGATGGACCTGATCGAGGAAAGGGAACCCGCCAAGCCCGCCAGCAAGATCAAGACCCGCAAGCGCGCCTGACCAGTCACCTTCTTTCGTCATGCCACGGCTTGATGGTTACCCAGGTTTCCGCGGGGATTAGTTCGCGCCCGTGACTTGCGGCGTCTTCGCCTTCTCGATTTCCGCGGCGAACTTGCCGGTGATGGCCTCGGGGCTCAGCGGGCCAATGTGCTTGTAGCGGATCACGCCCTGGCCATCGACGATGAAGGTCTCGGGCACCCCATAGACACCCCAGTTGACCGCCGCGCGGCCATTGGCATCCATGCCGACGGCGGCGAAGGGCTGGCCAAGCGTGCCGAGGAAACGCACGGAATTCTCCGGCTCGTCCTTGTAGTTGATGCCGAAGAGCGCGATGTCGCTCCGCCTGGCAAGCTCGATGAGCAGCGGATGCTCGATGCGGCAGGGCGCGCACCATGAGGCCCAGACATTCACCACCGTCACCTTGCCGGACTTGAGGTCGGCCGTGGCAAAGCCCGGCACGCCAAGGCCCGGCACAGCGTCAAGCGTGAACTCCGGCACCGGCTTGTTGATGAGCGCCGAGGGGATCTTAGACGGTTCGCCGGAGAGGCCCTTCCAGAACAATGCTGCAAGCCCCGCGAAGACGATGACGGGGATAGACACGAGCGACAGGCGCGAGCGTTTCTCAGGGGCACTCATGCGCCGGGCTTCCGGCGCTGAGCCTCGAGCCTTTCAGATTCGGCGCGGAGCTTCCTGTCCCGCAGCAGGATCTGCGCGATCAGCCCACCGATGAAAATGGCGCTGACCGCATAGGAAGCAATGACGAAGCCGATATGTTTGGCGGCAAAGTCCATCAGCGCTCTCCGATCTCGGCAATGTGGATCTGACGGATCTTGCGCGCTGCGATCTCGGCGCGGATCGAGACGAGGTGCAGCGCCAGGAACAGAAAGGAATAGGCGAGCCCCATGACCAGCAGCGGCCACAGCATGGAGCCGTGGATCGTCGGCCCGTCCATGCGCAACACGCTCGCCGGCTGGTGCAGCGAGTTCCACCAGTCGACCGAGAACTTGACGATCGGCACGTTGACGACACCGACCAGCGCGACGATGCGCGCCACCATGGCGGCCCGGTGCGGCTCATCGATCGCAGCCCAGATCGCCATGTAGCCGATGTAGAGCAGCATCAGCACGAACATCGAGGTGAGCCTCGCATCCCACACCCACCAAGCGCCCCACATGGGCTTGCCCCATAAGGAGCCGGTGGCAAGCGACAGGAAGCAGAACACCGCGCCGATCGGGGCGGCGGTCTTGGCCGCCACATCCGCCAGCGGGTGGCGGAAGATCACGGCGACGGCACTGGCCAGCGCCATCACCGTATAGACGAAGAGCGCCATCCAGGACGCGGGCACATGCACATACATGATGCGCACTGTCTCGCCCTGCTGGTAGTCCTGCGGCGCGGTAACGAGACCGCCATAGAGGCCCATGGCGAAAAGCCCGATGGTGATCGCCCAGACATAGGGCAACACCCAGTTGGCGATCTTCAGGAAGCGGGTCGGGTTGGCAAGATATTGCATGGCAGCTTATCTAAAGGGCTTTGGTCATTTCAGATAGGACCTCAGTGCCGCAGCCGAGGCAAGGGGGGAGATGACGAGGCTCACCAATGTGATCGCAGCGAGGATCAGCAGCGAGGCGGTGGTGAGGCCCGGCGCAGCCCCCGGCTGGGAGGCGGAAAGCCCGAAGATCATCACCGGCACATAGAGCGGCAGGACGAGGATGGACACGAGGAGGCCGCCCCGCCTCAATCCCACCGTCACCGCCGCGCCGATGGCGGCGAGCAGCGACAGCGCCACCGAGCCCAGCACCATGGCCACGCACAGGGGCAGGATCGCGGCAGGCTCGAGGTTGACGAGGAAGCCAAGGACAGGTGCCGCGATGGCCAGCGGCAGGCTGGTCGACAGCCAGTGCGCAACGGCCTTGGCCAGTGCCACCATCTCGAAGGGCACGGGGCCCATGGTCATGATGTCGAGCGAGCCGTCTTCATAATCCTGCTGGAAGATGCGGTCAGCGGACAGCAATACGGAAAGCAGCAGCGAGATCCACAGGGCGCCTGGCGCGATCCGCGCCAGCAGCGCCTGGTCCGGCCCGATGCCGATGGGGAGCAGCACGACGACCGCGAGGAAGAAGCCGAGCGCCGTGCCCGCACCTCCGCCCTGCCGGAAGCTCAAGGAGAGGTCGCGCCGGATGAGGGCGAGGATCAGCTTCATGGCGTGCCCCCCAGCTCCAGCCGGCAATCCGGTTCGCGGCCCAAGGGCAGATGGGTCGCCGCGATGATGATGCCGCCCTGATCAAGCTGGCGCGCCATGACGCCTGCCAGCCTTGCGAGCGAAGCGGTGTCGAGTCCTACCGTCGGCTCATCGAGAAGCCACAGCACGCGTGGCACGAGGACGAGGCGGGCCAGCGCCAGGCGGCGCTTCTGCCCGGCGGAGAGAAGTCCCGCGGGGTAGGAGGCAAGCCGCGTCAGGTCGAAGGCGTGAAGTGCTTCGGCGACGCCGCCGCCACCCATGAAATCCCGCCAGAAGCGAAGGTTCTCCTCGACCGTAAGGGCCGTCTTCACCGCCTCCTGATGCGCGATGTAATGCGCCTGCTGGCCGATGGAGAGCTCGGCGTTGCCGCCCGCCAGCGCGATCTCGCCGTGCTGCGCCTCGTTCAGCCCTGCGATCAGCCTCAGCAGCGAGGACTTGCCCGAGCCGTTGGGGCCTGTGAGCTGCATGAGTTGCGTTGGCTTCAGCGCCAGCGAGACGTTGCGGAACACGATCCGCCCGCCGCGCTCGCAGGTAAGGTCTTTCGCGAGAAGTTCCATGGCCCTTGTTGCATAAAGACAGATGCCCGCGTCAAGCGCGGGCATCATGGCTGTGCGGACCGGGCGTCTTGCCCGTCACATCATGTACTGGCCGCCATTGGCGGACAAGGTCGAGCCGGTGATGAAGCCCGCCTCGTCGGAGGCGAGGAAGAGGACCGCGCGCGCAATCTCCTCCGGCTCGCCCAGGCGGCCCACGGGGATCAGCGGCAGGATGCGCTTGTCGAGCACGTCCTGCGGGATGGCCTTCACCATTTCGGTGCCGATATAGCCCGGGCAGATGGCGTTGACGGTGATGCCCTTGGCCGCACCTTCCTGCGCCAGCGCCTTGACGAAGCCGATGTCGCCCGCCTTCGCGGCGGAGTAGTTGGCCTGGCCCATCTGGCCCTTCTGGCCATTGATGGAGGAGATGCAGATGACGCGGCCGAAGCTCCTGTCGCGCATGCCGCTCCAGACGGGCTGCGTCATGTTGAACAGCGAATTGAGGTTGGTGTTGATCACCTCGTTCCACTGCTGCGCGGTCATCTTGTGGAACATGGCATCACGCGTGATGCCCGCATTGTTGACCAGCACCTCGACGGGGCCAAGGTTGGCTTCGACCTGCTTCAGGCCCGCGATGCAGGCCTCGTAGTTGGAGACGTCCCACTTGTAGACGGGGATTCCGGTCTCGGCCTTGAACTTCGCCGCGGCCTCGTCATTGCCCGCGTAGTTGGCGGCCACCTTGTAGCCGGCCTTGGCAAGCGCCTTCGAAATCGCCGCCCCGATGCCACGGCTTCCGCCGGTGACCACTGCAACACGTCCCATTGCTGTCTCCTCGCTGTTTGCTTCCCCTCCCCACGAAGGGGAGGGAGATCCGTATGACTTACCGCTCCACGCACATGGCAATGCCCATGCCGCCACCGATGCACAGCGTGGCGAGGCCCTTCTTGGCGCCGCGGCGGGCCATCTCGAAGAGCAGGGTGTTGAGCACGCGGGCACCCGACGCGCCGATCGGGTGGCCGATGGCGATTGCGCCGCCGTTCACGTTCACGATGTCGGGGTTCCAGCCCATGTCCTTGTTGACCGCGCAGGCCTGTGCGGCGAAGGCCTCATTGGCCTCGACGAGGTCGAGATCCTCGACCTTCCAGCCGGCCTTCTTCAGCGCGGCGCGGGACGCCGGGATGGGGCCTGAGCCCATGATCGCCGGATCAACACCGACCGACGCCCAGGAGGCGATCCGGGCGAGCGGCGTCAGTCCGCGGCGGGAGGCTTCCTGCTCGCTCATCAGGATGGCGACGGCAGCACCGTCATTGATGCCGGAGGCATTGGCCGCCGTTACCGAACCGTCCTTGGCAAAGGCGGGCTTCAGCTTCTGCACGCTGTCAAGGGTCACACCCTTCTTGATGTATTCGTCCTGGTCCACGGTCACGTCGCCCTTGCGGGTCGCGATGGTGACCGGCGCGATCTCGTCCTTGAACTTGCCGGCGGCTTGGGCTGCTTCCGCCTTGTTCTGGCTCTTCACCGCGAACTCGTCCTGCATGTCGCGGGTGATCTGCCACTGGCGGGCCACGTTTTCGGCGGTGGTGCCCATGTGGTAGCCGTTGAAGGCATCCCACAGGCCGTCCTTGATCATGGTATCGACCAGCGACCAGTCGCCCATCTTGACGCCGTCGCGCAGGTGCGCGACATGCGGGGCCTTGCTCATGCTCTCCTGGCCGCCGGCGGCGACGACTTTCGCGTCACCATTGGCGATCTGCTGCATGCCGAGGGCGACGGCGCGGAGGCCTGAGCCGCAGAGCTGGTTCATGCCCCAGGCCGGGTTCTCGTTCGGGATGCCGGCATTGATGGCGGCCTGACGGGCGGGGTTCTGGCCCTGTCCGGCGGTGAGGATCTGGCCGAGGATCACCTCGTCGATCTCGGCCCCTTCGAGGCCGGTGCGGGCCATGGCGGCCTTCAGCGCCACGGCGCCCAGGTAGGACGCGGGCACCCCCGACAACGCGCCGTTGAAGGAACCTACCGGCGTACGTGCCGCCGAGACGATGACAATCCCATTTCCAGATCCGGCCATGTAAGACTCCTTGCTGAATTCTGCCCTTTGCTTATGGCTCCAATAGCATCTTTTGTGCAATGCGACATAGGTCTTGATCGCGCTCTGCAAAAATTTTTGCGCTTGCAATTGTGCAGTGCGGGGAGCAAGCTTTCTCCTAGGGAGAGCTCTGAAAAATCCGGCTATTGTCGAAGCTTCGGGGCTGTGTGTGAGGAGGAATCCGGTGAGCGAAGAGAAGACAGCGCCGCAAAGCGCCGTGGTCATCAAGAAATACGCCAACCGTCGGCTCTACAACACCTCCACGAGCACCTATGTCACCCTTGATGACCTGGCGACCATGGTGAAGGGCGGCACCGACTTCCTGGTTTATGACGCCAAGACCGGCGAGGACATCACGCGCTCGGTCCTGACCCAGATCATCTTCGAGGAAGAGAACAAGGGCACCAACCT
>JBEILC010000088.1:0-11790 GCA_040379425.1 Hyphomicrobiales bacterium
GGAAAGTCCTAAGAGATCGCCAAGGTCGCCTGGCTCTAGGCCTTACGAGCCCGCACGCGCCTTCTCGACGGATGCCTTGATCTTCGGGCTCATCGGTTTGGTCGCGGTTGAGAACCAGTCGACGAAGCGCCCGTCCGCGCCGATCAGATACTTGTGAAAGTTCCACTTGGGCCGGCCCAGCATGCCGGCCTGCTCACCTGCCCATTTGTAGAAGGGGTGGGCGTTCCCGCCCTTCACCACCGTCTTGTCGGCGAGCGGAAATGTCACGCCATAGTTGAGCTTGCAGAACTCGGCGATGTCCTTCGCCGTGCCGGGCTCCTGGCCGCCGAAATCATTGGACGGCACGCCGACCACCACGAGGCCCTTCGCCCCATAGGCCTTCCACAGTGCCTCCAGCTCCTCATATTGCGGGGTATAGCCGCATTCGGACGCGGTGTTGACCACCAACACGGGCGAGCCCTTGAACTGGGAGAGCGGCATGGGCTTTCCATCGATGCCAGTCAGGGTGAAGTCATGGGCAGTCGTCTCGGCCATGGCAGGTGCGCTCGCGAGTGAAAGGAAAAGGAAAAGGATCAGCTTTCGCATGTCCCTTAAACGCGCGGCCAGCCGATACGGATTGCAGACGCCTGCGTACGCGGCCCCCACCCCTACCCCTCCCCCTTGTGGGGAGGGGTAGGGGGCCCACAAGTCCGGTCACCTGCAGCAAGCGCCCCAGCGTCAGCTCCGCTTCAGCAGATGCCGCGCCGCGAACAGCACGAGCCCCGCCACCAGCCCCCAGAAGGCCGAGCCCACACCCATCGCCGTGAGCCCGCTCGCTGTCACCAAGAAGGTTATGAGCGCGCTTTCGATGTCGCGCGGTTCCTTCATCATGGCGATGACGCCGCCCATCAGCGGCGAGAACAAGGCGAGCCCCGCGATGGCGGTCACGAGTTCCTTGGGCAGAGCGCCCAGCACATGGACGAAGCTCGCCGCCATCAGACCGATGAGGCCGTAGAGGATCAGATAGGGCCAGGCCACCAGCCAGCGCTTCTTCGGGTCCGGGTGGCAATCGGGCCCGGTCACGATGGAGGCGGTGATCGCCGCCATGTTGACGGCGTGGCTGCCGAAGGGGGCGAGTGCCGCAGAGGTAACACCCGTCACCAGCAGTGCGGGCCGCACCGGCGGCTGGTAGCCGCTGGCCCGCAGCACCGCGAAGCCGGGCAGGTTTTGGGACGCCATGGTGACAAGGAACAGCGGCACGCCGATCGACAGGATGGTTTCGAGGTCGAACACCGGCGGCGTCCACTCGAGAACCGTGATGCCGAAGCTGCAGCAATCGCCCGCGAAGCTGCCGCTGAAGCCCGCAATCACCACCCCTGCCACGACGACCACTGGCACCGCATAGAGCGGGTAGGACAGCCTCAGCCCAAAGAACACCGCGATCAGCGGTAGCACCGCGAAGGGCATGGCCATGGCCGCACCCGGAACCCCCAGCGTATAGCGCAGCAGCACGCCCGCCAGCATGGCGGCGGCAATCGGCGCGGGGATTTTCTCAATCGCCCGTTCGAGCGGCTTCACCAGACCGGCCACCACCATGAGCAGCCCCGCCACCACGAAGGCGCCCAGCGCATTGGCATAGGTGATGCCGCCGCCCGAGGTGGCGATGAGCACCGCACCCGGCGTCGACCAAGCGGTGATCATCGGCATGCGGTAGCGCCAGGACAGGAAGAAGGAGGACGCCGCCATGCCGAAGCACAGGGCAGCCGCCCAGGAGGCCTGCTGGCCGGGTGTCGCCCCCACGCTGCGCGCCGCCTCCATCACCACGAGGATGGTGGACGCAAAGCCAACCACCACCGCGGCGAGCGTTGAGGAGATGAGGCTGAACCAGCCGGCGCGGGCGGAGGCAAGCGAGGTCTCTGTCACGGGATCGGCACTCCGGGCTCATATTTCTCGACCCTCAGGATCAGCGTCGTCTTGACGTGCTCGACATTGGGGGCAGCCGTCAGTTCGCGGATCACGAAGTCCTGGAGGGAGGCGAGATCCTGCGCGGTGCATTTCAACAGAAAATCCGCCTCTCCCGACAAGGCATAGGCCTCACGCACCAAAGGCCAGCGGGCGACGCAGGCGGTGAAAGCCCGGAGTTCCGCCTCGGCCTGGCTCTTGAGGCCCACCAGCGCAAAGAGATTGACGTCATAGCCCAGCGCCCCGGCGTTCAGCACGGCCCGGTAGCCTTCGATGGCGCCGGCCTTCTCCAGCGCCCGGACCCGCCTCAGGCAGGGCGGCGGGGAGAGCCCCACCCGGCCCGCAAGCTCCACATTGGTGAGTCGGCCCTGGCGCTGCAGTTCCCGCAGGATCTTCCAGTCGGTTGCATCGAGGCTCAGGCGCACACTCATTGCGGCTGTTTAGCAAGCCCAGGCCCCCTGGGCCAGAGCGGCTTCTGTTCACAACACCTTGTAATGGCCTTGCCGCAGGGCCCAAATAAGCTATGCTGTTTTCACATAGCAAACTGGAGTCCGCCATGAGCGCCCGCCACGCCCGGGTCCTGATTCTCGGATCGGGTCCCGCCGGATACACCGCCGCGATCTATGCCGCACGCGCGATGCTGAAGCCCATTCTCGTCCAGGGCATCCAGCCGGGCGGGCAGCTGACAATCACCACCGATGTGGAGAACTACCCGGGCTTCGCCGATGTCATCCAGGGCCCCTGGCTCATGGAGCAGATGAAGGCCCAGGCCGAGCATGTGGGAACCGAGATCGTCTCGGACACCATCACCGAGGTGCGCCTCAAGGACAAGCCGATCTGGCTCAAGGGCGATTCCGGTCAGGAATACACCTGCGATGCACTGATCATCTGCACAGGCGCACAGGCCAAGTGGCTGGACCTTCCCTCCGAACAGCAGTTCCGCGGCTTCGGCGTCTCCGCCTGCGCGACGTGCGACGGCTTCTTCTACCGCAATAAGCGCGTCGTCGTGGTGGGCGGCGGCAATACGGCGGTGGAGGAGGCCCTGTTCCTCACCAATTTCGCCAGCGAGGTCGTGGTGGTTCACCGCCGCAATGAGTTCAAGGCGGAGCGCATCCTGCAGAACCGCCTCTTCGCGCACCCCAAGATCAAGGTGATGTGGGACACGACACTCGCCGATGTTCTGGGTACGGACAATCCGCGGAGCGTCACCCACGCCCGGCTCAAGAACGTCAAGACCGGCGAGACGCAGGATCTCGAAACCGACGGCATCTTCATCGCCATCGGCCACAAGCCCGCAACCGAATTGTTCGAGGGCCAGCTTCCCTTCAAGCAGGGCGGCTACCTCATCACCGAGCCGCGCACCACACAGACCGGGATCCCCGGTGTCTATGCCGCGGGCGATGTGACGGATGACGTCTACCGCCAGGCGGTGACCGCCGCCGGCATGGGCTGCATGGCGGCACTCGAGGCCGAGCGCTGGCTCCACACCCGCACCGAGATGCGCCATGCCGCTGAATAGCGTGATGGACTGGGACAAGCTCCGCATCTTCCACGCCGTGGCGGATGCGGGGAGCTTCACCCATGCGGGCCATGAGCTGAGCCTGTCGCAGTCGGCCGTGAGCCGCCAGATCTCAGCGCTGGAGGATGCCCTCAACGTCCCCCTGTTCCACCGCCATGCGCGCGGCCTCATCCTCACCGAGCAGGGAGAGATGTTGTATCGCACGGCCCATGAGGTTTTCACCAAGCTCACCGCCGCGCAGACGCGCCTGATGGATTCGAAGGAGAAACCATCGGGCGAACTCCGGATCACCACCACCGTGGGCCTCGGCAGCGTATGGCTGACGCCGCGGCTGAAGGAATTCTCCGAGATCTATCCGGAGATCAATGTCACCCTCCTCCTCGATGACCGCGAGCTTGATCTTTCGATGCGCGAAGCGGATGTGGCGATCAGGCTCCGGCGGCCCACCCAGCCGGATCTCATCCAGCGCAAGCTGTTCACGGTGCATCACCATCTTTATGCCTCGGCCGATTACCTGAAGAAGAACGGCATACCGAAGTCGCTTGAGGATCTCGACAAGCACAAGATCCTCACCTTCGGCCAGGCGCCCAACTACCTCACCACCGTCAACTGGCTGGAACATGTGGGCCGCCCCGATGGCGACCCGCGCCCGGTGGCGCTCCGCGTCAACAATGGCTATGGGTTGCGCCGCGCGGTGCAGGCCGGCATGGGCATCGCCTCGCTGGCCGACTACATTGTGCCGGAGGATTCAGGCCTGGTGCAGATCGACGTCCCCGTCGAGACGCCGGAATTCGACACCTACTTTGTTTATCCGGAAGAGCTGAAGGACACCAAGCGTGTGACGGTGTTCCGCGACTTCCTGGTGGCCAAGGCCAGGGAGTGGAGCTTCTGAGCCACGGACGTCACATTGCAGCTCAGTAGGCTGCTGTAACGTCCGTATGACGGTGGTCATGAGACTCCCACATGCCTCCCATGTAACAGCCCGCCTTGCGCGCTCCCCGCGCAAGGATCATCCTGCAACCACCTCGCGTTCCGGCGCGGAACCGCTGCCCGTGTTGCTCCCTCCCCTTGTGACCGGCGGCTGGTGGGTTCTGTCACCTTTTTCCCCTGAGAAGGCTCTGGCGCTCCCTTGATCCGCGGAACAATGAGGATAACTAAGGCTGGTCGTGCGACCGGCCTTTTTCTTTACATGAACAGCTTCTCGCGCTCGAGCCCGGCATAGAGCCCGGCCACCTGCTCGCCATAGCCATTGTAGAGCAGCGTCGGGATGCGCTCGTCGGTGCCCAGCACCTGCTCCGTCGCCTGGCTCCAGCGCGGGTGCGCCACCTCCGGGTTGACGTTGGCCCAGAAGCCATATTCCGAAGGCCCCAGCGTTTCCCAGAAGCTCATCGGCCGCTCACTCGTGAAGCTCACCCGCACGATGCCCTTGATGGACTTGAAGCCGTACTTCCACGGCAGGTGCAGGCGGAGCGGTGCGCCCATGGAGTTGGGAAGCGGCTTGCCGTAGGCGCCCGTCACCATCAGCGGCAGGCCGTTCATCGCCTCCGCCATGGTCATGCCCTCGACATAGGGCCAGGGATAGCTTGTGAAGAGGCCGTCCTTCTGGCCTGGCGCCACGTCCGGCTTGTTGAAGGTCTCAAAGCGCAAGAACTTCGCGTTGGCGTTGGGCTTGGCGACCTCCACGAGGCGCTTCACGGTGAAGCCCGTCCACGGCACCACCATCGACCACGCCTCGACACAGCGGTGGCGGTAGATGCGCTCCTCGAGCGTCACCTGCTTCAGCAGGTCGTCGATCCCGATGGTGAACGGCTTCTCCACCTCGCCGTCGAACAACACCTCCCAGGGGCGGATCGGCAGCTTTTTCGCCGCTTCCGCAATGCGCTTGGAGGAGCCGAATTCGTAGTAATTGTTGAAGGTCGTCGCATCCTTCTCCTCCGTCACGGGGCGCTGGGCATCGGCATAGGCCGGGTTGAGCGGTGCGGGATAGAGCGCGGCCGAGGGGTCCGCCGCGGCTAATGCAGGCCGCGCCACGCCAAGAGCAACGGCACCAGCCGCCGCCCCCATGAAATGCCTGCGGCTCAGGAAGACGTGTTCCGGCGTCACCCGCGATTCCGGGATGTCCCAGCCGTGATTGCGCTTGATGAGCATGTGCGTCTCCTGTTCGGTTTCGTCCTAAATAGGCCTTGCGGGTTACGGGGCCAATTCAAGTGCCGATCACATCTGCGGGATGCGAATGGCTGGACGGTTGCAAAAGCTTCGCTATTCTCCACACGCCCAAGACGGAGGAAAACATGCGGCGCGCGGTCCTGACCGGCATTGAACTGCCTGATTTCGGCGAGCCTGTGGCCGAGCCCGGCCTCGGCCGTCCCCTGTACGAGGCTCGAATCGCACGCCTTCGAAGCCGCATGGCCCAGCACGGCCTCGATGCGCTGGTGATCTATGGCGACCGCGAGCACATGGCGAACATCTGCTGGGCCACCGGCCATGATCCGCGCTTCGAGGAGGCGATCCTCCTCGTGCTGCCCGATGGCACGCCGACGCTGTTTGCCGGAAATGAAGGCTTCCCTTACGCGGAGGCCGCAGCCGGCCATTTCGAGCGGCGGCTGTGGCAGGCGCTCAGCCTCATGGGCCAGCCGCGGGACAGGATGCACGCGCTCAAGGAACTTTTCAGCGATGCGGGCCTGAAGCCCGGCACGCGGATCGGCCTTGCCGGCTGGAAGGGCTTCGAAACGGAAGATGGCGCCTTCGACCCCACCTGGTTCGAGACACCGCATTACCTCGTCGAAATGCTTCGGCAGTTCGGCGGGGTGACGAACGCCGCCCTGCTCTTCATGAGCCCGAAGGACGGATTGCGCGTCATCAACGAGGCCGATCAGATCGCCTGTTTCGAGTATGCTTCGACGAAGACCTCGGGCGCGATCCGCCGCCTCATCCTGAATGTGAAGCCAGGCATCAGCGAGTTCGAGGCCTGCCGCGCCATGGCGCTTGATGGTTCCATGCACTCCATCCACATCAACATGAGTGCCGGTCCGCGTGCGAAATATGGCCTGTGCAGCCCATCTGCGCGCATCATCGAAAGGGGTGACCCGATCGTGGCAGGCCACGGCCTGATGGGCGCCTTGAACTGCCGCGCCGGTTTCATGGTGGAAAGCGCCGCCGAACTGCCCGCCGGCATCGCCGGCTACATCGAGCGCCTCGCCGCACCCTATTTCGCGGCGGCGGTGGCCTGGTATGAAACCGTCGGGATCGGCGTGTCAGGCGGCGAAATCTATGATGCCGTGATGTCGCGCCTCGGCGATCCGTTCTTCGGCATCGGCCTCAACCCCGGCCATCTCATTCACCTTGATGAATGGGTGCATTCGCCCATCCGCAAGGGCGGCTCCCTCACGCTCTCCTCCGGCATGGCGCTGCAATGCGACATCATACCGGCCACGGGAACCGCCTATTTCACCAGCAACATCGAGGACGGCATCGCATTGGCTGACGAAGCCCTGCGAAACGATCTTGCCGCGCGCTACCCCGAGGCCTGGGCCCGCATCACGAAACGCCGCGCCTTCATGACGGAAGTCCTCGGCATCACACTCAAGCCCGAGGTGCTGCCCTTGAGCAGCATCCCCGCCTGGCTCCCACCCTTCTGGCTCGCACCCCAAAAGGCGATGGCGATGCGGTGATCAACGTCTTCTCCCGCTCCTTCAGCGGGACAAGAAGGGACCCGCGTAGCGGGAAGATGAGGGGGAGTCAGCACCGAACTCGCGGTCCCTCACCTCTCCCGGCTTTGTCGGGTCCCCTTCCTCTCCCGCGTTGCGGGAGAGGACGTCGGCCTCAAGCCGCTGCCGCCCGTCTCGTCGCCACCACCTGTTCCGCCGGACGGCCGGTGAGTTCGGCCATATGGTCCAGCGCATAGGTGAATGTGCCGACACCCGAAGTCGCGGAGCGAAGCTCGATGATGAGCGAGGCGATTTCGGACTCGGGCATATGCGCCTTCACCGTGTCCCAGCCGGGCCAGCCCTTGCGCCCGTCATAGCCCAGCAATTGCCCGCGATGACCCGTCACGATCTGATTGACGCGCGAGGTGGCATCACTCGGGCAATGCATCTCCACCGCAACGATGGGCTCGAGCAGCACGGGTGAGCATTGCAGCATGCCTTCCGTCATGGCGATGCGCGCCGCCGTCTTGAAGGCCATCTCGGAGCTGTCGACATCATGATAGGAGCCATCCGACAGGTTCACCTTGAAGTCGACGACGGCAAAGCCCAGCGGCCCATGCCCCATCCACTCGCGGATGCCCTGTTCGACGGCCGGAATATATTGCTTGGGCACCACGCCGCCGGTGATCGTGTCGCTGAACACGAAGCCCGTTCCGCGCGGCATGGGCGAAATCTCCACCACCACATCGCCGAACTGCCCGTGGCCACCGGACTGCTTCTTGTGGCGGCCCCGGACCTGCACAGACTTGCGGATCGTCTCCTTGTAGGCGATGCGCCTGGGCCTTGACCGGGCATGGACGCCGAATTTTGCAGCCAGCCGTTCAAGCGCCACGCGCAGATGCATCTCGCCCTGCCCCCACAGCACAATCTCATGCGTATCGTGATTGTGCTCGAGAGACAGCGAGGGATCTTCCTCCACGAGCTTGGCGATGGCGCTCGTCAGCTTCACCTCATCCTTGCGGTCGGAAACCGAGATGGCGAGACCATAGACGCCGGGCGCAACATCGAGCCTCGCCAACTGCCGCGCATTGCCTTTGGCGGAGGAGAGCGTCTCGCCGGTCCTTGCACCATCGAGGCGTCCCAGCGCCACGGTGTCACCCGCCACGGCCTTCGCCACCTTGTTCTGGGCAGCACCCATCAGGTTGAAGACACCCGCCACGCGCTCGTCCTGGCCTGATGCGCCATGAAGCACGGCGCCATCCGCCACCTCGCCCGACAGCACGCGCGAGAGCGACAGCTTGCCGCCATGCGCCGTGTGGAAGGTCTTGAGCACCTGCACCGTCGTACCATTTCCGGCAAAACCCAGCCGCTTCGCGGTCTCTGCGATTCCCGGCGCCTCATGGCGGAGCGCCTTGAGCAGTCGCTCGATCCCGGTGCCATGCTCGGCGGATCCGAACAGCACAGGCGTGATGTAGCCCTCCGCAAGCTCGCGCGCGAGATCGGAGAACACACGGTCGCGCGGCGGCTCCATGTCGGAGAGGAGTTGCTCCATCATCTCGTCGTCATGGTCGGCGAGCTTCTCCAGCATGGCGAAGCGCTGCGACTTCTCGATGTCCGCCATGTCCTCCGGCATGTCGATGAGCTTGCTCTCGAGATGCTCCTGGTAGACGAAGGCGCGCTCCAGCGCGAGGTCCACGAAGCCCGTGACGATCGAGCCCTTCATGATCGGCAATTGCCGCAGGATCAGCGGCGTCGAGGATGCAGGCTGCAGCCAGTTGAGAACATCGCGCGGCGATGAATCGGTCTTGTCCACCTTGTTGATGAACAGGATGCGCGGCAGCCCGATCTCGTCCAGCTGCTTCAGGATCACTTGCAATGCGGGCGCCTTCTTGTCATCGGCCTCGCAGACGACGATGGCGACATCCGCACCCAGCAGTGCTGCGCGCTGGTCCTGCGCGAATTCGATGGAGCCCGGGCAATCGAGGAAGGTGAAGGTGTCGCCCAGGTAACTGGCCGTGGCGGCGTTGAGCTCGACACTCATGCCATGGGCGCGCGCTTCCGGCGCGCCATCGCCCACCGTGGACTTGTCCTGCACGCGGCCCTGGCGCGGGATGGCGCCGGCGCGGAACAGGATCGCTTCGAGAAGTGTGGTCTTGCCGCTCAAGTAGGGGCCCACGAGTGCCACGCACCGCGAGCCCTGAGGCCTTCTGCCGTTTGCTTGTTCCATGGAAGATGCTCCCTTTGACTGGCGTATTGCGCGTCGAAAGGACCGCCCTTCTTGAAACCCGTGTTACCACGCTGGGGCGGTTCCACGGGTCTGAGACTGACTCCGTTCTCGAAACCCGGCAAGCGAATTCGGAAAAGGAAAAGGGCCCGGCAATCTGCCGGACCCCCATGCATCAATCGATGAGCGGCTTACTTCGCCTTCTTGAGGCGGAGGCTCGCAACGCCGGCGGCGAGGTTGAGGCCGGTCTGCGCCTGAACGCTCAGCGGCTGCAGCGCGATCGTCTTGTCAGAGCCGCCCACCAGCACATTGGCGCCAAGGCCCACGGCGACCGACGCTTCCGCCGCGGCACCGACATATGTTCCGGCCAGTGCGCCCGCCTTGAGCTTGCCCGGCGCGAAGACGGCCCAGGCCATCACGGTCTGGCCGGTGACGCCAACGTCGAGGCCGAACTTGCCGATGGAGCCGGTATAGTGCTCGCGGCTGCCGATGGTGCCGTCAAAGTGGCAATCGATCGACTTGGAGGACCCGATGATCATGCCCACGCCGCCGGCGACGTCGCAGGTCAGTATGCCGATCTTGACGCCTTTGCTGGCAGCGAGTGCGGGCGGGGCGGCGAGCCCCATTGTGATCAGAGCGGCGGCGGCAATGGCTGTGAATTTCATCGGGTGGTCTCCTGTTGTTTTGTCATGCCGTAGACCCCTCGAATCTGTCAGGAAGACGGCATATCAGACGTTTCGTTAGCGCATCCACAACCTTGCGGCAATCCGGGGGTGCACCGCGCCAGGATTGTGGTTAGCTGCCGCTTGCCAGATAGTCCCGCTTGCCGAGTTCGACACCGGCGTGGCGAAGGATGGCGTATGCCATGGTGAGGTGGAAGAAGAAATTGGGCTTGGCCCAGGTCTCGAGGAAGGAAACACCCCCCTCGAAACTGATCTCGCGCCCGCCCGCCTTGAGCGAGATCGCGCGGGTCTCCGCCCCGTCGAACTGCGCTTTCGAAAGGCCGTTCAGGAGGGCGATGGTCTTGTCAATCCGCTGCTGAAGCTCCTCGAAGGTCTTCTCCTCGTCGGGATAGCTCGGCACCGGAATGCCGGCGAGCCGTGCCCCGGCGCCCTTTGCCGCGTCGGACGCGATCTGCACCTGGCGGGACATCGGGAACATGTCAGGCGATATCCGCAATCCGAGCATCACCGCGGGGTCGATCTTCTTCGCCGCGCAATGCGCCTCTGCCTTCTTCAGGATGGCGGAGAGCGAGTTGAGGAAGTGGATGAAGACGGGAACGGACGTATCATACATGGCGCATCTTTCAGCGAAGGTTGCCGCAGAAGCGCTGGATGCGCTTGCAGGCATCTTCCAGCACACTGGTGGCGGTTGCATAGGAGATCCGGAAGAAGGGCGACATGCCGAAGGCCGCGCCATGGACTGCGGCGACACCTTCCGCCGCCAGAAGCTCCGTCACGAAGTCCTCGTCGGTCTTGATGACATTGCCCGAGGGCGCCGTCTTGCCGATCACGCCCTGGCAGGAGGGATAGACATAGAAGGCGCCTTCCGGCGTCGGGCAGGAAAGCCCCTTGGCCTGGTTCAGCATGGAAACCACGAGGTCGCGGCGCTGCTTGAAAACCTTGTTGTTCTCGCCGATGAAATCCTGCGGCCCGTTCAGCGCCTCAACCGCTGCCCACTGTGCGATGGAGGACGGGTTCGAGGTTGACTGCGACTGCAGCTTCGCCATCGCCTTGATGAGCTGCTCCGGCCCCGCGCCATAGCCGATTCGCCAGCCCGTCATGCAGTAGGACTTCGAAACACCGTTCATCGTCAGCGTGCGGTCATAGAGCCTGGGCTCCACCTGTGCAGGCGTGGTAAACGCGAAGTCGTCGTAGACGAGATGCTCATACATGTCGTCGGTGAGCACCCACACATGGGGGTGCTTCACCAGCACGTCCGTCAGCGCCTTGAGCTCGGCGCGCGAGTAGGCAGCGCCAGAGGGGTTCGACGGCGAGTTGAGGATCAGCCACTTGGTCTTCGGCGTGATCGCCTTCTCGAGGTCCGCCGCCTGCAGCTTGAAGCCGTTCTCGAGCTTGCCTTCGACGAAGACGGGTGTTCCGCCCGCCAGCATCACGATGTCCGGATAGCTCACCCAGTAGGGTGCCGGCACAATCACCTCGTCACAGGGGTTCACGGTGGCCATCAGCGCGTTGAACAGCACCTGCTTGCCGCCCGTGCCGACGGAGACCTGTGAGGGCTTGTAGTCAAGCCCGTTCTCGCGCTTGAACTTGCCGCAGATCGCCTTCTTCAGTTCCGGAATACCGTCGACCGCCGTGTACTTGGTCTTGCCCGCCTGGATCGCCTTGATCGCCGCGTCCTTGATGTTCTGCGGCGTGTCGAAGTCAGGCTCGCCCGCCGCCAGCCCGATCACGTCCCGGCCCTCCGCCTTCAGCGTCATCGCCTTGGTGGAAATGGCA
>JBEILC010000089.1:0-11772 GCA_040379425.1 Hyphomicrobiales bacterium
ATGAGTTGACCAAGGCCGCCGAAGCCGCGGGCAAGAGCGAGACGCTCGAACAATACGCCAAGGACTATCCGCTTGGCCCGCATGACCAGCCGCAGAGCATGTGCCCCGCCTTTGGCTCGCTGCGCGTCGGCCTTCGCATGCGGCGCACGGCGACCATCCTCTCGGGCTCGGCCTGCTGCGTCTATGGCCTCACCTTCACCTCCCACTTCTACGGCGCGCGCCGCACGGTCGGGTATGTGCCCTTCAATTCCGAAACGCTGGTGACGGGCAAGCTCTTCGAGGACATCCGCGAGGCGGTCTTCAAGCTCGCTGACCCCAAGGACTATGACGCCATCGTCATCACCAATCTCTGTGTGCCCACCGCGTCCGGCGTGCCGCTGCAGCTTCTCCCGAAGGAGATCAACGGCGTGCGCATCATCGGCATCGATGTGCCGGGCTTCGGCGTTCCGACCCATGCGGAAGCCAAGGACGTGCTCTCGGGCGCCATGCTGAAATATGCAGCTTCCGAAATTCGTCAGGGCCCGGTCGCAGCCCCCCGCACCCAGCGCAGCGCACTTCCCACCATCACGCTGGTGGGCGAGATGTTCCCCGCCGATCCCGTCGGCATTGGCCGCATGCTGGAGCCGATGGGCCTGGCCGCCGGCCCCGTCGTGCCAACGCGGGAATGGCGCGAGCTATTCTCGGCCTTCGACTGCGCGGCGGTTGCCGCCATCCACCCCTTCTACACGGCCTCCATCCGCGAGTTCGAATCAGCGGGCCGCCCGGCCGTGGGCTCCGCCCCCGTCGGTCATGACGGCACGGCCGCCTGGCTCGCCGCCATCGGCCAAGCCGCCAGCATCAGCGCGGACAAGATTGCCGCCGCGCAGAACGCCATTCTGCCAGCCATCAAGGATGCTCTTGCCGCCAAGCCGATCAAGGGCCGCATCACGGTGTCGGGCTATGAGGGCTCGGAGCTTCTCGTGGCGCGCCTCCTCATCGAGAGCGGTGCTGAAGTGCCTTACGTCGGCTCGGCTGCCCCCCGCACCCGCTGGTCGGACGCGGACCGCGAATGGCTCGAAGCGCGCGGCGTCACCGTCCAGTTCCGCGCCTCGCTCGAGAATGACATCGCCGCCATGCTGGATGCGAAGCCCGATCTCGCCATCGGCACCACGCCTGTGGTGCAGAAGGCCAAGGAGCTGTCGATACCCTCGCTCTACTTCACCAACCTGATCTCGGCGCGCCCCCTCATGGGCCCCGCCGGCGCAGGCTCGCTGGCCCAGGTCATCAACGCCGCCATGGGCAACAAGCACCGCTTCGACATCATGAAGGACTTCTTCGCCGGTGTGGGCGAAGGCCACGCCGCCGGCATCTGGGAAGACGTCCCCCGGGACCGCCCGGAGTTCCGCAAGAAATACGCCGGCATGCTCGCCGCCAAGGCCAAGGCCGAGGAGGCCATTGGGACATGATGCGGGAGATCTTCTCATGCTAGTCCTCGATCATGACCGCGCCGGGGGCTACTGGGGCTCCGTCTACGTCTTCACCGCCATCAAGGGCCTGCAGGTGATCATCGACGGCCCGGTAGGCTGCGAGAACCTGCCCGTCACCTCCGTGCTGCATTACACGGATGCGCTGCCGCCGCATGAGCTGCCCATCGTCGTCACCGGCCTCTCGGAGGAGGAATTGGGCCAGCACGGCACGGAAGGCGCCATGCGCCGCGCCCACAAGGTGCTGGACCCATCCATGCCCAGCGTGGTCGTCACCGGCTCGATCGCGGAGATGATCGGCGGCGGTGTCACGCCGCAAGGCACCGGCATCCAGCGCTTCCTGCCCCGCACCATCGACGAGGACCAGTGGCAATCGGCCGACCGCGCCATGTACTGGCTGTGGACCGAATTCGGCGTCAAGAAGAAGCAGGTTCCGACCGCCAAGCCCCGCAAGGAAGGCGAGAAGCCGCGCGTCAACATCATCGGGCCGATCTACGGCACCTTCAACACCTGGTCGGACCTCGCCGAGATCCGCCGCCTCGTCGAAGGCATCGGCGCCGAAATCAACATGTGCTTCCCGCTGGGAAGCCACCTCGCCGACGTGCCGAAACTCGCCAATGCGGAAGCAAACATCTGCATGTATCGCGAGTATGGCCGGAAGCTGTGCGAGAATCTCGACCGGCCCTATCTCCAGGCGCCCATCGGGCTCCATTCGACGACGAAGTTCCTCCGCGCTCTGGGTGAAATCCTCGGGCTTGATCCCGAGCCCTTCATTGCGAAGGAAAAGCACACCACCATCAAGCCGCTGTGGGATCTCTGGCGCTCCGTCACGCAGGATTTCTTCGGCACGGCAAGCTTCGGTGTCGTCGCCAATGAGACCTATGCCCGCGGCCTCCAGCACTTCCTCGAGGAAGAGATGGGCCTGCCCTGCAACTTCGCCGTCTCGCGCAAATCGGGCGAGAAGACGGACAATGACGCGATCCGCAAGCTGGTGAAGGAGAAGACCCCCCTCATTCTCTTCGGCAGCTACAATGAGCGCATGTATCTGGCGGAAGCCGGCGGCCGCGCCATGTATATCCCCGCCTCCTTCCCCGGCGCCATCATCCGCCGCCACACCGGCACGCCCTTCATGGGCTATAGGGGTGCGACCTATCTGATCCAGGAAGTCTGCAACGCGCTGTTCGATGCGCTGTTCAACATCCTGCCGCTCGGCACCGACATGGACAAGGTGGAGGCAACGCCAGCCCGCCGCGAGCATGAACTGATCTGGGATGCCGCCGCCAAGGCCGCTCTCGATGATCTGGTCGAGCGCCAGCCCATTCTTGTCCGCATCTCCGCCGCCAAGCGCCTGCGCGATGGCGCGGAAGCCCGCGCCCGCAAGGCGCAGTCCGCAACCGTCGGCGAATCCGACGTTCTTTCAGCCATCGCGGAGCTCGCATGATGGCCAGGTTCCACAACAACAACCAGTCCACTGACATCAGGATGAAACCAGCATGTCGATGATCAACGCCTCGCACCGCGAGGAGGGAAAAGTCGAGTTCAGCCTTCTGATGTGGCTGGCCTTCACGGTGTTCTTCGTGGCGATCGCCCTCACCCGGCTGATCCCGCGCTCGCTGCGCCCGCGCGTCGGCGGACATGACGAAGGCAAGTCGATTTTCCAGGCCGCCAAGGCCGCGACTTACAATTCGATCCCCTTCGCATTCATGTGAAGCGGACTTGAGGATTTCGCCCGGCCAAAAGCCAGGCGGATAAGGCAGAGGGCTCTCGACAAGCCCAAAGCACCCGGGCCGCGCGGGATTTCAGCGGTAACTGGGCCCTTCTCGCGGGGGGCCTTCAGATGGAGGTCAGTAACATGGCCGACAACAAGGGGTCCGGAATCTCGGGCCTCACCGAAGCCGAAGCCAAGGAATTCCATGGCATGTTTATCACGAGCTTCATTGCCTTTACGGTTGTGGCGATCGTCGCCCACTTCCTTGCCTGGCAGTGGCGCCCGTGGATCCCTGGACCCAATGGCTATGAGAGCAGCGACATCACGCCGGTGCTTCACCAGCTGACGTCGATGTTCACGTAAAGGAGGATTGGATATGTGGCGCATTTGGCTGTTGTTCGATCCCCGCAGGACGCTCGTCGCGATGGCGACCTTCCTGTTCGTGCTCGCTCTCGTCATCCACTTCATCCTTCTGTCCACCGACCGGTTCAACTGGCTGGAAGGCGGCGTGAAGAAGGCTGCGAGCCTGGATGTCACCGTCAGCGAGATGATCGGCTGAAGCCGGTCATTTTGCACAAACTTGTGGACGGAACAGGCGCTTGACGCGGGTTCCGTCCACGAACCGGACTTTCCGACTGACATGCCGGCCATGAGGCCGGAACGGAGCGACTAAGATGGCAATGCTGAGTTTTGAAAAGAAGTACCGCGTGCGTGGCGGAACGCTGATCGGCGGCGATCTGTTCGACTTCTGGGTCGGACCCTTCTACGTCGGGTTCTTCGGCGTGCTGACCGCGTTCTTCGCTGTGCTCGGCACGGCGCTGATCGTCTATGGCGCAGCCATCGGGCCGACCTGGAACCTCTGGCAGATCAACATCGCACCGCCCGACCTGAGCTATGGTCTTGCACTGGCGCCTCTCAAGGAAGGCGGCCTCTGGCAGATCATCACCATCTGCGCCACCGGCGCCTTCGTCTCCTGGGCGCTGCGCGAGGTCGAGATCTGCCGCAAGCTCGGCATCGGCCTGCATGTGCCCATCGCCTTCTCTTTCGCCATTCTCGCCTTCGTGACACTCGAGATCGTCCGCCCCGTGCTGCTGGGCGCCTGGGGCCATGCCTTTCCATACGGCATCATCAGCCATCTCGATTGGGTGTCGAACGTCGGCTACCAGTATCTGCACTTCCACTACAATCCGGCGCATATGATCGCCATCACCCTGTTTTTCACCTGCACCCTGGCGCTTGCCATGCACGGTGGCCTGGTGCTGTCCGCCACCAACCCGCCCAAGGGCGAGGTGGTGAAGACCGCAGAACACGAGAACAGCTTCTTCCGCGACCACATCGGCTACTCGATCGGCACGCTCGGCATCCACCGCCTTGGCCTTTTCCTGGCACTCGGTGCTGTTTTCTTCAGCGCCGTCTGCATCGTCATCTCGGGCCCCTTCTGGACCCGCGGCTGGCCCGAATGGTGGAACTGGTGGCTCGATCTGCCGATCTGGTCGTGACGTGGGGAGAATTGAGACATGATGTACGAATATCAGAATATCTTTACCCGCGTTCAGGTCCACGGCCCCGCCGACATGGGCGTCCCCATGAAGCCCGGCAACTGGCCGCGCGAAAGGGGCACCACCACCAACTGGCTCCTGGGCATACTGGGTGACGCGCAGATCGGCCCCATCTATCTGGGTACGCTCGGCATCGCCTCGCTGCTGTGCGGTTTCATCGCCATCGAGATCATCGGCCTCAACATGCTGGCCTCGGTGAACTGGAACCCCATCGAATTCGTGCGCCAGCTCTTCTGGCTGGGGCTTGAGCCGCCGCCGGCGAAATACGGCCTCGCACTCGCACCCTTGAATGACGGCGGCTGGTGGCAGATGGCGGGCTTCTTCCTCACCGCCTCGATCCTGCTGTGGTGGCTGAGGACCTACCGCCGCGCCCGCGCCCTTGGCATGGGCACGCACATCGCCTGGGCCTTCGCCGCGGCGATCTGGCTTTACCTGGTGCTGGGCTTCTTCCGCCCGCTGCTGCTCGGCAACTTCTCGGAAGCCGTGCCCTTCGGCATCTTCCCGCACCTCGACTGGACGGCGGCCTTCTCGATCCGCTACGGCAACCTCTTCTACAACCCCTTCCACATGCTCTCGATCGCCTTCCTCTACGGATCGGCGCTGCTCTTCGCCATGCATGGCGCCACCATCCTCTCGGTGTCGCGTCTCGGCGGCGAGCGCGAGATCGAGCAGATCATCGACCGCGGCACGGCCTCCGAGCGCGCGGCGCTGTTCTGGCGCTGGACCATGGGCTTCAACGCCACGATGGAGTCGATCCATCGCTGGGCCTGGTGGTTCGCGGTGCTCTGCCCGCTCGTCGGCGGCATCGGCATCCTGCTCACCGGCACGGTGGTCGACAACTGGTATCTCTGGGCGGTGAAGCATGGCGTGGCGCCGATGTACCCCCTCGACTTGACGGCCCCGGTCCTCGATCCAGCCGCGGCGGCGCAATAGGAGTGACGGGATCATGAAACTCTCAGCTTCCGCACTCACCGCCTCGCTGCTTGGCACCGTGGTCGCCGTGCTGCTCGTCATCCCCATGATGCTGCAGTGGGAGCGTCCGCCGATGGACTCGGAACAGCTTGGCTTCCGCGGCCTCGGCATGGAGCAGATCACCAACCCGAGGATCGCCGAGACCATCGCCGCCCTCAACAAGGCGCCCGTGCCGGACGATCCGGTCGATAATGACGGCGTGCTCGTCAAGGACGATCCCGTCACCTACCAGAACGTCCAGGTGCTGGGCGATCTCGATACCGCGCAGTTCAACCGGCTGATGAACTCCATCACCACCTGGGTGGCGCCCCAGGAGGGCGACAACGCCGGCTGCGCCTACTGCCACAATGTGGAGAACATGGCCTCGGACGAGGTCTACACCAAGGTCGTGGCGCGCCGCATGATCCAGATGACGCGCACCATCAACACCAGATACGCCAGCCACGTGAAGGAGACGGGTGTCACCTGTTACACCTGCCACCGCGGGCAGCCGGTTCCGGCCAATATCTGGTCGATCAATCCCGGTCCCAAGCAGGCCGGCGGCATGGCGGCGAGCCGCAATGGCCAGAACCTCGGCGGCTTCGAGGTCCCGGCCTACTCCTCGCTTCCCTTTGATCCGTTCACCACGCTGCTGGCACCCAATGCCAACATCCGCGTGATCGCCTCGACCGCCCTTCCCGGCGGCACGGGCGGCACCATCCAGGCGACGGAAAAGACCTATTCGCTGATGATGCACATGTCGGACGGGCTCGGCGTCAACTGCACCTTCTGCCACAACTCCCGCATCTTCTCGAGCTGGGAGCAGAGCCGGCCGCAGCGCGTCACCGCCTGGCACGGCATCAAGATGGTGGGCGATGTCAACGCCACCTACATGGATCCGCTTGCCCCGGTCTTCCCAGCAAACCGCAAGGGACCGATGGGTGACGTGCTCAAGGTCAATTGCTCCACCTGCCACAACGGCGTGAACAAGCCGCTCTACGGCTTCAGCATGGCCAAGGAATACCCTGAACTTTCGGTGCCGAACCCATGAGGCGCCGACACACGAGTCTTGTTGTTGATCAGACAACGGGAAACCTGCGTGCAGGTCCAGCACGAAACGAAGTCTAAATCTGGAGGATAATCAGATGTCAGACGATCCGAACAGGGTGTGGCCCACCGGCCTCACCATCAGGGAATCCGAAGAGCTGCACAAGCACGTCATTGACGGCGCGCGTGTGTTCTTCGTGATCTCCCTCATCGCCCACATCTTGGCGTACACTCTTTCGCCCTGGATGAATTAGAGGAGACTGACATGAACCAAGGAAGAATCTGGTGCGTGGTAAACCCCACCGTGGGTCTGCCCCTGTTCATCGGCGGCGTGCTGGTGACCTCGCTGATCGTACACGCCTCGGTGATGACCAACACCACCTGGATGTCGAAGTTCTTCGAGGGCGGCGGCGCCAAGACGGCCTCGGCCGAGACGACGATCGCTCCCGTCGCGTCCAACGTGGTCAAGACCGATCAGGGCTATGTCATCACGGTGACAGTGGTTCCGGATCAGGCCGGCCAGGCGGTTCAGGTATCCTCGCTCGAGGCGCCGGTGCCGCAACCGGACACACAATAGCCTTCCCCTCGCGCGGGCGATGCGAGCGCGATCACGGTCGCGCCCGGCATTGCCTGCGGGTCGGCGTCAACGTAGCGATAGGTGCGCGGGCTCGCGGAGGGCAGGCCCCAAGGTGGCTGTCCGCACCGCACACCTATCGTTGACCGGTTTTGCGCGGGATAAGACCTTGAACAGGTACAAGCGATGAACCGCCTCAGTGAAAGCATGATGAGGGCTTGGGTCGGCCTCGGCACCCGTTACCTGCCCTTCGCGGATGCCGCGACGGCCGATGTGCCGCTTTCGCGCCTGCTCCGGCTTTCGCTTTTCCAGGTCAGTGCGGGCATGTCGCTCGTGCTGCTCGTCGGCACGCTCAACCGCGTGATGATCGTGGAGCTCGGCGTTCCGGCCTCGCTCGTCGCGGTCATGCTGGCCTTGCCGCTCATCTTTGCGCCCTTGCGCGCGCTCATCGGATTCAAGTCGGACACGCATCGCTCGGAGCTGGGCTGGAAGCGGGTTCCATTCATCTACAAGGGCACCATGGTGCAGTTCGGCGGGCTGGCCATCATGCCCTTCGCACTCCTCGTGCTGGCGCATCAGGGCGAGTCGGCCAGCTTGCCCGCGTGGGTGGGCCAGCTCGCGGCGGGCCTCGCCTTCCTGCTTGTCGGTGCGGGCCTTCACATCACCCAGACCGTGGGCCTGGCACTCGCAACGGACCTGACGCCGCCGGAACGGCAGCCCCAGGTCGTCGGCCTCATGTATGTGGCCCTGCTCTTCGGCTCGATCGTAAGCGCGCTGGTGTTCGGCGCACTCCTCGAGAATTTCACCAACGGCCGGCTTATCCAGGTGATCCAGGGCTCGGCAGTCGCCATCCTCGCGTTGAACGCCATCGCCGTGTGGAAGCAGGAGCCGCGCGGCGGCGCCAGGCCACTTCAGGCCGGCCAGCGTGATCCGACGTTCCAGGAAAGCTGGTCCGTCTTCATCTCCGGTGACAAGGCCGTCAGGCGGCTCCTCGCCGTGGGGCTGGGCACGCTCGCCTTCAGCATGCAGGACGTAATGCTGGAGCCTTATGGCGGCCAGGTCCTCGGGCTTGCCGTCTCGCGGACGACGCTTCTGACGGCGGCCATGGCGGGTGGCGGCCTCGTCGGTTTCACGCTCGCCTCCTATGTGCTCAGCCGCGGCTTCGACCCGTTCCGCATGGCGGCGATCGGCGCCTGGGTGGGTGTGCCCGCCTTCGTGATGATCATTGTTTCAGGCATCATCTCGATGCCCGTCCTGTTCGTGCTGGGCACGCTTTTCGTGGGCTTTGGCGCCGGGCTGTTCGGCCATGGCACGCTCACCGCCACCATGAACCACGCGCCGGACGGGCAGCGCGGCCTGGCGCTGGGCGCCTGGGGTGCCGTTCAGGCCACCGCCGCGGGGATCGGTGTCGCCTCTGGCGGCATCATCCGCGATGCCGTGGCCGCGCTCACCGATTCTGGTCCCATGCTGCCCTATGCTGCCGTCTATTCGCTGGAGGTGATCTTGCTCTTGGCGGCAATCGTAACAATGTTTGGCATTTTTCGAAGCGCCACCACCAGACTCGGGCCAGGCACGAAAGCCCAGATCGATTGAAACCATAACCAGGCCAGCCCAGAGGGAGTTGCCATGAGCCACGAAATAAGCCGGATGTTTGCCACAGCGGAAGCCGCCCGCGCCGCCGCTTCCGAATTGGCGGAAGAGGGTTTCGACGATGTCCACGTCGTCAACCCGCCCACCAACCCCGATGCGCCGGTCTCGGCCATTGCCGCGCAGATCGCGCTCGGCCGCGTGCTGCTGTCGGATGCCAGGATCTATGCCGCGGGCGTCGCCAAGGGCGGTTCGCTGGTCACGGTGCATGCGCCCTTCGGCTTCGGCATGCTGGCCACCAGCGTTCTCGAGTCTCATGGTCCCATCGCATCCGGCTTGCCCGATCCCGAGCCCGCCCGGCTGTGGGATGAGGCCACGCCGCTCTCCAGCGCCTTCGCGCTGGATGTGCTGTTCCGCGACCCCACCCCCGCCTCACGGGTGATGGGCATTCCGCCGCTGTTCGGCACGGACTGCAGCTTCTCGGGCGCGTTTGGCATGCCGCTGCTCAGTTCCGACCCCGCGCCGCTGTCCTCACTCGTCGGCATGGCCACGCTGAGCCGCAAGGGCACGCCGCTGTCGTCCCTCATCGGCATGCCGCTCCTCACCCGCAGCAAGGGCCTGATGTGGTAACGGCACTCACGCGCGAAATCTGATGTTCCCTTGAAGACAGGCCGTCATTGCGGCCTGTCTTTTCTCTTGGCCTGCTTGCAGGATCGTCAGGTAGCCCGCTTGGGGCGCTGGTTTCGCACGGACTCGACGAAGGCCTGCAGCACCTCGGCCGGTGTTTCCCCATGAAAACAGATGTCGTCCCCGAAGCCCTTGAGCCGTCCGGCAAAGCGGTTGTCCGCGTCTGACCACCGGACCTCCGCCCGCCCGCCTTCCTCCATCAGCCATCGGCTCACGGCACGGGCGATATTCTCGCGAACCTTGAGAAGCAGATCCGGGTAGTGGTCCCCTGCAACCTCGAAGAACGCCTCGCATATCCCCTGGTTCACGAGGTGTCTCGTCATGTCCCACGGGAGCTGATCAACCTTCACGCTCTCACTCACCGTCACTCTCTGCGCAATCCGGATCACGCTGAAGATAGTGGAAAGAGCGGAGGAGATTAAGCGCCAAGCAGACGCGTTGGATAACATTTGGAAAAACGCATTTCTGCATGCTTCCGCTAACCTCTCCCGCTGCGCCGGAAAAGAAAGGCAAGAGACGCCTTTCAAACGCGGGGTGCTTCCGCCCTATTCCATCAAGGGCGCATGCCCCAGCGCCGCGAGGTCGCGGGAGCCCGTGGCGAGGCAGGCGATGCGGAGTGCCGTTGCGAAGGTTTCGACATGGGCGATCACCGCCTCTGTCCCCTGCATCGCGGGGCCCAGCAGCGAGGCCGCCTGGCCCGCGAGCGATGCGCCAAGCCGGATGGCCTTCGCGCCATCCAGCCCGTGGCGGATGCCGCCCGATGCAATGAGCGGCACCTCCGGGCAGGCCTCTCGCACATCTACGAGTGCGCGCGCCGTCGGAATGCCCCAGTTGCGGAAGATCTCACCCAGGGACTGGCCTTCGGCACCCGCCGCCCGGCTGCCCTCGACGGCGGCCCAGCTCGTGCCGCCTGCCCCCGCCACATCGATGGCGGCAACACCGCAATTGACCAGCCTTCGCGCCACCGCGCCAGAGATGCCGCTTCCCACCTCCTTGGCGATGAGTGGAACGCCCAGCCTGCGCGCCAGCCTTTCGATTGCGGCCTCCACGCCCGCCCAGTTGCGGTCGCCGCCTTCCTGCAGCGCTTCCTGCAGCGGGTTCAGGTGCAGGATCAGCGCATCCGCCTCGATCTGCTCCACCGCGCGGCGCGCGTCGTCGATCCCCATGCCGGTGACGAGTTGCACGGCACCCAGATTGCCGTAGATCGGCATGTCAGGCGCGATGCGGCGGAGTTCGGGGCCAAGCCCGTGGCGGTCATCGGTGGTGAGCGAGATGCGCTGCGAGCCGACCCCCATCGCAAACCCCAGGGTCTGTGCGGCTTCCGCAATGGCGCGGTTCACGCGTTCGGCAACGTCGGGTCCGCCCGTCATGGAAGACGCAAGGAACGGCAGCCTTAGCCGCCGCCCGAGAAATTCCGTGGCGAGGTCGATGGAATGAAAATCCACTTCCGGCAGCGCATTGTGCAGGAAGTGGATCTGGTCGAAGCCGGCGGGCGCGGCATGCCGCGCCACGCCGGACATCACGATGTCGATATGGTCACGCTTGCGGCGGCCGATGTCACTCATGACCTAGCGCACCCCAAGCCCGGTCATGGATCAGGGATGGGCCTTGAGGTAGGCGATCACGTCCGCCACCTCTTCCGGCTTCTTGAGGCCGGCGAAGGCCATCTTGGTCTTGGGCACGAAGGCCTTGGGGTCCGGCAGGTAGGCGGCGAGCGTCGCCTCGTCCCACACCACGCCTTCGGCACCCTTGGCGGTCATGGCTTCGGAATATTTGTAGCCTTCGGCCGAAGCGGCCTTGCGGCCAACCACACCCTTCAGCGTCGGACCGACCTTGTTCACGCCCTTCTCGACTTCGTGGCAGGCCTTGCACTTGGCGAAAACCTTTTCGCCCTTGGCGGCGTCGCCCTCGGCATGAGCCGGGCCGGCGATGAGCAAGGCGGCCGTCAGTGCGGCGAGAATGGTTGCTTTCGGCATCAGTTTACCCTCCGGTAATGGTCAAGCTTGTTATGCGTCCCTTGAAGACGGGCCCCCGGCCTGCCTCGCAAGGAGCAGTCTTAGGGCGATGTCGGCAACATGCGCAAGGAGTGCGGCGGCCAGGTAGATTGCGACAAAGAGCCATCCGGACCCCCGCAGCACCTCCCGGAACGCCAGCACCAGCGCGCCTCCGGCCAGACTCGAAGCCAGGAAGGACAGC
>JBEILC010000090.1:0-11646 GCA_040379425.1 Hyphomicrobiales bacterium
CGCCGGATATGGGTCCACGTAGAGTCATTCCGCTCTAGACTGCCATCCCGGCTTTCGCCGGAATGACGGAACTAGGAGGGGCCCCGCTCCTTCCGCAGCTTCGCCCAATACTCGAGCCGCCGCTTCACCTCACGCTCGAAGCCGCGTTCGACGGGGTCGTAGTATTTCTCCCGCCCCATGCCATCCGGGAAATAGTTCTGGCCCGAAAACGCATCCGGCTGGTCATGGTCATAGCGATAACCCGCGCCATATTCCTGTTGCTTCATCAACTTCGTCGGCGCGTTCAGGATGATCTTCGGCGGCATGAGAGAGCCCGTCTGCTTCGCCCGCTCCGTCGCCCCCTTGAAGGCCGTGTAGAGCGCGTTGGACTTCGGCGCACTCGCCACATAGACGACCGCCTGCGCGATGGCCAATTCGCCCTCGGGGCTGCCGAGGAAATCATAGGTCTCCTTCGCGGCCAGAGCCTGGTGCAGGGCTTCGGGGTCCGCCAGCCCCACATCCTCGATCGCCATGCGCACCACGCGGCGCACGATGAACAGCGGGTCCTCCCCCGCCACCAGCATGCGCGCCAGGTAATACAACGCGGCATCAGGGTCCGAGCCGCGCATGGACTTGTGCAGCGCGGAGATCAGATTGTAATGCCCGTCCGCCGCCTTGTCATAGAGCGGCATGCGCTTCTGCACCGTGCGCGCCAGCGTCTCGGGGTCGAGCGGCGAGCCGCCTTCGGGTACGGCGGCGAAGACCTCTTCCAGCATGTTGAGGAAATAGCGCCCGTCACCGTCGGCCATGCCGATCATCGCGTCACGCGCGGCAGCGTCGGCGGGAAGCGGCCGGCGCTCGAACATCTCGGCCCGGCCGATCAGCGCCTGCATCGCCTCCGGGTCGAGCCGGTTCAGCACCAGCACCTGCGCGCGGGAGAGCAGCGCGCCATTGAGCTCGAAGCTGGGATTCTCGGTCGTGGCGCCGACGAGTATGATGGTGCCGTCCTCGACATAAGGCAGAAACGAGTCCTGCTGAGACTTGTTGAAGCGGTGGATCTCGTCCACGAACAGCAGCGTGCCCCGCCCCTGCTCGCGCCGGATACGGGCCTGCTCGAACACCTTCTTGAGTTCGGCGACGCCAGAGAAGATCGCGGAGATCTGCTCGAAGGCAAGTCCCGTCTCGCCTGCCAGCAGGCGCGCGATGGTCGTCTTGCCCGTCCCCGGCGGGCCCCACAGGATGATGGAGGGGATGCGGCCCGCGGCCAGCATCCGTGTGATCACCCCGTCAGGCCCCACCAGATGGTCCTGCCCCACGACGTCCGAAAGCCTCTGCGGGCGCAGCCTGTCCGCCAGCGGGCGGGGCGCATCCTTACCGAGGCCGGCCGCCTGGAACAGGCTCGCCATCACCCGCCCACGGCGATCTTCAGGATGCGTCCGCCCCGGTCGATGGCGATGCGCCAGAGCCGTGCATCACTCTCCAGCACGTTCTGCAGCGCCTCGACACTGTCGATCACAGTGCCATTGATCTCAAGCACGATATCGCCACGCCTGAAGAAGCGCCTTGCGGGTCCCCCCTCGAGCTTGGTGATGGCAACGCCCTGGGTGGCAGCCGGAAGGCCCAGCTCATCTGCGACGGCGGGCGACAAGTTGGTCGCCACCGCACCGGCCAGCGGGTTGCGGCCCTCGATCAGCGTGTCCTGGCGTTCCACTGTTTCGGGCGCCGCAACCATGGTGACCTGCGTTTCCCGCCGTTCACCCTTGCGCAGATACTCGACGATGGTCGTGGCCCCGATAGGAGTCGTCGCCACGCGGTAGCCCAGCTCCTGCGCATTCTCGACGGGCTTTCCCTCGATGGCGAGGATGATGTCGCCGCGCTTCAGGCCCGAGGCCGTGAGCGGGCTGTCGGGGTGGAGGCTCACCACCAGCGCGCCCTCAGGCCGCGCCATGCCGAGCGATGTGGCAATGTCGGAAGTAACGTCCTGCAACTCCGCGCCAAGCCACGGCCGCTTGATGGCGTCGCTGCCGCTTTCCGCCGTGGCCACCACCGTCTTCACCATATTGGTCGGGATGGCGAAGCCGATGCCGATGGATCCGCCCGAGCGCGAGAAGATCGCGGTGTTGATGCCGATGAGCTCGCCCTTCATGCTGACCAGCGCACCGCCGGAATTGCCCGGGTTGATCGCCGCATCGGTCTGGATGAAGAACTGATAGTCGCTGACCCCCACCCTCGTCCGCGCCAGCGCGGAGACGATGCCACTCGTCACCGTCTGTCCCACGCCGAACGGGTTGCCGATGGCGAGCACCAGGTCGCCCACCTCAAGGCCATCGGAATCGCCCAGCCTCAGTGCGGGCAGATCCTCGTCCGTCACATCGATCTTGAGCACGGCCAGGTCGGTCCGCTCATCGGTGAGCAGCACCTTCGCCTCGAATTCACGCCGGTCGGCCAGCACCACCTTGATGTCGGTGCCATTGGCGATCACGTGATTGTTGGTGACGATGAGGCCTTGAGGGTCGACGATCACACCGGAGCCCAGCGAATTCTGGACGCGCTCGCGCGGCCGGCCGAAGGAGCCGTCATCGCCGAAGAAACGGCGGAAGAAGGGATCGTCGAAGAAACGGTTGCCCTGCGCCACGCTCACGCGCTGCGCATAGACGTTGACGACGGCAGGTGCGGTCCGCTTCACAAGCGGCGCGAAGGACATCTGCAATTCGCCGGAGGACTGGGGCACGATCCTTTCTTCCGCCCAGGCGAGCGGGCCCGTCATGAACAGCAGGAGGGCGGAGAGAACGGTGGTGACGAGACGCATGGTGCTCCTTCTGGCGCTTTGAACGCGCCCTATCTGCGATCAAGCTTTGTCGACAAAATGACCGAAGTCTCGATCCGAGTGATCCCTGCAATCTGGCCGATGCTGTCGATCAGCTGGTCCATGGCTTCGGAAGAAGAGGCCTTCACCTGCGCGATCAGGTCGAACTTCCCGCTTACCGTGTGCAGCGTCTCGATTTGCGGAAAGCGTGCCAGCTGCTTGCCGACCTCGACCTGGCGGCGCGGCTCCACCGCAAGCGTCACGAAGGCCCGCATGCCGCCCTGTTCCGTCTCGCGGGAGAGGCGGATGGTATATGAGGCGATGACACCCGACTCCTGAAGCCGCTTCAGCCGATCCTGAACCGTCGTGCGCGACAGGCCGAGCTTGCGTGCCAGCGATGCAACGGGCTCGCGTGAATCGCTTTTGAGGAGTGCAATCAGCTCCTCGTCCTTGGGCGTGATCTGTACCATTGTCGAAATGGGGTCCTTTGACGTCGGAATGACGACTCAGACGTCACATTTCAGCATTTTGCCGTGTGTAATCCAACAGGGCACGGCGTTATCTCACAACTCTCTTTTGTCCCCTGACCCAACGGAGGTCCCCATGACCCGTGCTGCCCTGAGTGTCGTCGCCGCCCCCATCTACGCCGATGCGCCTGCCGTGGCGGCCAGCATGGATCCGGAGGAGGCCGTGTTCTGCTTCAGCGCCGATGCGCTGGCGGCACGGCTCAGCCGTTTCACCAAGGGTTTTCCGGGCACGGTGAGCTTTGCGGTGAAGTCGAACCCCTCGCGTGAGGTGACCGCTGCCCTGGCAAGGGCCGGGCTTTCCCATTGGGACGTGGCCTCGGTGCAGGAAATGGCGCTCGTCCATGCGGTGGCGCCCGGTGCCCATTTTCACTACCACAATCCGGTCAAGTCCCGGCGCGAGATCGCCGATGCCTACACCAAGTACGGCTGCCGCCGCTTCGCGGTGGACGCGCGCGAGGAAGTAGCCAAGATCGCCGCCATCGTGGGCGACGACCCGAGCCTCGAGCTGGCGGTGCGCTTCGTGCTGCCGCGCGACCGGGCGGCCTCCGCGCATGACTTTTCCACCAAGTTCGGCGCGCCTGAGCACATCGCCATCGAACTCCTCCAGGACATTGTGCGCCGCGGATATGTGCCCATGATGACATTCCATCCCGGCTCCCAGTCGCGGGATCCCGCCGTCTATGGCCGCCACATCGAGGCTGCGGCCCGGATTGCGCGTGCGGCTGGCGTGCATATCGGCAAGCTCAATGTCGGCGGCGGTTTTCCCATGCACTATCCGCTGAGCAAGCCGGCACCCCTTGAGGATTTCTTCCGCGTCATTGCGGAGGCCACGGCACGCCATTTCGGCAAGGGCACGGAGCCCCAGCTGGAATGCGAGCCGGGCCGCGGCCTCGTGGCGAATTCCATGTCACTGCTGACCCGCATAAAGCTCGTCTGCTCGGATGGCGATGACATCTTCATCAATGACGGCGTCTATGGCGGCCTCAT
The DNA here is from genome assembly GCA_040379425.1 of Hyphomicrobiales bacterium. Classification (GTDB taxonomy): domain Bacteria; phylum Pseudomonadota; class Alphaproteobacteria; order Rhizobiales; family Aestuariivirgaceae; genus Aestuariivirga. The sequence goes on from JBEILC010000090.1 coordinate 4,300, forward strand.
GGAGTTCATGCAGGTTCCGGAGCTGCAGCCGCCCTACCGCGTCATCCGCGATGGAAAGGTGCTGGCAGGCCCCACCAAGCCGTGGAAGGTTTTCGGCCCCACCTGCGACCCGCTGGATGTGCTTCCGGCCAAGCTCGACCTGCCGGTCGACATCCGCGACGAGGACTACATCGAGTTCGGCACGCTGGGCGCCTACGGCATCGCCACCTCGACGATGTTCAACGGTTATGGCGGCCACGCCGTCGTGCCGGTGGGCGAGGTCTATAACGGCTGATATCTAGGTCGTGTACTTATAAAGCCCAGTCCACAACCGGAAACGCGTCCGCCTGTTGCGCTTCTACCCGCTCCGCGCCTACAAATGTGATATAGGCGCCGAGAAGCGCAGCTGTATTCGCTCCCTTGATGCAAATATGCGCGGTCTATTGTTCGCCCAATGCCGTCAGCCGCTCCTGTTCATGAGGATCGTCCAGGCTCTTGCCTATACCTTCGGGCAGTAGTAGCAGATGGCTGCGGTCCAGCGACGCTTCGAAATCGACCAGCACAGGATCGAGAGCGGCAAAAGAGCGGTTACCAAGGATCAGGTCGGCCAAATCTTCGGGCGTCAGTTGCAGATGCAGGTTGGCCTTGGACGCCGTGCCTTCCACCAGCATCACGCTGTTGCGCAAGATCACCCGATGTGTCGCATCAACCCCGGCCAGCGCCACAGTGAAATCGGCCGTCTTGCCCTCCGCTTGCGCAGGATCGACCATGTAGCGCAAGAACTCCAGACTGACCTCGGCCGGGGAGGCTACCAGGTCGGCCTTGCTTGGGGTTCCCACCCCTGCCCGCACCAACGCCATCGTCACCGGCTTGCCGGCGACCGATAGCGCGCCCTCCATCTCCAAAGCCTCGGTGATATAGAACCCGCGCGCATTGGCCGAAGTGGTGTGCTGGCCCAAGGCCCGCGCCGCCACGGCACGGGCTTGCCGTGCCCCCGCATCCTGCGGGTCAAGCCGCAGCAGGGCGGAGGTCAGCTTCAGCGCCCATTGCCAGTTGCCGATGCCGCCAGCGGCGGCCGCGTCGCTGGCCGCCTTGCGGAGTTGATCGAAGCCGCCTGCCAGCATCGCCATCTGCGCCGCCTCGTCATGCAGCGACAGTGGATTGATTTCATAGACATCGTTGCCGAACCAACCAACCGTGCCGTTGTAGATCTGCCGGACGTGGCTCTCGACCTGACCATAGGTTTCCCAGCCTTCCCGCAGTGCGGCGGGTATGAAAACCGCCTCAGCAGCCTCGCGCGCATCCATGCCGCGCGCGATCATCCGCAAGGTCTGGTCATGGATAATCTGAACCTGCGCCATGCTGCGCTGCACCGCCGCGCGCACGTTCTCGGCGCCGATCAGCGGGGCCGAATGCACGTCCAGCAATACCACGGCATCCTTCTGCTCGATCCAGCGGTTGTCTTCCAGCCAGGGCAGCGGGTCGCGGAACGGCCCGCCGCGCAGGGTATAGATGTTGAAGATGAAGCCCTGTACCATGAAATTGGTGATCCAAGTCCGGCGGGCAGGAAAGTAGAAACCGACGCTGTCGGACGTATCCGACCGGTTCGGCGCAACCTCCACCTCTTCGCCGGCGATGGTGAAGGTTTCGATCTTGCCGTGCGTGAACAGCCGCGTCGGCGGCTGATAGCTTGAGGCGCCCAAGAGCTTGTCCAGCGTGAAACCCATCTTATTGGGGAATGCGTCCGGCCCTTCAGTGGGGTGCAGCACCCCGAACTGCGCCATGGCTCGCGCCTGATAGAAACCGGCCTTGACGCTGACCCCCGACGAAGCGTTGCGATTCGCATCCAGCCATTCATGCCCCCAGACCTCCGCCCCCTCATCCACCCAGGCGGCGGTGCCATCGGCATAGTGCCAATGCGTCAAGAGGATCGCCGCCACCTTGATCTTGCCACCAACCGCCTCCTCCAGCTTGGCGCGCATCTCTGCGGCCGCGCGGGTGGAATCGCCAGTGTCCACAATGATCCAGCCCTCGGCGGCCTGCACGGCCATGCTGTGCGCCAGGCCCCAACCCGACAACAGCCAGACACCCGGCGCCACCTCGACGGCTGATTTTTCCAGCGCGCCCAGCTTGATGTTGGCATTCAACGCCGCCCTTGTGGTAATGGCCCCATTTGGGCCTGTCACTGTGGCCTCTACCAGCGAAGGGCTATGCCAGCCGTTCAGATCTGGCACTGCCACCTGCGCTGCCGCGCGGTCCGGTACGCCTGCTTCGGCCAGCACCAATGCCGCACCTGCTGCAGGCACGGCCCGGATAAGATCACGTCGTGATGACATCTTTTTCTCTCCAAGTGTAGCTGCCCTGTCCAACCCGACATTCACGAGATGACTGGCCTGTTAAGATCGAGGTTTGTGCCAATTGGCAACTCTTGCAAGACCGAGGCTCGGCGAATGGCGCCACCGGTCATTAAACCATGTTGTCTACCCGCTACTCACCGGCAACGTCAATGTCGCTTTCATTTCGGCTTAGCTCCCCCTTGGTTTGAGCTAGGCCAAGGCTGCACGCTCCAGACGGGTCGCAACACGATATGACAAGCTCGCGGCAAACGACCTTGCCTTCATCACGTTGGCATCAATCCGGATTTGGCTACGCGCTTATGAGCCCGCGCCCTAGTTCAGCACGCCGTTCCTGACCGCAATCGCCACGGCCTGGGTCTTGGTCTTGGCGCGCAGCTTGTTCAGGGCATTGCTGGTGTAGAGGTTGACGGCGCTCTCGCTTACCCTGAGGAGTTGCGCCGTCTCCCATGCCGTCTTGCCTTCGGACGCCCACAGCAGTACTTCGCGCTCGCGCGGGCTCAGGTCGAATTCGGCGGTCACCGCCTGCGTGGCGATGACTGACTTCATGCGCAGGTGGAAGTAATGGGCGAAGAGATGCACCTCGCTCACGCGATTGGCGCGCACCTCGGCCCAGTGCCGGTCCTCGCAGCCGAAGTTGACGGAGAACATCGCGTCCCCCACCCCCGGCTCGCGGATCGGGAATGAGATTCCGTGCCGCCCAACCCCGAAGCCTTCGGCCAGCTCATGGATGCTCGCCACCGTCTCATCCACCCGCCGCACGTTTTCCCAATCGACGGGCAGAAGATCGCGGAAGCCGATCTGGAAGACCTTGTCCCGCAGCGGCGTGAACTCCCGCTGGTAAAGCTCCGTGTAGCCCTGGTCATAGGTCGAAAACCAACTCATCCGGTCGGGAATTTCGCTCGACGTCCCGAGGAACCAGTAGGAGAGATTGAGCACGCCCAGCCGCTCGCATGAGCTGCGCAGGAACCTGCAGGATTCGGCGCCATCGGCGAAGAACTCCCGGCTTGCATTGAAGATGTCGAAGCTGTTTGCCATCCGTGCGGGTAGAATCCGCGATTCTGTCCCGAATGACCAGAGGTTGAACCACTGCGGCAGTTCGTGGCTTGCCAAAAACAAAAGGCGGCGTTTCCGCCGCCTTTCCAAAACCCGGAAAATCCGCCAGATCAGGCGGCGGCTTCTGCCGGTTCCTCGGTCTTCTGGCTCGGGCCGGAGTCGAGGCCGCGGGCGTTGACGTCGCGATCCACGAATTCGATCACCGCCATCGGGGCCTGGTCGCCATAGCGGAAGCCGGCTTTCATGATGCGGAGGTAGCCGCCGTTGCGGCTGGCATAGCGCTTGGCCAGCACGTCGAACAGCTTCTTGAGCTGCGTCTCGTCCCGGAGCTGCGCCATGGCGGTGCGGCGGGCATGCAGGCTGCCGCTCTTGCCGAGCGTCACCAGCTTTTCAACAACCGGGCGAAGATCCTTGGCCTTGGGCAGCGTGGTCACGATCTGCTCATGCTTGATCAATGCCGCAGCCATGTTGGCGAACATCGCCTGACGATGCTCTGCCGTGCGGTTGAACCGGCGGCCCCTGAAACCATGACGCATAACCGTTCTCCTTCAATTCCGGCGCCGTTCGAAGGCCGCGCCGTTCGGGTTCTCAATAATGTTGTTCGTACTTCTTGGCCAGTTCTTCGATGTTCTCGGGCGGCCAGTTCGGCACTTCCATGCCGAGATGCAGCCCCATCTGGGCCAGAACTTCCTTGATCTCGTTCAGTGACTTGCGTCCAAAGTTCGGTGTACGGAGCATCTCCGCTTCCGTCTTCTGGATGAGGTCGCCGATGTAGACGATGTTGTCGTTCTTCAGGCAGTTGGCGGAGCGCACGGAAAGCTCCAGCTCGTCGACCTTCTTGAGAAGGGCGGCGTTGAACTCGAGCTCGGGGCGGCTCTCCTCGATGATGGCCTGGGACGGCTCCGATAAGTTGATAAACACGGAGAGCTGGTCCTGCAGGATGCGCGCGGCATAGGCAACGGCGTCCTCAGGCGAGACCGAGCCATCGGTCTCGACGTTCATGATCAGCTTGTCATAGTCGAGGATCTGGCCCTCGCGGGTGTTCTCGATCTTGAAGGACACACGCTTCACCGGGCTATAGATCGAATCGACCGGGATCAGACCGATCGGCGCGTCCTCGGGGCGGTTGCGCTCGGCGGAGACATAGCCCTTGCCGGTAGCGACCGTGAACTCGATGCGGATTGCCGCACCCTCGTCCAGCGTGCAGATCACATGCTCGGGGTTGAGGATCTGGATATCGCCCGTCACCTGAATGTCGCCGGCGCGGACAACGCCCGGACCATCCTTGCGGAGCATCAGCCGCTTGGGGCCTTCGCCCTGCATGCCAATGGCGATTTCCTTGATGTTCAGGATCATGTCCGTCACGTCCTCGCGGACGCCGGCGATGGAGGAGAACTCATGCAGCACGCCGTCGATGTGAACGGAGGTGACGGCAGCACCCTGAAGCGAAGACAGCAGGATGCGGCGCAGCGCGTTGCCGAGAGTCGTGCCGAAGCCACGCTCAAGCGGTTCGGCCACGAAGGTGGCGACGCGGCGGCGGTCACGGCCCGGCTGCACCTCGAGCTTCGACGGACGGATCAGTTCCTGCCAGTTCTTCTGGTTCACTTGCATCGGTTTGTGTTTCCTGTCGAAAATCCGGCTCCCCCGAAGGCAGCCATGTTTTCACAAAGATGTCATGGACCGCCCGGATAATCTCCAGGCGGCGGCGGCCAGCCGGTTAGACGCGGCGGCGCTTCGGCGGACGGCAACCGTTGTGCGGGATCGGCGTCACGTCACGGATCGAGGTCACCTGAAGGCCGCAGGCCTGCAGGGCGCGCAGAGCCGATTCACGGCCAGCGCCCGGGCCGGAGACTTCAACTTCGACGGTGCGCATGCCATGCTCCATGGCGGCGCGGCCAACCTGTTCGGCTGCGACCTGGGCGGCGTAGGGTGTCGACTTGCGCGATCCCTTGAAGCCCAGCTTGCCGGCCGAGGCCCAGACAATGGCGTTGCCCTGCACGTCGGTGATGGTGATCATCGTGTTGTTGAACGACGAATTCACGTGCACCACGCCGGAGGAGATGTTCTTGCGCTCTTTGCGGCGCGGACGTTGAGCTTCCTTAGCCATGTTCTTTCAGCCTTTACTTCTTCTTGCCGGCGATTGCCTTGGCGGGACCCTTGCGGGTGCGGGCGTTGGTGTGGGTGCGCTGGCCGCGGACGGGCAGGCCCTTGCGGTGGCGGAGGCCACGGTAGCAGCCGAGGTCCACAAGGCGCTTGATGTTCATAGAGACATCGCGGCGCAGGTCGCCCTCGACCATGTAGTCACGGTCGATGACTTCGCGGATTGCCAGCACTTCGGCGTCGGAAAGCTCGTTTACGCGCTTGGCAGGCTCGATCTTCGTCTTCTCACAGATCTCGACCGCATTGACGGGGCCGATTCCATAAATGTAGCGCAGCGAAATCGCCACGGGCTTGTTGGTCGGAATGTTGACGCCTGCAATACGGGCCACGCCTGTTCTCCTAATCACTTCAACAGCTTGGGCTGTTGACTTCGTGTAAGTTTGCCTGTTTCGACCGGCGCCTTCCACAGGCATAAGGCCGTACCCCAAGGGGATTTCCCCCTGAAGTCAGCCTGTCCTCGACCGAGATTGGCGCTGTATCTAGAGGGGAATCGCATCCGCGTCAACCTCGAGAACACCGCAAATACCAGTCTCAAGCCCCTTTCAGCACGCCCTCGATCTGGCGGGTCACTTCCGTGATGTCCGCCATGCCGTCGATTGTCTTCAGCGTTCCGCGCCCGCCATAGTACTGGACCAGCGGCGCGGTCTGCGTGTTGTAGACGGAAAGCCGGTCACGGACCGTCTTCTCGTTGTCATCGGCGCGGCGGGTGAACTCGGTTCCCCCGCACACGTCGCATACGCCCTTCACTTTCGGCTTCTCGAACCGGTCGTGATAGCCCTTGCCGCACTTGGCGCAGGTGAAGCGGCCGGTGATGCGCTCGACGAGCGCCTCATCGTCCACCTTCATCTCCACCACGGCATCGAGCTTGAGGCCCTTGCCGGTCAGCATCTTGTCAAGCGCCTCGGCCTGGGCCGTGTTGCGCGGGAAGCCATCGAGGATAAAACCCTTCCTGACGTCGGGCTGATCCAGGCGGTCGGCGATGATCCCGACCACCACGGCGTCCGGAACGAGTTCGCCCCGGTCCATGATTTCCTTGGCCTTGCGGCCCGTCTCGGTTCCCTGTGCCACCGCGGCGCGCAGCATATCGCCGGTCGAGAGCTGCTTCATGCCATGGCGCTCTTCGATGAGCTTGGCCTGGGTCCCCTTGCCGGCCCCCGGGGGGCCGAGAAGTATGATGTTCACCGTTTACTACCCCTGAGCTTGGACTTCTTGATCAGGCCCTCATATTGCTGGGCCAGAAGATGTCCTTGCACCTGGGCAACTGTGTCCATGGTCACGCTCACCACGATCAGCAGCGAAGTGCCGCCGAAGTAGAAGGGAACGCCCGTGTAGCCGATCAGGAATTCAGGCAGCAAGCACACCAGGGTCAGGTAAAGCGCACCGATGACGGTAATGCGAGTCAGCACATAGTCGATGTATTCTGCCGTTCGGTCACCGGGCCGGATGCCCGGAATGAAGCCGCCGTACTTCTTCAGATTATCCGCCGTCTCCTTCGGGTTGAACATGATGGAGGTATAGAAGAAGGCGAAGAAGATGATCAAGATGGCATAGAGCGCGAGGAACAGCGGCTGTCCGTGGCCCAGCATCGCCGTCAGGGTGTTGAGCCAGTCCGGCCCCTGCCCCTGGCTGAAATTGGCGACCGTGATCGGCAGCAGCAGCAGCGAGGAGGCGAAGATCGGCGGGATCACGCCGGCCGTGTTGAGCTTCAGCGGCAGGAACGAGGTCTGGCCCTCATACATCCGGTTGCCGACCTGACGCTTGGGATAGTTGATCAGCAGGCGGCGCTGGGCGTGCTCCA
>JBEILC010000091.1:0-11448 GCA_040379425.1 Hyphomicrobiales bacterium
CGTCGGCTGGTCGCCGGTGTAGGAGTGGATCGTCGTCATCATGCCCTTCTCGATGCCGATCCCGTCATTCAGCACCTTGGCCACGGGGGCGAGGCAGTTGGTGGTGCACGACGCATTCGAGATCACCATGTGGTCCTTCGACAGCTTGTCATGGTTGACGCCATAGACCACGGTGAAGTCAGCGCCGTCGGCCGGGGCCGAGACGATAACGCGCTTGGCGCCGGCGGTCAGATGGGCCGCCGCCTTGTCGCGCGCGGTGAAGATGCCGGTGCACTCGAGCGCGATGTCGACTCCGAGATCCTTCCAGGGAAGCTGGCTCGGGTCCTTGATGGCGGTGACCTTGAACTGGTCGGAGCCGATCGAGATCGAATCGCCCTTGACCGTCACCTCGCGGGGGAAGCGGCCGTGAATGGAGTCGAACTGCAACAGGTGGGCGTTGGTCTCGACCGGGCCGAGGTCGTTGACGGCCACCACGTCAATGTCCTGGCGGCCGGATTCATAGATGGCGCGGACAATGTTGCGGCCAATGCGGCCGAAGCCGTTGATGGCGACACGGACTTTCGTCATGAGAAGGGTCTCCGGGTTGAGGATATCTGGTGATTGCGGCGGCAGTTATAGTGATTTCGCGGGGGCGCGGAAGGGGAAATCCGAGGTACGCAACTCAGGCCGCGTGCGAAAAATGCCACGGGAACAGTGAGGCGAGTGCCGCCGCCACGATCTTGTGCGCTTCCGGCACCGAAACGCGCTCTTTCAGCCCCACTGCAGAGGAAGCCAGCCCGAGCCACAAGCCGTCACACAGCGCCTCCAGCGTGCGGCCAGTGAGGCGGGAATCGATTTCGTATCCGCCTTCGACAATAAGTTGCTGGCACAGGCCCTCCAGAACCCCCCGGCGCTTGGCATCATAAGGGGCGCAGATCTGGTCATGCACCGGGCGGCCCCGGGGCCTCGCCCCAGAAGGCCACCCAGGCCGCAAGCTTCTCTGGCGTGAAAATGGCAGTGTCAAAATCCGCCAGCAGCATGGCCTTGAGCCGCGCCGCGGGCGAAGGCCCCGCCGCCCGCACCTGCGCCTGCCAGTTCTGGTGATACTCGGCGGCCAGCGCGCTCAGCACAGCCGCCAGGAGCCCGTCCTTGCTGGAAAAATGGAAGATCACGATACCGGTAGAGAGGCCAGCTTCCTTGGCGACGTCAGACAATGTCAGGGCAGCATAGCCCTTCCGGTCAAGAGCAGAAATGGTGGCATCGACCAACTGGGCGCGCCGGACATCTCGCGCCGACTTGCGTGGCAGCGCCGGGTCAATGCGCCTGAGCGGAGACACCTCCGCGAGAACCGTGTTTACGCTGAATATGCGTCAGTCAAAAGGGTGTCACGCAGCATTGATTGACCGCTGTGACCTGGCAAACTAAAGAAAACGTAAGGATTGGGGCATGCGTGATCACGAACTCAGGTATGTTTTAAACGACGAGTTGCACGGCCGTCCCGGACTGCCGGTCGCAGCGCCGGCGCGTGTCACTCATTTGGCGTTCACCATCAGGGAAGGCGACGGGGACCCGGCCTCCCATGTGAAGCTCTTGTGCGATGCCCTGGGCGTCAAGCCGCCGCCCGCAGGGGCGCCCCACCATTCAGCCGAGATCGCGGGCGGCCAGATCAAGTATGAGCGCCACGGCGAATTCTACCGGGTCAGCGTCGTGGCCGAGGGTGGCCCTGAGAAGGGCGAGGCGCTCGCCATCCTGCCCGTGGGCTGGGTGGACGGGCTGCCCGGCGCAAGGCTCGTTGCCATCCATTCACGCATCATGGCGCCGGGCGAGCACAGCCCCACCACCGAAGACCTCGTCGCCATGTTCGGCCATGAGGACCTTGCAGGTTCGCGGACAAGCTCCGGACAGGCCACCGTCTGGACCGACTTCCGCATCGGGCCGGATGGCTACACCCGCATGCTGGTGCATGACCATGGGCTCTCGCCCTTGCGGCTGGGCCGGGTGGTGCGCCGCATCCATGAGATCGAGACCTACCGCATGATGGCGCTGCTGGCGCTGCCGCTGGCGCGAAAGGTGCAGGCGGAACTCGCAGGCCTCGAGCGCGCTGTCTCCAAGGTCACGGCGGACATGCTCTCGGCGCGCGAGAGCCATGAGGATGAGGAACTGCTCGCCGAACTCTCGCGCATCGCGCGGGACGTCGAAGAGGTCTCGAGCCGCACCAGCTATCGCTTCGCCGCGTCGCGTGCCTATGCGGCTCTGGTCGACAAGCGCATCGCGGAGCTGGGCGAGGAGAAGGTGATGAGCTTCCAGAGGCTCGGCGTCTTCCTCGACCGCCGCTTCTCGCCCGCCATGGCCACCTGCCAGGCCGTCGCCGACCGCATCAAGAGCCTGGCGGAGCGGAGCGAGCGGGCCTCGAACCTCCTGCGCACCCGCGTTGACATCGCGCTGGAAGCACAGAACCAGAAGCTTCTGAAGTCCATGGAAAAGCGCGGCCACCAGCAGCTTCGCCTGCAGCAGACGGTCGAAGGTCTCTCCGTGGCGGCGATCAGCTATTACCTGATCGGCATTCTCTCCAAGCTCATCGAAGGCCTTGGCGCCTATGCGCGGACCGATACGAAACTCGTCAGCCTGCTGATCATCCCCTTCGTGGTGCTGATCGTGTGGTACGGCGTGTGGCGGCTCAGGAAGCACATCCTGAGTGCACCACCGGCGGAGTGAGCTGCCCGCGCTCCCTCACCTCCCCCGACTGCGTCGGGGCCCCTTCCTCTCCCGCGCTGCGGGACAGGACGATTGAGGGTCACAGCTTCGTCCACTTCCCGTTCTTCGCAGACGACGCCACGCAGGCCTCGATGAAGGCCATGCCGGCGACACCGTCGGCAATTCCCGGAAACGCCACGTCCTTGTCCGGCTTCTTGCCTGCCCGCTTCGCCTTGATGGCGCGCGCCACCTCTGAATAGACGTTGGCGAAACCTTCGAGATAGCCTTCGGGGTGGCCGGGCGGCACGCGGGTGACACGGCCCGCGGCGGGGCCTGAGCCCGCACCGCCCCGGGTGATGAGCCGCTTCGGCTCAGCAAACGGCGTGTACCAGAGATAGTTCGGATCTTCCTGGCGCCACTCGAGACCGCCCTTGGCGCCGTAGACGCGGATCTTGAGGCCGTTCTCATTGCCGGGCGCCACCTGGCTCGCCCAGATCATGCCCCTGGCCCCGCCCTTGAAGCGGAGCATCACATGCACATTGTCATCGAGCACGCGGCCCTTCACGAAGGACGTGAGATCGGCGGAGAGCTCCTCACCCGTCAGCCCCGACACATCGCAAAGCAGCTGATAGGTGTGCGTGCCGATGTCGCCGACACAGCCACCTGCCCCCGAACGCTTCGGATCCGTGCGCCAGGCGGCCTGCTTCTGGCCCGTCTTCTCCAGTGCCGTGGTGAGCCAGTCCTGCGGGTATTCGCCCTGCACCACGCGGATCTCGCCCAGCTCTCCCGCCTTCACCATCGCCTTGGCGTGGCGGATCATCGGATAGCCCGAGTAGTTGTGCGTGAGCGCGAAGATGACATCCGGGTTCTTCGCCAGAAGTTTCTCCAGCGCCTTCGCCTCTTTCAGGCTCAGCGACAGCGGCTTGTCGCAAATCACATGGATGCCCGCCTCGATGAAGGCCATCGCTGCGGGCACATGCACGTGGTTCGGTGTCACGATGGAGACGGCCTCGATGCCGTCGGCGCGCTTGGCTTCCTCCTTCGCCATGGCGGCAAAGTCGGTGTAGATGCGGTCAGGCGCCAGGCCCAGCTCCGCGCCCGATGCCTTCGCCTTCTTCGCATCGGCGGACAAGGCGCCCGCCACGAACTCATACTGATCGTCCATCCGTGCGGCCAAGCGGTGCACGGCGCCGATGAAGGCCCCCTGCCCGCCGCCCACCATGCCGAGCCTGATGCGGCCCGTATTTGCGTCACTGCGCCCCGATACCATGTCGCGGTCTCCCTTCGCTACTTGATGCCGAGGATGCGGTTGATCTTGGCCTTGTCGGCCGAGCCCGCGACGAAATCATCAAAGCTCTTCTCGGTGGTCTTGATGATGTGGCTCGCGATGAAGGGAGCCCCCTCAATGGCGCCTTGCACCGAATCCTTGATACAGCATTCCCACTCGAGCACCGCCCAGCTGTCATAGTTATAGCCAGCGAGCTTGGAGAAGATCGCGCCAAAATCCACCTGCCCATCACCCAGCGAACGGAAGCGGCCCGCGCGCTTCAGCCAGGGCTGGAAGCCTGAATAGACGCCCTGCTTGCCAGACGGGTTGAACTCCGCGTCCTTCACGTGGAAGGCGCAGATACGCTCGTGATAGATGTCGATGAAATCAAGATAGTCGAGCTGCTGCAGCACGAAGTGAGACGGGTCATAGTTGATCATGCAGCGCGGATGATTGTCGAGGCGTTCGAGGAACATCTCGAACGTGGCGCCATCCATGACGTCCTCGCCGGGGTGCAGCTCGAAGCCACAATCCACGCCGTTTTCGTCGAACACGTCGAGCAGCGGCTTCCAGCGGCGCGCGAGCTCCGAGAAGCTCTCCTCGATCAGGCCCGGCGGGCGCGGCGGCCAGCCATAGAGGAAGGGCCAGCACAGCGCGCCCGGGAATGACACATGCGCATCAAGCCCAAGGTTGCGCGACGCCTTGGCTGCGTATTTGACCTGCTGAACCGCCCATTTCTGCCGGTCCTTGGTCTCGCCGTGGAATTCCTTTGGTGCGAAGGCATCAAAGGCCTCGTCATAGGCGGGATGAACCGCCACCAGCTGGCCCTGCAGATGGGTCGAGAGCTCGGTGATCTCCACGCCATTGGCCTTGGCGACACCCTTCACCTCATCGCAATAGGTCTTCGAGGTTGCGGCCTTCTTGAGGTCGAAGAGGCGGCCGTCCCAGCTCGGGATCTGCACGCCCTTGTAGCCGAGCGAGGCCGCCCATTTGGTGATCGAATCCCAGGAATTGAACGGTGCTGCATCGCCCGCGAATTGCGCGAGGAAGATTGCTGGTCCCTTGATGTCCGTCGGCATGGTATGTCCTCCCAGGGTCTGTTGTCAGAGATATGAATTGATCAGATTCTCAAGCCGTTCCTGGCGGCCGGATTTGGGCTGCGGCTCGATGCCCTCGGCATGAACGCGCGCGGCAATCGACTCGAGCGTCTCCTTGCCCGAGAGCATCGCCTGGTTCTTCGGCTCCTTCCACTTGGCATAGCGCTCATCGACAATGCGGCCGAGCTTGCCATCCTCGAGGATCTTCGCCGCGATCAGGAGGCCGCGCGCGCAGGCATCCATGGAGCCCGCATGGGCATGCAGCATGTCATCGGGGTCGATCGACTGCCGCCTGATCTTGGCATCGAAGTTGAGGCCGCCCGTGGTGAAGCCGCCGGCCTTGAGGATTTCCAGGAAGGCCAGAGCCATCTCCGGCACGTTCATAGCGAACTGGTCCGTGTCCCAGCCCGACTGATAGTCGCCGCGGTTGATGTCGATGCTGCCGAAAACGCCCAAGGCCGCGGCCAGCGCGATCTCATGCTCGAAGGTGTGGCCGGCGAGGATCGCGTGGTTCTGCTCGACATGGAGCTTCACATCATTCTGGAGCCCGAGCGAGGCGATGGTGGCGTAGCAGGTCGCTACGTCATAGTCATACTGGTGCTTGGCCGGCTCCTGCGGCTTCGGCTCCAGCAGGATCGGGCCCTTGAAGCCGATCTTGTGCTTGTACTCGACGACCATGGAGAGGAAGCGCTTGGCCTGTTCCAGCTCATGCCCGATGTTGGTGTTGAGCAGCGTCTCATAGCCTTCGCGGCCGCCCCACATCACATAATTGGCGCCGTCAAGATCCTTGGTCACGTCCAGGCAGTGCTTCACCTGTGCGGCGCAATAGGCAAACACATCGGGGTCCGGATTGGTGGCTGCACCCGCCATGAAGCGGCGGTTGGAGAACATGTTGGCCGTGCCCCACAGCAGCTTCTTGTTCTTCGCCGCCATCTTCTTCTCGAAGATCCTGGCGATCTCCGTGACGTTCGCATTGAACTCCTTCAGCGACTTGCCCTCGGGCGCGATGTCGAGGTCATGGAAGCAGAAGAAGTCAACGCCAAGCAGTTCGAGCGTGTCGAACATCAGGTCGGCCTTCATCCGCGCGGCGGCCATCTCGTCACCCATGTGGTGCCACTGGCGCATGAAGGTGTCGCCGCCGAAGGGGTCTCCACCCGGCCAGCACAGCGTGTGCCAGTAGGCCACGGCAAAGCGCATGTGATCGCGCATCTTCTTGCCCATCACCACCTGGTCCGGATTGTACCAGCGGAAGGCCAGCTCACTGGTGGAGTTGGGGCCTTCGTATTTGATCGGCTCTTTCAGGGAATAGAAAGCGGACATCAGCGGTAAATCTCCTTGATGGCGGGATAGATCTGAACGTAACGGCGGTAGTGCGCCTCATAAGCCTCGCGCGCGCGAGGCTCCGGCTTGATGGTGCGCGCGGTCTTCGGCGCGGTGAGAACCTTTCGGTAATCGGCACCCGTGGCAGCGATCATCCCGAGGCGCGCTGCGCCGAATGCGCCGCCAACGTCACCGGCAGCGGGAAGATCGACCGGAACGCCCAGCACCGTGGCGATGATTTTCAGCCAGAGCTCGGACTTCGAACCACCGCCCACGGCGGTGACACGCTTCACCTCCGTGCCCGCATCCTTCAGCGCTTCGAGCGAGTCGCGGAAGGCAAAGGCCACGGCATCGAGTGCGGCATGGGTCAGCACCTTGTGGTCACTCTCATGGCCAAGGCCCATGATGAGGCCCCTGATCTGCGCATCACCCACCGGCGTTCGCTCGCCCGAGAGATAGGGCAGGAAGAGAGCGGGCGACGGCCCGGTGAGCTTGGTGCCGAGCGCGCCCGTAAGCTTCGGCGCGGGAGCGCCCAATACACCCGCCAGCCATTCGAGGCTTGCGGCGGCAGAGAGGATCACGCCCATCTGGTGCCAGGTGTCCGGCACGGCGTGGCAGAAGGCATGCACCATGCGGCCCGCATTGGGACGGAACTTGTCGTTGGAGACGAACATCACGCCCGAGGTACCGACGGAGACGAGCGCGGAATTGTCCGTGACAGCACCAATGCCGCAGGCAGCGGACGCATTGTCGCCGCCGCCGCCCGCCACCACGGGCCGCTTCGGCATGCCCCAGGATCTTGCGACAGCGGGCGTCAGCCGCCCGGTCGCGTCCGTTCCCTCATAGAGCTTCGGCATCTGGTCGAGTGACATGCCGGAGGCATTGAGCAGCATGTCCGACCACTTGCGCTTCGCGATGTCGAGCCAGAAGGTGCCCGAGGCATCCGACATGTCGGAGGCATATTCGCCCGTCATGCGGAAGCGGATGTAGTCCTTGGGGAGAAGCACCTTGGCCACCTTAGCGAAGGTCTTGGGCTCATGCTTCTTCACCCAGACGAGCTTCGGCGCGGTGTAGCCCGCGAGCGGAATGTTGCCGGACAGCGGCACGGCCCCGGGCTCCCGGTTCATGATGTCCTCGCACTCGCGGAAGGAGCGCGCATCGTTCCACAGGATGGCCGGGCGCAGCACCTTGTCATCCTTGCCAAGAAGTGTCGCGCCATGCTGCTGGCCCGAAAGCCCGATGCCCTCAACGGCGGCGATAGCTTTGGGCTTCATCTTGCCCAGCGTTTTCACCACGATGTTGCAGGCCTTCCACCAGTCCTCGGGGTTCTGCTCCGACCAGCCGGGCTCAGGCCGCGAGACCTTGAGCGGGGCAGAGGCCGTCGCGATGATCTTCTGCTTGGCGTCGATCAGGACGCCCTTCACCGATGATGTGCCGAAATCCAGTCCCAGATACATGTACCGTCCTCTTACGGGATGTTGTCACGAAGATAGATGTCGATGCGGATGCGTTCCATCGAGTCGACGATGGGCGCGCGGTCGGCCTTGGACATGAGCACGCGGATCGCGCTTCTCACCTCATGGCCGGCATCCTGGTTGATGATGATGTCGATGGTGCCGTCGATCAGCGCGCGCCGCGTGTCCTCGGTCAGCTCATGGGTGATGAAGACCGCCTCGCGTGCCCGGCCCGTTCCTTCAAGCGCCGCCGCGATGCCGACAGATCCCGCCCCCACATTGTAGAGCCCGATCATGTCCGGGTGGTCGGCAAGGAGCTGCTCGGCCACTCTTTGCACCTTGTGGCGGTCATCGCGGCCTTCGCGCACGGGAAGGAGTTCGAGGTTCGGAAAGTCGCCCGCCATCACCTGCTCGAAGCCGAATTGCCGCTCCACTTGGTCACGCAATGACAGAGAGCCGGCGATGAGGCCCACCTTGCCCTTGCGGCCCGAGAGATAGCGGCCCATCAGCGTTGCCGCCGTGCGGCCCGCCGCCGAATTATCGATGCCGACGAAATGGGCGCGCTTGGAATTGGGCACGTCGGACACCAGCGTCACCACCTGCACGCCCCGGTCAGAGAGCGCGTTGATGGCCTCGCGCACGCGCGGATGGTCGAGGGCGACCACCGCCACCCCGTCATAGACGGTGCCGATCGTATCCAGCGTGGCAGCAAGCGCCTGCGGGTCGAAGACATCGGTGCGGCGGAGGTCGATTGCCACCTTCTCTTGCGCCATGCGGGCCGCTTCCGAGCGCACCGCCTCGGCCAGCACGGTCATGAAGGCATTGGTGCCCTCGGGCAGGATGAAGCAGAAGCGGTATTCGCGCGCCCGCGCCAGGCGGGCCGCCAGCCGGTCCGGCTGGTAGTTGAGGCGGCGCACCGCCTGCTCGACGCGTTCAGCCGTCTTGGGCCTGACCGCGGCGCGTCCGTTCAGCACGCGGTCAACGGTTGCGACGCTGACACCCGCGGCTTCGGCGACATCCTCGATGGTGGCTCGGACCATGGCGCATCAAAGCCTGCCCGGGCTTTCCCGTCAATTCCTGATAGGCGTCTATCAACGCTCTGTCAGTCGACGGCCTTCACCGTGCCCTGCCGGTGGTCGCCGGAATAGACCTTGAAGCGGCCGATCTTGCGCTCCGCGGCGTAGCGCCGGAGCATGGAGCGGGTCGCCTCGTCCGGCAGCCTGTCCCAGGGAATGTCCTCGAAATCGGCCAGCACGGTGCGGCCCCGCGCATGCAGCAGCGCTTCGCCCCGGTAGTAAATGCACTGTTCGCGCGTTCCCGGGTTCTCGAACACCGCGAAGAGAAAGCCCAGTGTGGCGTCGAGCCCCTCGCGCACCAGGAAGTCATGAAGCTGGGAGGCGCTGCCGCTCATTCCCGCGCGGCCCACTTCCGGAAGCGCCAGGCCATTGGGCCGTGACGGATCAGGCAGCAACACCAGCTTGCTGTCGCTTTCGAGAATGGCGCCAACGACGGTGCGGCTCGAGGAGGACGCAGCGTTGACCGCGGCCTGCTCGAGGCCCAGCGTGATGTAGTGCCCGCGCGCATAGCCCAGCGGATTGGCGTCCGAATAGGAGAAGGCCTCGACATGGCCCATGAGGATGATGTGGTCGCCCGCATCGAGCAGCTGGTAGCGGGCGCAGTCGAACCAGGCGGCGGAGCCCTCGATCAGCGGGCTGCCGAAGGGCCCGGGCCGCCAGCGCGTCGCCTCGAACTTATCGGCACGCTTTGAGGCGAAAAGCACGGACGTATCCTTCTGGGACTCCGAGAGGATGTTGACCGCGAAGCCTCTGGCTTGTCGAAACACCTCGAGCGAGGCCGCCGTCTTGCCAATGCAGATCAGCAGCAGCGGCGGCTCCAGCGAGACGGAGGTGAAGCTGTTGGCGGTGAAGCCGCGGGGGGTTCCGTCAGCGTCCACCGTGGTGACGATGGTGACGCCCGTCATGAAGGCGCCGAAGGCGGTGCGGAGCTCGCGGTTGTCGAAGCTGCTGAGGCGCTCGGCAAACAAGCCCTGCAGCAGCGCATTGGTCTCCTGCCAATGGGTGAGCGGCATCATGTGGCGGGCACCGGGGATCACCGCGCCGCGGCCGCGCGGTGCTGCTGACGCCATCGCCTCCGCCATGGCGGGCGTCGAGTTGGGGTCGCCCTCACCCGTGGCAAAGAGCGTGGGGCAGAGAAGGCCTGAGAGTGCGCCCGAGAAGGCACGGTCCGAGGTGGCGAAGACGCGGTAGGCGGCGGCATAGGCGGATACGTCCACCTGCTTCAGCCAGACGCCAACCCGCTCCCGCAGGGCCTGCTCATCCGCGCCGAACCAGCGGTCGAGTACCGTTTCGAAGCCGAGGCTGGGGGCAATCGCCGCGGCGCGCGACTCGACGGCGGCGCGGGCCTCGGCACTGCGCTCGTAGACGGAATTCAGCAGCGCGAGCCGCCGCACCCGCTGCGGATGCGCGAGGGCGAGGCCGAGACCGACGAGGCCACCCATCGAGTGGCCCGCCACATTCACCGCCGTGATGCAGAGATCGTCGAGCAGCCGCCGGGCCTGGGAGACATAGTGATCGAGCGATGCGTTCTCGGGCGGCGGAGCACTTGCCCCATGGCCCGCCATGTCCATTGCGATCACCCGGTGGGTGGCCGAGAAGGCGGCGATCTGCGGCGCCCAGGCCTCCGCGTTGAGGCCCACGCCATGGATCAGCAGGATGGATTCCCCCTCCCCCTTTTCAATGAAGCTGGTGCCACCAAGGCTCCGGCGCAGGTCTGACAAGGCGGATGTGGGCAAGGGGCTGTCCTTTAGGCAGTCGACAAGACACCCTCTTGCAGAGGCGTCAGGGCGCCGTCAAGGCGCGGCGCCTTTAACGTCTTCTCCCGCTGAAGACGCGGGAGAAGACCAAAATCAAGCCTTCACCTTGCCCTGTGCGCGCTGGGCCAGAAGGTTCGTCAGCCAGTCCGGGTCCATCTGCGGCACGGAGGAGAGGAGAAGCTCCGTATAGGCCGGATAGGGCGGATTCAGCACCTGGGACTTCGGCCCCTGCTGCACGACCTTGCCCTGGTGCATGACCACGATCTCGTCCGAGATGGCGCGCACCGTCGCGATGTCATGGGTGATGAAGAGATAGGAGACGTTGGTGTCCTTCTGCAGTTTCATCAGCAGGGTGAGGATTTCCTCCTGCACGATCTGGTCGAGCGCCGAGGTCACCTCATCGCAGATGATGATCTCGGGTTCGGCGGCCAGGGCGCGCGCGATCGAGATGCGCTGCTTCTGCCCGCCCGAAAGCTCCGTCGGCAGACGATCGATGTAGCTCTCGTTCAGCTCGATCGCATCGAGCAGTTCAGCGACCCGCCGGTCACGCGCCGCGCCCTTGACGCCGTGGTAGAACTCGAGCGGGCGGCCAATGATGTCGCGGATCGTCTGGCGCGGGTTGAGCGAGGTATCCGCCGACTGGTAGATCATCTGGATGCGGCGGAGCGTGTCCTTGTCGCGGTCCTTCAGTGCGCGCGGCAGCGGCTTGCCGTTGAAGGAGATGTCGCCCTTGGAAGGCGGCAGCAGGCCCGTCACGGCGCGCGCCAGCGTGGACTTGCCCGAGCCCGACTCGCCCACCACCGC
>JBEILC010000092.1:0-11346 GCA_040379425.1 Hyphomicrobiales bacterium
CATCTCGCTCCACACCAAGATCAAGGGCCGTGTTGCGGACGTCAACGCCGAAGGCCGCCGTTATAACCGCATCGTCGAGACGACGCCGGGCCGCATGAAGATTGGCGAGCTGCTGCCGAAGTCCATCGGCATCAGCTACGACCTCTGCAACAAGCTCATGACCAAGCGCGACATCTCCAAGATGATCGACGCCGTCTACCGCCATTGCGGCCAGAAGGAATCGGTCATCTTCTGCGACCGCATCATGAGCCTCGGCTTCTACAACGCCTACAAGGCGGGCATCTCCTTCGGCAAGGATGACATTGTCATCCCCGAGACGAAGGAGAAGATCGTCGGCGCAACGCGCGAACTCGTGAAGGAGTTCGAGCAGCAGTACATCGACGGTTTGATCACCCAAGGCGAGAAGTACAACAAGGTCGTCGATGCCTGGGCCAAGACCACTGACAAGGTGGCCGAGGAAATGATGGCGCGCATCTCGGCCGTCCAGATGGACGAGAAGACCGGCCGCGAGAAGCAGATGAACTCCGTCTACATGATGAGCCACTCCGGTGCGCGTGGTTCGCCCGCGCAGATGAAGCAGCTGGGCGGCATGCGCGGCCTGATGGCCAAGCCCTCGGGCGAGATCATCGAGACGCCGATCATTTCGAACTTCAAGGAAGGCCTCTCGGTGCTCGAGTATTTCAACTCGACCCACGGCGCCCGCAAGGGTCTCGCTGACACCGCGCTCAAGACGGCGAACTCAGGGTATCTCACCCGCCGCCTCGTGGACGTGGCGCAGGACGCCATCATCTCGGAAGTGGATTGCGGCACCAAGGCCTATCTCACCACGCGCCCCATCGTGGATGCGGGCGAGATCATCGCCACGCTGGGAAGCCGCGTTCTGGGCCGCACCGCGGCGCAGGACGTGATCGACCCGGCAACCGGCGACGTGATCGTGGCCAATGGCAATGAGATCATGGAAGCCGATGTCGAGCGGATCGAGAAGTCCGGCATTGCCGAACTCCGCATCCGCTCGGTGCTGACGTGTGAAACCAAGTTCGGCGTCTGCGGCAAGTGCTATGGCCGTGACCTCGCACGCGGCACGCCCGTCAACATGGGTGAAGCCGTCGGCGTCATCGCGGCGCAGTCGATCGGCGAGCCGGGCACCCAGCTCACCATGCGTACCTTCCATATCGGCGGCACGGCGCAGGTCCTGAACGAGTCCTTCATCGAGGCCAATGCGGACGGCAAGATCGTCATTCGCAACCGTAGCTTTGCAAAGGACGCATCGGGCCGGCTGATGGTCATGGGCCGCAACAGCTCGCTGGTGCTGGTCGACGAGAACGGCACGGAGCGCGCTGTCCACAAACTGCTCTACGGCACGCGTCTTTATGCGGACGAGGGCGACAAGGTGAAGCGCGGCACGCGCATTGCCGAGTGGGACCCCTACACCCGCCCGCTCATGACGGAAGTCGAAGGCACGGTGGAATTCGAGGACGTGGTCGAAGGCGTGTCGGTGAACGAGGTGGCGGACGAAGCCACGGGCATCACCAACCGCGTCATCATCGACTGGCGCTCGAATCAGCGCGGTTCGTCGCTCAAGCCCGCCATCGTGGTCAAGGGCAAGGACGGCAAGGTGCAGAAGCTCGCCCGCGGCGGCGAGGCACGCTACCTGCTCTCGGTCGATGCGGTGCTCTCGGTTGATCCGGGCTCCAAGGTCACCCCGGGTGACGTGCTCGCGCGTATCCCGCTCGAAAGCGCCAAGACGCGTGACATCACTGGCGGTCTGCCGCGCGTTGCCGAGCTCTTCGAGGCGCGCCGACCCAAGGATCACGCGATCATCGCGGAGATATCCGGCCGCGTCGAATTCGGCCGCGACTACAAGAACAAGCGCCGCATCCGCGTCGTTCCCCAGGAGGAGGGCGCGGAGGCCGTGGAGTATTTGATCCCCAAGGGCAAGCACCTTCCCGTCCAGGAAGGCGACTTTATCGAGAAGGGCGAATACATCATGGACGGCAACCCCGCGCCGCACGACATTCTGGACATCAAGGGCGTGGAGGAGCTTGCCTCCTACCTCGTCAACGAGATCCAGGAAGTCTATCGTCTGCAGGGTGTGAACATCAACGACAAGCACATTGAGGTGATCGTCCGCCAGATGCTGCAGAAGGTCGAGATCACGGACTCGGGCGAGTCGACCCTGCTGGTCGGCGAGCAGGTGGACCGCGAGGAACTCGATCAGGAGAACGCCAAGCTCATGTCGGAAGGCCTGCGCCCCGCGAGCGGCAAGCCGGTGCTGCTCGGCATCACCAAGGCCTCGCTGCAGACACGCTCCTTCATCTCGGCGGCCTCGTTCCAGGAGACGACGCGCGTGCTCACCGAAGCCTCGATCATCGGCAAGGTGGATACGCTCGAAGGCCTCAAGGAGAATGTCATCGTCGGCCGCCTCATCCCGGCGGGCACAGGCGGCATGCTCTCGAGGCTGCGCCAGGTGGCGGACAAGCGCGATTCGCTGATCCTTGAGGAGCAGGCGAAAGCCTCCGAACTTCCCGCTGCGGAGTAATCCGTAACGGTGATGCCAACCAACGAGGCCCGGCCACAAACCGGGCCTTTTTTGTCACCAGGAGTGTCGGATGCGCCGCCTGATATGTGTTCTTGCCGTTCTTCTTTTCGCCGCCGTCCCCGCACGCGCGGATTTCGTCAAGGACTTTGCCGGCTGGAAAAAGCTGGGCCCAGATGGGCAGGCGGCATATGCCATGGCGCTCTTCGACGTGATGACGGTGATCGTCAATGACGATCCCTTCACCGCCGCGCGCTCGGCGGGCTTGCGCACCTGCGCCATGGCGCTTCAGATCAAGGCGGCGAATGTCGCGCAGGCCATCTCGAAGTTCTATGCCGGCCATCCGGAGGCACACCGCGCTACGCCCTTCATCGCCTTCAACGGCTATATCGAAAGGGGCGCCTGCAGCCCCTTCGTCAACAGGGCCCGTCAGGAACTGGGCCTGCCACCGATGAAGCCCACGGCAATGCCAAAGCCGCCGCAGCCCTAAGGGTCAGCCACCGTAAATCGGTGTGAAGCTCCGCCTCAGGGCCACATCGAGGTCATTCATGGTGACGGGAAGCCCGAGGTCCACAAGGCTTGTCACACCGTGTTCGCGGACACCGCAGGGCACGATGCCGGAGAAGTGGGACAGGTCCGGCTCGAGATTGATCGAGATGCCGTGGAAGCTCACCGAATGCCGGACGCGGATGCCGATGGCGGCGATCTTGTCTTCCCTGTCGCCGCGCCGCACCCACACGCCCACGCGGTCCTCGCGCCGCTCGCCCCGCACATTGAACTGGTCGAGCGTGTCGATCACCCATTGCTCGAGCCCGGTGACGAAGGCACGGACATCGCCGCCGCGCTTGCGCAAGTCCAGCATCACATAGGCCACACGCTGGCCGGGGCCATGATAGGTGTATTGCCCGCCGCGCCCCGCCTTGAAAACGGGGAAGCGGGTGGGCTCGACCAGATCTTCCGTATGGGCGGAGGTGCCGGCCGTATAGAGCGGGGGGTGCTCCAGGAGCCAGACGCGTTCCGGCTCCTCGCCCTTGCCGATCAAAGCAACGTGACGGTCCATGGCGGCCAGCGCCTGCGGGTAGGGCACGAGGCTGTCCGCAATCTCCCATGTCACGGGATCTGAAGTTTTCAATGCCAGGTGGAGAGCGTCGCGGAGGGCCATGGACAAAGCTTTTTCCAGTTTCGACTTTTTCATGCAACCCATGTAATCTGAAGCCCTTACATGGGCAGGGAATATGGACGGATTCGCATTTCTGATCGCCCTCGTGAGCTTCGTCATGGCTCTCGTCGCGCTGAACAGGATTTCCAAGCTCCAGACCGCCATCTTCAAGCTGCGCGAAGAGCTGCAAAGGATTGGTCCCGCGCCCGCTCCGGCTCCAGCCGCGGAGGCCGTCCCCGCGGAAGCACCAATCGTCGAGCAAGCCTCTCCCGAACCCGTTCCCGCGGACGCGCTTGCTGCGGTGGAGCAGCCCGCTGCTGAGCCTCCGCCGCCCTCTGCCCCCGCGCGTGACATGGAGCAGGCGCTGGCCGGCCGCTGGTTCGTGTGGATCGGCGGCGTGGCGATTGCCATCGGCGGGCTGCTCTTCGTCAAATACGCCTATGACCAGGGCCTCATTTCTCCGCAGTTGCAGATCATCCTCGGCATCGTGTTTGGCTTCGTGCTGATCCTGCTTGGCGCCATCGTCAGGGGCCGCGCGCCAGCAGAAGAGGGCGCGTCACCGGACTATGTGCCGGCCGCACTGTCGGGCGCGGGCCTCGCCGTGCTCTTCGCTGCCATTTTCGCAGCATATGCGCGGTATGAACTTGTGGAACCGGCGACCGCCTTCTTCGGCCTTGCGGCAGTCGGCCTCGGGGGCATCGCGCTGTCACGCTGGCAGGGGCCCTTCATCGCCGCGCTGGGCCTTATCGGTTCCTATGTGACGCCGATGCTGATCCCGTCTGAGTCCCCTTCGGCGGCCGCCTTCTTCCCCTATCTGCTGGTGATCCTGACGGCCTCGCTCCTTCTGCTCAGGGGGCGGCCCTGGTGGTGGCTGGGCCATGCGGCGGTCATCGCCACCTTCCTGTGGGGCCTCGCGTGGCTTGGTGGCCCCTTCGTGACCGCAGACACATGGGCCGTGGGCCTCTCCGCCATCGCAATGGGGCTGCTGGCCCTGTTCGTTCCCCGGGGCATCCCCGTTCTGTGGCTCGGGCGGGAGGCGCGCAGTGCGCCCATCACGCTGGGACTCGTGGGTCTTGCGGCTTCAACCGTCCTCCTCGTCGTGCTGGTGCTGCGCACCGATCATGCGGAACTTTCGCTCCGGCTCTTCGCTGCCGGAATCACCCTGCTCGTGGTGATCGCCTGGAATCGCCAGAGCCTGGCGCGGCTCGCCCCCTTCGCGGCACTGGTGATGCTCGCCGTGCTCGGGTCGTGGAGGGAGGCCGCCTTCCATGCCATGACGCTGGACGAGAATGGGCTGTGGAGCTGGAGCAATTCCGTCGGCCCGGAAGCAGACCGCTTCCTGCGTTGGATGCTGGGTACGGGCGGGGCTTTCACCATCGTCGGCGCGGCCGGCGTACTGGTGCGGGGGCGCAAGACCGGCTGGGGTGCGCTCGGCGGCGGCGCTGCCTTCCTTTATCTCTTCGTGGCGTGGGCCCGTGCCGATTTTCTGATGACCGATCCGCATTGGGCCATGCTCGCAGGCGCCATTGCGCTTTTCCTGCTGCTGGCCACCTGGCTCTGGAGCTTCAATAGGCTGGGAGACGACACCGGTGCGGGTCTTCTCGCGGCAGGTGCTGCTGGCCTTCTCGTCATGGCCCTGTACCGCAGCTATGACGGGCTATGGCTGACACTGGTGATCGCAGCCCTGGCCTTCGTGTTTGCCGTCTTGTCCCTCATGCTGAAGCCACGGCTGATGGGCTTCGTCACGGCGGCGGTTGCGGCACTCGCCACCATTCGCCTGTTCCTCTCGCGTGAGCTCTGGTTTGATGACAAGAGCCTCCCGTGGGGTGAGCATTGGTTGATCTACGGCTACGGCGTTCCAGCGGTGCTGTTCTTCCTTGGCAGCAAGGTCCTGCGGCGCGCGGATCATCCGCGCTCCGTCATGGCGCTGGAGGGCATGTGCATCGGCCTTCTCATATCCCTTGCCTCGCTCGAGATCCGTGTGCTGATCGGCGCCGGCATCACCTATGAGGATCCGCGCTTCCTCGAAATGGCGGCACATATCCTCACCTGGGCGGGTGCTGCCTATGGCCTGATGCACCGCCAGCAACTCTTCTCGAGCTTTATCTCACGCTGGGCGTCGCGGCTTCTGCTGGTTGCCGCGTCAGCCGCCATCGTGCTCTTGAGCCTCATCGCCTTCAACCCGGTGGTGACGGGAGATCCCGTTGCGGGCGGCCTCTGGTTCAACGCGCTGCTCCTGGCCTATCTGGCTCCCGTGCCGCTGATCGGCCTCATCGTGCGCCGGCTGGACGTCATCGGCTGGCAGGACCTCAAGCCCATGGCGGGCATCCTCGCGCTGGTCCTGCTCTTCGCCTACGTGACGCTGCAGACCAAGCGCTACTTCCAGGGCATGATGCTGGTGCCGGAGTCGCTCTCGCTTGCGGAGACCTATGCCTATTCCGCTGTCTGGCTCGGCTTTGCGCTCGTCTTGTTCATCGCCGGCATCAGGCTTGGCCGCCAGCCGGTACGGCTTGCGGGGCTGGGCGTTCTGGCGCTTGTCGTGGTCAAGGTCTTCCTCGGCGACATGTCGAACCTCGAGGGCCTGTTCCGCATCGCCAGCCTCGTCGGTTTGGGCCTCTGCCTCGTCGGCATCGGCTGGCTCTATCGGCATTTCGTTCGCCGCCCCGGCGAACAGCGCCCGCAGGAGGCTTGAGTAAACATGGTATCAACTGCAAAATCCGAAGCACTGTTCCAGCGCGGCATGGAGGTGCTGGTGGAGGGCGTGTCGTCCGCCTCGCGCGGGCCCGCCACCTTCGGCACGCACCCGCGCTACATGTCCTGCGGCCAGGGCGCGCGGATGTATGATGCGGACGGCAACAGCTACGTCGACTGGATGATGGCCTTTGGCGCGCTGCCCCTGGGCCATGGCCATCCGAAGATCGTCGAGACGGTGACGCGTGAGATCGCGCGCGGTTCGCATTTTGCGACTGCCCTCGAAGTCGAGGTCGAGGTGGCGGAGTTGATGGTGAACCTTCTTCCGCATGCGGACAAGGTGCGCTTCGCCAATACGGGGACAGAGGCCGCCATGGCCGCCTTCCGCCTGGCGCGCGGGCTGACCGGGCGGCGCAAGATCATCAAATTCGAGGGCCATTACCACGGCTGGTGGGACCCGGTGATCGTCAACACCAACCCCATGCCGCCCACCATGTTCGGGCCGAAGACCAGCCCCATCCGCATCGTCGACAGCGCGGGCGTGCTGGAGGAGATGTGGCTCGACACCGTTGTGGTGCCGTGGAACGACGTGGAGATGCTGGAGCGCGCCATGGAAACCCATGGGCGAGATGCGGCCTGCGTTGTCACCGAAGGCATCATGGCCAATATGGGCGTCATCCCGCCGAAGCCCGGCTATCTCAACCGCATG
Organism: Hyphomicrobiales bacterium; assembly: GCA_040379425.1. GTDB lineage: Bacteria > Pseudomonadota > Alphaproteobacteria > Rhizobiales > Aestuariivirgaceae > Aestuariivirga. Next base: position 7,096 of record JBEILC010000092.1, read on the forward strand.
GAGGAGCTCTGCCGCCAGTATGGCTGCCTGTTCTATCTCGACGAGACGGTCACGGGCTTCCGCGTCGCACCAGGCGGCTGCGCCGAGCTCTATGGGCTGAAGCCCGACATCGTCACCTATGGCAAGGCGCTGGGCGCAGGCTTGCCGATGGCGGCGATCACCGGACCCAACCATGTCATGCAGGGCCTCGAATGGGGCAAGGTCCTGCACTACGGCACGCATAATGCGGGCCGCCTGACACTCTCCGTCACCAAGACCATGCTGGAGATCATGCTGGCGGACGGCAAGGCGAACTACAAGAAGCTCGCCTATCTCGGCCAGAAGATGGCGGACGAGATTCGCCGCGTGTCCAAGGGCCACAACCGCCATAAGGTGGTCGTGCAGAACGTCAACTCGATGTTCCAGATCTTCTTCACCGGCAAGGAGGAGATCACGGACTGCCGCGAGTTCTCCGCCCATGTGAACCGCGTGAAGTTCCGGGACTTCGTGCTGAAGCTCCTCGACAAGGGCGTCTACATGTCGCCCTCGGCGACGCTCCATTCCCTGTCCTCGATCGTTCATACCGAGGATGACATCGCCTTTACCGCAAAGGCCGTGGGCGAGGCGCTGGACGAGCTTCAGTGACACGGCTCGGCTTCATCGGCGCCGGTCATCTCGCCACCTTCTTCGTCGAAGGCCTCACCCGTGTTGCTGCTGACTATGAGATCACCGTCTCGCCGCGCAGCATCGCCAGGGCCGCCGACCTGCGCCTGCGCCTAGGTGTGAAGATTGCATCCAACCAGGAGATTGCCGACAGCTGCGAGCTGATCGTGGTGAGCGTGCTGCCGCAGCAGGCGGAGGAGGTGCTGAGCGGCTTGACGTTCCGGCCGGGGCAGACCGTGCTCTCCACCATGGCCGGCATTGGCCTTGGCACGATTCAAAGGCTCGCGGCTCCGGCAGATGCCGCGATCTCGATGATGCCGGGGCTTGCCAATGCCTTCAACCTGGGTCCGTCAGTCCTCCATCCGGACAATGCCGTGGCGCGCGCCCTTCTGGAGAAGCTCGGCCCCGTCCATGCCTATGCCGATGAGGACACATTCATCGCGGCGAGCGTGATGGGCGCGTTCTCGGGCCTCACCAATCTGATGATGATTGATGCCATCCGCTGGTTCGAGGCCCGCGGCCTTGATCCCGCCGATGCGCGCCGCCTCGTCTCAGGCCTTCTCAAGGGCAATGCGGAAACGCTGGCCGAAACGCCGCTCTCGCTGGATGAGGTCGCCAGGGGCGTCGTGACGCCGGGAGGGATCACCGAACAGGGGCGCAAGGTGCTGGACAATGGCGGAAGCCTCGCCGAAGCTCTCGACAGCGTCTTTGAGCGCGTGAGCAGGAGGACCTGAATGGGCAAGACCATCGGCATCAGCGGCGCGCTCGAAACCTACTACGCTGCCCACGCCTACCGTTAACCCGCGTTCCTCAAGGACCTGCGGGAGGAAACCGCGAAGCACGGCGGCGAGAGCGTCATGCAGATCGGGCCGGAGCAGGGGGCCTTCCTCTCGCTGATCGTCAAGCTGATGGGAGCGAGGCGCGTCATCGAATTCGGCACCTTCGCCGGCTATTCCTCTCTCGCCATGGCGCTCGCCGGCGCCAGCCGCATCACCTGTGCCGACGTCTCGAAGGAATGGACGGATATCGCCCGGCGCTTCTGGCAGAAGGCCGTGGTGGCGGACCGGATCGATCTCCACCTCGATGGTGGCAACGCCGTCATCGCCCGCGCGCTTGCCGAGGGTGAGGCAGGCCGCTTCGACCTTGCCTTCATCGACGCCGACAAGTCCGGCTATGACGGTTGCTATGAGGGCGCCCTCAAGCTGCTCCGCCCCGGCGGTCTCGTTCTGGTGGACAATACGCTCTGGAGTGGCGACGTCGCCGACCCGGAGAAGAGGGATGCGGACACCGGGGCCATCCGCGCCCTCAACGCCAAGCTGGTGGCGGACCCCGGGGTGGAAATCTGCCTCGTCCCCATCTGTGACGGCCTCACCATGGCGCGGAAGGCCTGAGACCGGGGCGCTTGCATTTGCCGGGCCACTGGGTTAAGGCCCGCCCGTTAACTGCAACTCACACGCGGAGAACGGCTCCGGCACATGAGGCTTCGGCTTCCACATAGTGCCTGATCCATCCGGTGCCGGGGTAACCCGGTCACTCTCTCCGCGGCGGATCAACCGGAAAAGGACCGTACCGCATGGCACTGCCTGAATTCACCATGCGTCAGCTGCTCGAAGCTGGCGTGCACTTCGGCCACCAGACCCACCGCTGGAACCCGAAGATGCGCAACTACATCTATGGAAGCCGCAACGGCATCCATATCATTGACCTTTCGCAGACCGTTCCGCTGCTCCACCAGGCGCTCGTCGCCGTGTCGGATGCCGTCGCCAAAGGCGGCCGGGTGCTGTTCGTCGGCACCAAGCGTTCGGCGGCGGAGCAGGTGGCGGACGCCGCCAAGCGCTCGGCCCAGTATTACGTGAACTCCCGCTGGCTCGGCGGCACGCTCACCAACTGGAAGACCATTTCGCACTCGATCAAGACGCTGCGTACCGTCGACGAGACGCTGGGCAAGGAAAACTCCGGCCTGACGAAGCGTGAAATGCTGGAGCTCACCCGCACCAAGGAAAAGCTCGACAAGGCTCTGGGCGGCATCAAGGACATGGGCGGCACGCCCGACCTGCTGTTCGTCATCGACACCAACAAGGAGCAGATCGCCATCAAGGAAGCCAACCGCCTTGGCATCCCCGTGATCGCGGTGATCGACACCAACTCGGATCCCGCCGGCGTCACCTACCCGATCCCGGGCAATGACGACGCGGGCCGCGCAGTCGCCCTCTACTGCGACCTCATCAGCCGCGCCTGCATCGAGGGCATCTCGCTTGCCCAGTCGGGTTCGGGTGTGGACATCGGCGCCGCCGCGGAGCCGATCATCGCTGAAGAAGTGCCGGCCGCCTGATAGGCCCTGTACCGTCATTCAATCGACACGGGGCCTGCCGCATGAACGCGGCGGGCCTCATCCTTTCAAATCACAAGAGGTAGAACATGGCCGAGATCACGGCTGGAATGGTCAAGGACCTGCGCGAGAAGACCGGCGTGGGCATGATGGATTGCAAAGCGGCGCTGGCCGCCACCAATGGCGACATGGAAGCAGCCGTGGACTGGCTGCGCGCCAAGGGCCTCGCCAAGGCTGCCAAGAAGTCGACGCGCGTCGCGGCCGAAGGCCTCGTTGCCGTCGCGGTCGATGGCACGACGGGTGCGGTTGTCGAGGTCAACTCGGAAACCGACTTCGTGGCGCGCAACGAGAAGTTCCAGGCCATGGTGGCCGAAATCTCGAAGCTCGCCCTCAAGGCCAATGGCGACACCGAAGTGCTCAAGACCATGAAGGTCCCGGGCTCTGCGCACGCCGTCGCCGAATATGTGGCCGAGATGGTCGCCTCGATCGGCGAGAACATGACGGTGCGCCGCACCTCGGCGCTCACGGTTTCCGATGGCGTCATCGGCTCCTACGTTCATAACCAGATCGCGCCGGGTTCCGGCAAGATCGGCGTGATCGTGGCGCTGGAATCGACCGGCAACAAGGCCTCGCTTGCCGAGTTCGGCCGCCTGCTGGCCATGCATGTGGCCGCCACCAACCCGGTGGCCCTCAACCTCGAGCAGGTGCCGAAGGACGTTCTGGCGCGTGAGAGCGCCATCCTCGAGGAAAAGAACGCCGGCAAGCCCGCCAATGTAATGGAGAAGATCGTGGCCTCCGGCCTCAAGACCTTTGCCAAGGAAAACTGCCTCCTCGAGCAGGCCTATGTGCATGACGGTGCGAAGACCGTGACGCAGGCTCTCGCTGATGCCGCAAAGGCCGCTGGTGCTGACGTGAAGCTCACCGGCTTCGTGCGCATGCAGCTGGGCGAGGGCATCGAGAAGAAGGAAGACGACTTCGCCGCTGAAGTCGCCACGATGTCGGGCGGCCAGTAAGGACAATCTCAGAAGGGCCCCGGAAACGGGGCCCTTTTTCGTTTCCGCGCAACGGTTCAGCACACTGACGAGACCTGTAACTCCCCGTCTCCCGTTGCAAAGCAATGGGAGAAGGTGCCCGAAGGGCGGATGAGGGCCTCTCTCGGCATCGGGATTCGCGGCGAGAGGCCCTCATCCGTCGCTGCGCGCCACCTTCTCCCATTGCTTTGCAACGGGAGAAGGGAAGGTGGTCCTCATCTGTGACGAATCGTTCCCGGCCCTCTACAG
>JBEILC010000093.1:0-11227 GCA_040379425.1 Hyphomicrobiales bacterium
CCCCCTCCTCTCCCGCTGAAGCAGGAGAGGACGGGTTTACAAATCCTGCACGTCCACCACGCCGGAGATCGCCTTGATGGCGCCCTTGATCTGGGGGGTCACGGTGAACTTGCTGCCGAGGCTCACATGCACCTCGCGGCCCTGGTCCATCAGCATGATGAGGCGGACGGGAGCTCTGCCGCCGTTGGTGAGGCGCTGGGCTATGGAGTCAAGCGGCCGTGAATCGCGCACGAAGATTTCGAGGCCCGTCACCATCTGGGCGGCGGCCTTGTCGAGCATCTCCACGCCCTGGAGCCTGAGCTTCACCTCTTCGCCTTCGACATCGGCCTCGACGCGGGCAATGACGGCGGCGCCGGGTTCGAGCATGTCGCGGCACGCGGCGAGCGTGTCCGAGAAGCAGATCGCCTCGAACTGTCCGGAAGGATCCGAGAAGCCCACGAAGGCGAATTTGTTGCCGGACTTCGAACGCCGCTCCTGCCGGTGGGTGACGGTACCGGCGAGCTTGGCGGCGCGTGCGCCCTTGGTGAGCGCTTTCTCATGGAAACTCGACCATGTATCGACCGAGAGCTTCTGCAGGGGCTTCATGTAATCATCGAGCGGGTGGCCCGAGAGATAGAAGCCCACGGCCTCGAACTCCTGCGCGAGCTTGTCCATGGGGAGCCACGCGTCACGGCGCGGCAGGACGAGATCATCAGACGTGCTGGCCGCACCGCCGAAAAGATCATTCTGCCCGGCTTGCGCCGCACTCGCTGCGCGATTGGCCATGGAGAGAACCGGCTCGACCGCATCCAGCACCTGCGCGCGATTAGGATTGAGGCTGTCGAAGGCACCGGCCTTGGCGAGGCTTTCCAAGGCGCGCTTGTTGACGATACGGCCATCGATGCGGCGCGCGAAATCGCCCAGTGACCTGAAGGGGCCGCCCTCTTCCCGCGCTTTCACGATGTGTTCAATGGCGCCCTGCCCCACATTCTTCAAGGCCGCGAGCGAATAGAGCACCTGGCCGTCCACCACCGCGAAGTCGACACCGCTCTGGTTGACCGAGGGCGGGATGACCTTGACGCCGGTGCGCTGCGCTTCACGCCGGAACAGCATGAGCTTGTCGGTGTTGCCCATGTCCAGCGTCATGGAGGCGGCGAGGAATTCGACCGGATGGTTGGCCTTGAGCCAGGCCGTCTGATAGGAGACCACCGCATAGGCCGCCGCATGCGACTTGTTGAAGCCGTAGCCCGCGAATTTCTGGACGAGCTCGAAAATATAGTCTGCCTGCTGACCATCCACACCCTTCTGGACGGCGCCGGTGACGAAACGCTCCTTCTGGGCGTCCATCTCCGCCTTGATCTTCTTGCCCATGGCGCGGCGCAAAAGATCGGCTTCGCCCAGCGAATAGCCTGACAAGACCTGGGCGATCTGCATCACCTGCTCCTGATAGACCATGATGCCGTAGGTCTCTTTCAGGATCGGCTCGAGGAGCGGGTGGAGATAGTCCGGCTGCTCCTCGCCCTTCTTGCAGGCGATGAAGCGCGGGATGTTGTCCATCGGGCCCGGGCGGTAGAGCGCCACGATGGCGATGATGTCCTCGATGCGGTCGGCGCGCATCTTGCGCAGCACGTCGCGCATGCCGGAACTTTCGAGCTGGAACACGCCCACCGTGTCGCCATGGCCCAGCATCTCGTAGGTCTTCGGATCATCGAAGGGGATGTGGTTGATGTCGAAACCGGGCTCCCTCACGCGGATGAGGTTCTGCGCCTTCTCGATCACGGTCAGCGTCTTGAGGCCCAGGAAGTCGAACTTTACGAGGCCCGCCTTCTCGACATATTTCATGTTGAACTGGGTGGCCGGAATCTCGGACCGCGGGTCGCGGTAGAGCGGCACCAGTTCTTCCAGCGGACGGTCGCCGATGACGACGCCGGCGGCATGGGTCGAGGCGTTGCGGTAGAGGCCTTCGAGCTTCAGCGCGATCTCGAACAGCGTGCGGACGGTGGGGTCCTTGTCGCGCTCCTCCTGCAGCTTTGGCTCGCCATCGATGGCCTGCGCCAGGGTGACCGGATTGGCCGGGTTGTTGGGGATGAGCTTCGAGAGCCGGTCCACCTGGCCATAGGGCATCTGAAGGACACGGCCCACGTCCCGCGTGACCATGCGGGCCTGCAGCTTGCCGAAGGTGATGATCTGGGCGACGCGGTCCTCGCCGTAGCGCTGCTGGACATAGGTGATCACCTCGCCGCGCCGGTCCTGGCAGAAGTCGATGTCGAAGTCCGGCATGGACACGCGCTCGGGGTTGAGGAAGCGCTCGAAGAGGAGGTTGAAGCGGAACGGGTCCAGGTCGGTGATGGTGAGCACGTAAGCAACCAGCGAGCCAGCGCCTGAGCCACGGCCCGGCCCCACCGGAATGCCACGCGCCTTCGCCCATTTGATGAAGTCTGACACGATGAGGAAATAGCCGGGGAACTTCATCTTGGTGATGACGTCGATCTCGAAGTCGAGGCGCTTCACATAGTCCTCGCGCGTCACACCCTCGACGAGGCCGCGGGTGGCGAGCCGCTCCTCAAGGCCGGCATGGGCCTGGTGGCGGAGTTCTTCACTTTCATCGCCCTCGGCAAAGCGCGGCAGGATGGGGCTGCGCGACTTGACGCGATAGGCGCAGCGCATGGCGATCTCGATGGTGTTGTCGATCGCCTCGGGGAGATCGGCGAAAAGCGCCGCCATCTCCTGCTGGCTCTTGAAACAGTGTTCGGGCGTGAGGCGGCGGCGGTCCTCAGTGATGAGCACCTCGCCCTCCGCGATGCAGATCAGCGCATCATGGGCGGAGTAATCCTCTGCCTTGGCGAAGTAAGGCTCGTTGGTGGCGACGAGCGGCGCCTCGAGCCGGTAGGCGAGATCGATGAGGCCGCGCTCGGCCTCACGCTCGGGGGCTGTGCCGTGGCGCTGGAGTTCGATGTAGAGACGGTCGCCGAAGAGCGTCTTGAGGCGTTGTACAAGCTCGGCCGCCAGCGTGCCCTGCCCCGCGGTCAGCGCCTCGTTGACGGGGCCGTCCGGCCCGCCAGTCAGGCAGATGAGGCCCGCGGCATGGCCCGAGAGATACTCCCAGGTGACGTGATGCTCGGCATTCTCCGGGCTCGAGAGATAGGCCCGGCTCGAGAGCTTCATGAGATTGTCGTAGCCCTGCTCTTCCTTGGCGAGGAAGACGAGGGACGGCATGCGGCGCAAGCCCCCGGCCTGCTTGAGGTTCCCCTGCTTCTGCTCGGCGAGATCCACCTTCAGGGTGCAGCCGATGATTGGCTGGATGCCCTTCTCCCACATGGCATCCGAGAATTCGAGCGCGCCGAAGAGATTGCCCGTGTCGGTGATGGCAACCGCCGGCATCTTCGCATCCTTCGCCAGCACGGCGAGCGCCTTGATCTGCAGGGCGCCTTCGGAGAGCGAATAGGCCGTGTGCGTGCGCAGATGCACGAAGACGGGGGGTGTGGCGGGAGACTCGGACATGCGCTCATGATAGCGCCTGCGGCAGCCCCGGAACATATCCGGCTGCGCGCCATGCACAACTCGCTGTCAGAGCGACTTGGGCAGGTATTTCCAGGAGATCCAGCCGATCAGCGCAAGGCCCGCGCTGAGGATCACGAAGACCATGCCGATCGGCAGCCACAGCAGGGCGAAGGCGAAGACGAAGGCCGGGATTAATTCGGAAAAGTCGATGTATGTGCGGTAGACGGCGGCCATCTTCTGGCGCTCATGGTGGCGGACGGCGCGCAGGAAAGGGATGCCGCCCACGCCATCAAGCGCTGAGGCGGCAACGGAGCCCATGAGCAATGCAGCGATGGCGAGATAGGGTGCGGCTGTCCCCGCAACCCCTGCGGCAAGGGACGTAAGGGCGCAGAGCGCGAAGGCGCAGGCGATCACCACCCGCACGCCATGGGTGCGGGCGATTCGGCCCGAGACCCAGGCGGTGAGCAGCACGGCCTGGCTGGCCGAGATCATGAGGCCGCCCGCCGTTTTGCTGAGGCCCGCCTCCACCAGCAGCAGGGGGCCATAGATGAAGAAGGTGGCCCAGAAGCAGGAGCGGCCGAAAGCGATGGTCCAGGCCAGCATGAGGCGCGGCTGAGCGAGGAAGCGGCGCAGGTTTGCGAGGGTATTGAAGCTATCGGTATTGGGCGGCGGCGCGGCGTTCACATTGTCCGGGAGGCGCAGATACCAGAACAGGAGGAGCAGCAGCAGCGAGGCCGCGATGGCGGCAAGCTGCGGCCCCCAGGGCCCGAAGCCGACATAGAGCCAGACGCCAAGCGCCGGGCCCGTCATCCAGGAGAAGGTCGAGAGGCTGAGGCGCAAGGGCTCCGAGCGGGCGAGGTCCGAGCGGCGGATGTGGTCCATGATGTAGAGCGAGAGGGTGATGTTCATCACCGCCGCGCCCAGGTTACGGAGCAGCATGCCCGCAGCCTGGCCCGCAACAACATGGCTTGCGAGCGCGAGGCTCGCCGCGATCATCAGGCAGATGCCGAATATGTAGGCCCAGCGCCTTCTCATGCGGCCGAGAAGATGCGGCAGCATCAATGTCACGATGAGAACGGTGACGGACACGATGGTGGAGAGTACCGAAACCTTCTGTGCCGTACCCAGAATGTCATAGGCCTGGAGCGACACCACCGTCGAATTGAGGGCACGCACGAAGGATTCGCCCGCAAAGATCGCGGCGAATGTATACGCCCCCGCACGGCGCGGCAGGCTGAGTCCCGATGATGTGATGTCCGTCGGCATGGTGGTTGCCGGGCCAGACGAGCATCTTTCTGGGCTGATCCGCAACTGCCCCACAAGCGCGGGGCACATGCCCCGGAAGTATGGCTTGAGGGGGGCCCCCGGACAGGTCTAGAACCCCCCTCATCATGTCCAGTGCCGAAAAGCGCTCTGTCGCCCTCGTCTCCGTGCTGGCCAGCGGCGTGCTGGCGGGTGCGAAAATGGTGGCCGCGGCCTCCACCGGCTCGCTCGGCATTCTGTCCGAGGCGATCCACAGCGTGATCGACCTAGGGGCCACCATCATCACCTATTTCGCCATCCGCTGGGGCGACCAGCCGGCGGATGAGGAGCACCATTACGGCCATGCCAAGATCGAGAGCATCGCGGCGCTGGTTGAGACCGCCCTGCTCTTCCTGACCACCGCCTGGGTGAGCTACGAGGCCATCCGCCGCCTGACGGGGGATGATGCGCACCCCGTGGAGGTTACGTGGTGGGCAATTGCCATCATCGCGGGCTCGATCCTCATCGACTACAACCGCGTGCGCGCGCTGCGCCGCGTGGCGAAGAAGACGGGCAGCGAGGCGCTGGAAGCCGATGCGCTGCACTTCTCCTCCGACATGTGGAGTTCGCTCGTCGTGCTGGGAGGCCTCGGTGTGGTCTGGGCAGGCGTTCCGGCGGCAGACTCGATTGCCGCCCTCGTCGTTTCCTTCTTCATCGCCCTTGCCGGATGGCGGCTCGGCGCACGCACCCTCAACACACTGCTCGACACGGCGCCCGCGGGTGCGACGGAGGCGGTGCGCGGCCTCGTCAACGATGTGCATGGCGTGCTGGCAATCGAGTCGGTCCGGCTCCGGCCCGCGGGCGCAACCCTCTTCGCCTCGATTGTCGTCCAGGTGGCGCGCACCATGCCCATCGACGAGATCGTCAAGACCAAGGACGCCATATTCAAGGCCGTGCATGAGCGCTTTCCCGATGCCGACATCACGGTGACGGCGAACCCCGTGGCGCTCGACAACGAGACGGTGTTCCAGAAGGTGATGCTGATCGCATCGCGCCGCAACCTCGCCATCCACCACCTGACGGCGCAGCAGATCGGGGACAAGCTCGCCATCAGCTTCGACCTCGAGGTCGAGGGATCAATGCCGCTGGGCGAGGCGCATGAGACGGCGACGGAACTCGAGGAATCGATCCGCGGCGAGCTTGGCTCCGATGTCGAGGTGGAAAGCCACATTGAGCCGCAGCCCGAACGGATGCTGCTCGGCCAGGACGCGCCGCCCGGCCTGGCGCAGGAGGTGGAGCAGGCGCTCAGGTCCCTGGCGGCAGATTATCCGCGGCTGAGCGATATCCACAGCTTCAGGTTGCGGCAAAACGAGGAAGGGCTTTTCCTCCATTATCACTGCCGCTGCTCACCCGCCGAAACGGTGGAGATGATTCATCACGACATCGACCGGGTGGAGGCAAGCCTCAAGGACCGATTCGGAGAGATCCGACGCGTCATCGCCCATGCCGAACCCCTGGGCGCCCGGCGACACGCCCTCTAGCCGAGGCCCTGCTCCAGATTGGCGCTGAACTTGGAGAGCTCCTCGATGCGTTTCAGTTCGGCTTCCGGAATTTCCACCTTGTTGGCGGCGGTAAAGGCCTCGTAATAGGCGTATTCGAGCGGCACCATCACAGTAAACAGCTTCTGCGACCGCGCCAGATTTCGCAGCTCAAGGATCATTTCGGCAATGTATTCGGCAACGTCACGCCGTGGTCCGGCCTTGGTATCCGGCAGGATGTCCGTCGGGGCCTTGGGCTCCTCGACGACTGCCCCTACGGCATTCTGCACTGAAAGACCTTGCCTGCTGCCCATTGATTAAACCTCCCGGTTGTAAATTCATCCGATTCGTCTCTTTATACGTGTTGAAATGTAAAGAAAGCAATACGTGTTGAAATGGAAAGAAAGCACCCTCCGGTTGAGTTCTGGGTGTGCGGGGTAGAAATTTACGTGCCTTGCAGCGCCGGAACGATGCCTATATGACGCCTCGAAACCTGTTCAGGACCGTGAATGACCGTCGTCGTCGTTGAATCACCGGCCAAGGCCAAGACCATTAACAAGTATTTAGGCAAGGATTTCAAGGTCCTGGCGTCCTATGGGCATGTCCGCGACTTGCCCGCCAAGGACGGCTCCGTGCGCCCCGAGGCCGATTTTGAGATGGATTGGGAGGTCGACGGCAAGTCGGCAAAGCGCCTTTCGGACATTGCGGCGGCTCTCAAGACCGACGACCGGCTGATCCTGGCGACCGACCCCGACCGCGAGGGCGAGGCCATCTCCTGGCACGTCATGGAAGTGCTGCGGAAGAAGGGCGCGCTCAAGGGCAAGGCCGTGCAGCGCGTGGTGTTCAACGCGATCACCAAGAGCTCGGTGCTCGAGGCCATGCAGCATCCGCGCGATGTCGATGCGGCTTTGGTCGATGCCTATCTGGCACGCCGGGCGCTGGACTATCTTGTGGGCTTCACGCTTTCGCCCGTGCTGTGGCGAAAGCTTCCGGGCTCGCGCTCAGCGGGCCGCGTGCAGTCCGTGGCACTCCGCCTCATCTGCGACCGCGAACTCGAAATCGAGGCCTTCCGCGCACAGGAATACTGGACCATCGATGCCAGCTTCGTGACGCCGCAGGGCCAGGAGTTCCAGGCCGGCCTCGGCGCCATAGACGGAAAGCGCCTCGGCAAGCTCGACATTGCGGACAAAGCGACCGCCCGTGCCATCGAGCAGGCGGTGAAGGGCCAGCCTTTCCGCGTCGACGCAATCGAATCGAAGCCCGCCAGGCGCCACCCCTACCCGCCCTTCCGCACCTCGACCCTGCAGCAGGAGGCTTCGCGCAAGCTCGGCTTCTCCTCTGCCCGCACCATGCAGATCGCCCAGCGCCTCTATGAGGGCGTCGACATCGGTGGCGAGACGGTGGGCCTCATCACCTACATGCGAACCGATGGCGTCGAGATGGCGCCCGAGGCCATCGCAGCGACGCGCAACGCGATCCTTAAGACATTCGGCGAACCCTATGTGCCGCCAACGCCGCGCCTCTACACCACCAAGGCCAAGAACGCGCAGGAAGCCCATGAGGCGATCCGCCCGACTGAAATGCCGCGCCATCCGGCGAGCGTCAAGGCAAAGCTCGACCCCGACCAGTTCGCGCTTTACGAGCTGATCTGGAAGCGCACCATCGCCAGCCAGATGGAAAGTGCGGAACTCGAGCGCACCACCGCCGACATCGGCACGGATGGCCGCGACGGCAAGCACTATGCCTTCCGTGCCACGGGCTCGGTCGTGAAGTTCGACGGCTTCCTGAAGGTCTATTCGGAAAGCCTCGACGATGGCGAGGACGAGGACTCGCGGCGGCTTCCCGCCATGGCGCGGGGCGATTCCATCGGTGTGAGGAAGATCGAGGGCTTGCAGCACTTCACCGAGCCGCCGCCGCGCTATTCGGAAGCCTCGCTCATCAAGAAGCTGGAAGAACTTGGTATCGGCCGGCCGTCAACTTATGTCTCCATCCTCGAGACGCTCAGGACGCGCGGCTATGTGCGGCTCGACAAGAAGCGGTTGATCCCCGAGGACAAGGGCCGCGTCGTCACCGCCTTCCTCGAAAGCTTCTTCCACCGCTATGTGGAATATGACTTCACGGCCCATCTCGAGGAGCAGCTCGACAAGGTCTCCGCCGGAGAGATCGACTGGAAGCAGGTGCTGCGCGACTTCTGGCGCGACTTCACCCTGGCGGTCGATGATGTGAAGGAATTGCGCGTGACCAACGTGCTGGACTCGCTCAACGAGATCCTGGCGCCGCACATCTTCCCGCCGCGCGAGGATGGTGGCGATGCGCGCGGATGCCCCTCCTGCGGCGATGGCCAGCTCTCCCTCAAGCTCGGCAAGTTCGGCTCCTTCATCGGCTGCTCGAACTATCCAGAGTGCAAGTATACGCGGCCCATGTCACCGGGCGCCGAGGGTGCGGAAGCCGTGCCCGCCGAAGGCGTGTTGCTGGGCGTGGACCCCGAGACGGGCGAAAAGGTCACGCGCCGCGCCGGCCGCTTCGGGCCCTATCTGCAGCTTGGCGAGGCAGTTGAGGGCGAGAAGCCGCAGCGCGCCTCCATCCCCAAGAACAGGAAGCCCGAGGAGATCACGCTCGAAGAGGCGCTGAAGCTTCTCTCGCTGCCGCGCGAGGTTGGCATCCATCCTGAATCGGGCAAGCCGATCGTCGCCAATTTCGGGCGCTTCGGGCCCTTCGTGCTGCATGACGGCACCTATGCCAATCTCGAAAGTGCGGAGGACGTCTTCACCATCGGCATCAACCGCGCGGTGGACATTCTGGCGGAGAAGAAGGCCCGTGGCTTCCAGCGCCCGAAGGCGGGGGCGCTCAAGGACCTTGGACCCCACCCTGACGGCGGCGCCAACATCCAGGTCATGAAGGGTCAGTACGGCCCCTATGTGAAGTTCGGCAAGGTCAACGCCACGCTGCCCAAGGACAAGGATCCGGAAACGCTGACGGTCGCAGAAGCCCTTGCCCTGATCGCCGAACGCGAAGCGAAAGGCCCGGGCAAGAAGAAGGCGGCCCCCAAGAAGGCGGCGGCAAAGAAGGCTCCTGCAAAGAAAGCCCCGGCAAAGAAGGGCGCGGTGAAGAAGCCCAAGGCGGCGTGATTTTCCATTCTCCCATCCTGTGGACGGGGGAAAGGGAAAGCGGCCGCCGCTACTCCAGCTTGCGGATGATGTCCTTAAGGTCCGGCTCGTCCACGGCGTCTGCGGCTTCGGGAATTGAGAACCATTGCAGAGTGCGCTGGCCTTGTTCCGGCCAGTCCTGGTGCTGCACCAGTTGTTCGAGTGCGAAGACCTCCACCCGGCAGGGCTGGACATCGCCATTGCCGAGGCGCTTGCCATACTCGAATTCACCGAGGGGTTTCTTGCTGACCTGGCCGCCGAGGCCCGCTTCCTCAAAGGCTTCGCGCGCCGCGGTTTCGGCGGGCGACAGACCCTTGATCGGCCAGCCCTTGGGGATCACCCAGCGGCCCGTGTCGCGCGACGAGATGAGCAGCACCTCACGCCGCGCGCCTGCGTGGCGCCACGGGAGGGCGGCATATTGTTTCCGTGTTGCCGGCTTCTTCACTGCACCTGTCCAGAGCAAACGATTCGCGGCTCCAACCAAAAACTCATACCGTAAGGCGCAGCATGACAACAATATGGTAAGCGAATGGTTCCTTGCGGGCATCAACCGGCGAACAGCGTTGCCAGCCCGTAAAACAGGGCCGCGATGAGGGCCGCCGCCGGCATGGTGATGACCCAGGCATAGACGATGCCCGTGGCCACGTTCCAGCGCACCGCCGAGACGCGGCGCGCGGCGCCCACCCCCACGATGGAACTGGTGATGGTGTGGGTCGTCGACACCGGAATGCCAAGATAGGTGGCGCCAAACAGCGTGATGGCGCCAGCCGTTTCCGCGCAGGAGCCCTGCATGGGGGTGAGCCGCGTGATCTTGGAGTCCATGGTGTGGACGATGCGCCAGCCGCCCATCAGTATTCCCGGATCCATCGCCGTGTAGCAGGAGAGGATCACCCAGACGGGCGCCGTGAACTCGGCATACATGCCGTGCGAACAGAGCAGCACCGCGATGATGCCTGCCGTCTTCTGCGCATCGTTGCTGCCGTGGCCCAGCGAATAGAGTGCGGCCGGGACAAGCTGCGACATGCGGAAAAAGCCATCAGCGCGCCGAAGATCAGCGGATCATCCACCAGCGTGGGGTCCACGATGCCCTTGCCCACCGTGTTGGCGACATGAACGCCGAACACGAAGAAGGCCGCCCAGACCATGGCATATTGCGGCTTCAACACGCGGGTCGAGACAAAGGTGGCGATGGAATTGGCCGCGTCATGAAGGCTGTCCATGAAGTCGAAGGCCAGCGCCACCTTGACCAGCAGAACGAGCGAGACGGTTACACCGATCTCCACCCGGGCCGGCAGGAACCCCCGGCAATCCGCTGGATTTTCGGCCTAATTCCCGGGTAATCCTTGATCCATGGCAAAACGCCCCGCGCAAAAACCCCAACTGCCCAGCGAAGCAGACGTTCTGGATTTCATTCAGTCCTCGCCATCCATCGTCGGCAAACGCGAGATTTCCCGCCATTTTGGCGTGACGGGGAGCGACAAGGTGGGGCTCAAGGCGTTGTTGAAGCGGATGGAGGAGGATGGCCTCCTCTCCAAGCGGCAAAGGAAGCTGATCGACCGCTCCTCGCTGCCGCCCGTCACCGTGCTCGAGGTCATCGGCACCGACAAGGACGGCGAGGCCTATGGCGAGCCCGTCGAATGGGACGAGCGCCAGGCCGGGAAGCCGCCGAAGGTGGTGATCGAGGGCGCGGAGAAGGCGCCGCGCAAGGGCGACCGTGTGCTGGCGAAGATCCGGGCCTCCCGCGATGGGCGCTACACCTTCCGGGCCAAGGTCATCAAGGCCCTCTCCGACCGCTCCAACAAGGTGCTGGGCGTCTACCGC
>JBEILC010000094.1:0-11217 GCA_040379425.1 Hyphomicrobiales bacterium
CGAGATGATGGGCGGCGTCATGGGCTCCAAGAAGCCCGTGCACCCGAATGATCACGTCAACATGAGCCAGTCGTCGAACGACACCTATCCGACGGCTATGCACATCGCCTGCGCCGAGCAGATCCAGCATGACCTGCTCCCTGCACTCCGCCACCTGCACAAGGCGCTGGACCACAAGGCGCGCGAGTGGAATCACATCATCAAGATCGGCCGCACCCACACGCAGGATGCAACGCCGCTGACACTCGGCCAGGAATTCTCCGGTTACACCCAGCAGGTGCTGAACGGCATCAAGCGCATCGAGATGACGATGCCGATGCTGATGGAACTGGCCCAGGGCGGCACGGCCGTCGGCACCGGCCTCAACGCGCCGGTGGGCTTTGCGGAAATGGTGGCGGACCGCATCGCGGCGATCACCGGCATGGCGTTTACCACTGCTCCCAACAAGTTCGAGGCGCTGGCCGCGCATGACGCGATGGTGATGAGCCATGGCGCCATCAACACGGTTGCGGCGTCCCTCTTCAAGATCGCCAATGACATCCGCTTCCTCGGATCGGGCCCGCGCTCAGGCCTTGGCGAACTCTCGCTGCCGGAGAATGAGCCCGGCTCCTCCATCATGCCCGGCAAGGTGAACCCCACGCAGTGCGAGGCGTTGACGATGGTCTGCGTGCAGGTGTTCGGCAATCACGCGGCGCTGACCTTCGCAGGGTCCCAGGGCCATTTCGAACTCAACGTCTTCAACCCGGTGATGGCCTATAACTTCCTCCAGTCGGTGCGCCTGCTTTCGGACGCTGCGGTGAGCTTCACCGGCAATTGCGTCGCAGGCATCGAGGCGCGCGAGGACAACATAAGGGCGGCGCTCGACCGTTCTCTCATGCTGGTAACAGCACTCGCCCCCAAATACGGCTATGACCGCGCCGCCAAGATCGCCAAGACCGCCCACAAGAACGGCACCACGCTGCGCGAGGAAGCGGTCAAGGACGGGATAGACGCCGCCGACTTTGACCTGATCGTGCGGCCCGAGGACATGATCGGGCCGAAGTGATGGGCGACGTCGTCAGCCTCAAGCTCCACAAGAAGCGCAAGGCCCGCGCCGAAAAGGAAGCGCAAGCCGAACAGAACCGCATCGACCATGGCCTGACCCGGCAAGAGCGCGAACTGACGGAGGCGCGGAACGCGAAGGCTGCGAAGGATCTGGACAAGCTGAAGCGGGATGAGTAAGGCCAACCCCATCCCCGCTGCCCTCTCTCTTCCTCTTCCCCTTCAAGGGGGGAGAGGAAAATGGAACTGCGGGGAGCAATGCCCAAGGACCTGAAGCGCTCGCTGTCGATTGCCGGGCACCGCACCTCGCTCTCGCTCGAGCCGGAGTTCTGGGAGGCGCTGCGCAAGGCGGCGGCGGCGAAGGGGGTGACGGTCTCAGCACTTGTTGCCGGGATCGACCAGTCGCGCGGCGAGCGGAACCTGTCGAGCGCGGTGCGCGTCTGGGTGCTGGAAGACCTATTGGTTCGGCGGTGAGCTCGGCGGGGCAGATATCACCACAGGCGCCCCTTTGGGCTGGACGAGGATAACGGGGCCGATCGGCTCGGCCCGGCGCGGGGGCCGGGGCTTCTGTTCCACCGGTTCTGGTGTTTCGGCGAGCCTCGCCATGCGCCGCCAGGTGCGTATTTCGCGCAGGCGCTGGCGCATCTCGGTCTTGTTGATCTCGGCATTGGCGGTGCGTTCCGCCTCGATCTGGCGGCGCAGGCGGTCAGCGCGCGCCACCTGCATTTCGGCATGGACCTTGAGCTCACGCCGCCTCAGCAGGTTTTCGTCGCGCTGGGCATAGAAGGCCTGGAGCCGCGCTTCATCCTCGAGCCTCAGCTTCTCTTCCTCGGCCGCGAGCTTCAACTGCTCCTGCTGCAGCCGCTCCAGCTCATCGAGGCCCTGCTGCATGATGGTGACGCCAAGTGCAGTCGCCAGCTCGGAGTTGTCCTCCGAACGCGCAAGCATGGACGCTGGCCCCGCATAGGCGATGCTCATTGGCGGCAGGCCCTCGCGCTGCTTGAGCGTCAGCCCGATGCCAATGTCGAGCTGGCCCAATGCCAGTTCCGCGATGGTTTTCACATCGATGTCGAAGGCCGGGTCCTGCTTGACGATGGGCGCGAAGCGCATCTGGCCTTCCGCCACCTCGATGGCGCCCGTTACATTGCCGAGATCAATGCCCGTACCGCTCCGCAGGCGGTCGAAGGCGCTGGTGATGCTGCTCGCATCCTTTGCCCCGGCCAGTGCCGCGGCAAAATCCTGCGGCGTCAGCCCGGCAAGGCGAAGGCCGTCGAGCTTGTAGCTGCCTTCGCCCGTCATCGCGGCCAGCGCACCGGCGGGGCTCCTGCCGGAAGTTTCGAAGCGCAAGTCGATGCTGCCCTGGCCCTGCGCCACGGCCGTACCGTTGATCATCTGCAATTGCTTGCCAAGGTCGATGGGCAGGCTCAATTGGCCGGAGATCTTGCGGCTGTCCTCAGCACCCACCGAAGAGATTTCGAGCCGCGCATCCCGCCCGTCCGCGTCCTTGCCAAACATGGCGAGGGTGATGCCGCCGGGCTTCGCCTCGATAACCACCGATGCGTCTTGCGCCTCGACATGCGGTGCGACCCTGAGCGTTGACGGCTGGAGCAGAACCTGGCCCGTGAGGCCGAAGGGAAGCGCCGCCGCGAAGCCGGGCTCAAGGCTGGGCTCGGGTCCACTCCAGGACAGGAAGGAGGCTGCCAGCACATCGGACAGGTTCATCGACCCCGTTTCGAGGCGAAGCTCTCCGCTGCCCGACGGTGTCAGGCTGGCGCTGCCGCTGAACCCCTCATCGCCGAAGCGGCCCGCGATGCCGGAGAGTGTCCACTTGCCCTCGCCCCAAGCGATCCTGGCTTCGCCGGACATGCCGCCCGGTGCAGCGGCGGCCGGAATTCCCGAGGCGGCGAGAAGTCCCGCGCCATCGGTGGCGCGGAGCGAGAGCTGGCCGCCGAGGCCGAAACCCTCCGCCCACGGATTGGCGTTGCCGCTGTAGTCGAGGCGCGCCCCATGGGCCTGCAGCGTCGCGGTCGTGATGAAGCCTTCGGCGCGCGTGCCCGCCGCCTCGACGCGAAGCGCCCCGGCGTCCGTGTCCGCCGCAGTGCCGGACAATCCGAGAAGTGCGAGGATGCGTCCGGAACTCGGCGCCGTCACCGCCAGATTGCCGGAGAGTTCGCCACCGGCGGCGGCCGACCCCTGCCCCGCGATGCTCAGCTCCCCTGCATTGCCCGAAGCCCTGAAATGGAATTCGCTGCCCTGTGCTGCGGGCTTCACCGCGAGTGAGGCGCGAATCTCGGTCGCACCGAGCCCCGCCGCCCAGGGCGGAAGTCCATCTTCGTCCGCCAGGCCCAGAAGCCTGATCAGTCCGGTGGGGTCGTCGGCCTGCACTTCGAGGCCGATGGTGCCGTCCGCACCCTTGCCGGTGTCGAGGATCAGGCCCGTCGCCATCACCCGCGCGCCGCCCACTGCCCCGATCTCCAGCCCGCGAAGGTCAAGGCCGTTTGCGCCGGATTCGAGATCGACTGTCACCTCATTGGCGGTCACGGCGTTGAGAAGCATTTCGCCCGCCGTCACGCGGAGCTTCAGGTCCGGGGCATCGGGCTGCGGCAGGGCGAGTGCCATGAGGCTCACGGCAGCGCCATCGCGGGCCACGGCAAAGGCGGGGATGCCCTGCGGCGCATATGTGTCGAGGTCGAAGCGGCGCCCATCGAGCGTGAGGTCGATCGCGCCGCGCCCGGCGGTCGTCACCTTGAGAGCACCCTTGCCGCGTTCGCCATCCAATTCGAAATCGGCACCCGTCAGACGGGTCTCCGCCGCGGTGAGGCTGATGTCCGTCTCCATCTTGAGGCGGCCACGGTCACCGCTCCACAGGGGCCCGAGGCTCTCGCGGCCCGCGGGCCAGAGCCAGAAGGTAAGTTCGCGCATGTCACCGGTTTCGAGCGCCAGCCGGCCATTGAGTTCGGGCCCGCTGCGCCCCGGTGCGAGGAGCCCGTTGAACAGCATGCGCGAGCGCCCCGGAAGCCCCGCCGCCAGGCGCTGGATGCTGAGCTGGTCACGCTCCACCGCAATTGCCAGCTCCACCTCGTCGAAGCTGTTGCCGCCGGTCTTGAGGGCCGTCACCTCGATCTTGCCGTTGAGCTTCATGTCGGCGGGCAGCATCCGGACGAGGCTGGCGGCCACGCCGAGGCTTCCGGCCTGGCGCAGCACATCGCGCGACTGGGCACCGGCGAGCTGGTCGAGGTCCAGCATCGCGGCCTTCAGGTCGAAGCCCGCGGTGATGTAGCTCCCGAGCTTGAGCGTCGCGGAGCCGGTGGTGATGGCGCCGTTCTGCCCCGGCTCGAGCCGGGAGACCTCGATCTTGTCGAAGTCGATCCGGTCGAAATCACCCTTGAGATTTGCAGTGAACAGCAGCGGGCGGATGCGGCCTTCCGCATCGGTCTTGCCTTCGCCCTCGCCCGTCGAGGCGGGCTCGATGCGCACCTGACCCTCGCTCCTGCCGTCCTTGAGCGCGCCATCGAAGCCGAAGGCATAGCCGGACCCGTCGGCGGCGGCGGCCTTGACGCCGAAGCGGAACGGCTCACCCTCGGCATAGACCGCCGTATTGATGGAGATGTCGACGGGCATCTCATTGTATGAGGCGCGCGAGCGCATACGCCACGGCCCCGCGATGCCGGGGGAGGCGAGGCTGGCGTTGAGTTCGGCGAGCCCAATGGTTTCACCGCGGCGGCGGTCGCTGAAAGTGACCGTGCCGCCTGAGAGGCTGATCTGGTCCAGCCGCACGCGGGAGAGAATGTCGCTCCTGATCAGGTCCTGCGAGGGCGTGAAGACCCAGTTCCCCTCACCCGTCGCGCGGCGCTCCAGCTTGATCACGGGGTTCGCCACCTCAATGCTCTCGACATCGATGCCGCCCTGCAGAAGCCCAGCCAGCGTCATGCGGATGGTGATGCGTTCGGCGGTGGCGAAATCAGGTTCAGCAAGGCCCGGCGGATTGGCGATGCTTACTTTTTCAGCAGTGAGCCGCGGCCAGGGAAAAAGCCGCGCCGAAATCGGCCCCTCGCTGGTGACGCTGCGGCCCGTGAGTATCCGGCCATAGGTCTCGAGATCGTTGCGGTAACCGTTCCAGTCAACGATGAAGGGCGCCAGCAGCAGGCCCACCACGGCCACCACAAGCAATATCCCGAAATGGAAGACGGGTGATTTCCAGACCTTCATCAATCCCGGGTGTTGCAGCGTGATTGCGTCAATCAAATGGCAACATTCTTGCCGGGGTTCATGGTGTTGTGAGGATCGAAGGCGGTCTTGACGGCGCGCATGAAGGCCAGCGCCGGGCCATGCTCCTTTTCGAGATAGGCGCGCTTGCCGGTGCCGATGCCGTGTTCGCCGGTGCAGGTGCCGCCCATGTCGATGGCGCGGTCGATCAGGCGCGAATAGACCTGCTTGACGCGCGCCACTTCCGCCTCGTCCTTCCGGTCACAATAGAGGACGACATGGAAGTTACCGTCGCCCACATGGCCGACGATGGGGCCATAGAGATTGTTGGCGGCAAGGTCGGCCTGGGTCTCCGTCACGCATTCGGCGAGACGCGAGATCGGCACGCAGACGTCGGTCGAGAATGATTCCTTGCCCGGCATCAGCGATTTCGTGGCCCAGAAGGCATCATGCCGCGCCTGCCACAGCTTCTGGCGGTCCTCTTCCTTGGTCGCCATGCTGTAGGGACCGCCGCCCAGATCCTCTGCGATCGCCGCGAAGGTCTCCGCCTGCTCGCGCGCGGAGGCCTCGGTGCCGTGGAATTCGAGGAACAGCGTCGGCATGACCTTGAGGTCGAGCTTGGAATAGGCGTTGAAGGCCTTCACATGCTCGGTATCGACCAGTTCGATGCGCGCCACCGGCAGGCCCATCTGGATCGCGGTGATCGTGGCGTTGCAGCAGGCCTCCACGCTCGGGAAGGGGCAGACGGCGGAGACGATCGATTCGGGAATGCCATAGAGCTTCAGCGCCACTTCGGTGATGACGCCCAGCGTTCCCTCGGAGCCCACCATCAGCCGCGTCAGGTCATAGCCGGCGGAAGATTTGCGCGCCCGGCTTCCCGTGCGGATGATCTCGCCATTGGCCATCACGGCGGTGACGTTGAGCACGTTCTCCCGCATGGTGCCGTAGCGCACCGCATTGGTGCCGGACGCCCTGGTCGCCGTCATGCCCCCCAAGCTCGCGTCCGCACCGGGGTCGACGGGGAAGAACAGGCCCTGGTCGCGCAGGTGGGTGTTGAGCTGTTTTCGTGTGACGCCCGCCTCGACCCGGCAATCAAGATCCTCGGTGTTGACCTCGAGGATGCGGTTCATCTGCGAGAGATCGATGGAAATGCCGCCGTAGGGTGCGGAGAAATGCCCTTCCAGCGAGGTGCCCGTGCCATAGGGAATGATCGGCGTGCCGTGCTGGGCGCAGATGGTGACGACGCGCTGCACGTCCTCCGTGGTCTTCACGAAGGCCACCGCATCGGGCGGCGCGCCGAGGTTCCAGGTCTGGTCCTTGCCATGCTGCTCGCGCACCGCGGGCGCGGTCGACAGCCTGTCTCCCAGCCACTCGCGCAGGCTGGCGATTGTCTTGGTTGTGCTGTTCTTCGTGGTCGGGGTATCCATGGCCTTAAACTAGCAGAAACCGGAGAATTTGCGATGGGTTATCCTGCCCCCTTCGTGGGCCGCATCCAGCAGGTCGAGGACCAGTGGATCGACTACAACGGCCATTTCAACATGGCCTATTACAACGTGCTGTTCGACCGGGCGGGCGATGACGCCTTCGAGGCCGTAGGGCTGGGGCCCGACTATGTGAAGGCGCGGAACGCCTCCTTCTTCACGCTGGAAAGCCACAACACCTATGTGCGGGAGTTGCATGCGGGCGATTCGGTGCGGATCGAGACGCAGATCCTCGATTGCGACGCCAAGCGCGTGCACTATGTGCAGCAGATGTTCCATGCCGCCGAGGGCTGGCTCTCCTGCGTCACCGAGATCATCGTGATGCATGTGGACATGGGGCTGAAGAAATCCGCCCCCTTCCCGCCCGATGTCATGGAAAAGATTGTGGAGATGCGGGAGGCGCACCGTCATCTGTCGGTTCCGCCGCAGGTCGGCCACAGGATCGGCATCCCCCGGAAGGCCTGACGCCCGAAGACGTCACATTCACGCAACATTGCCGACGCATTGACCCTCCATGACTGAAAGGGAATCAACGAAGGAGGCGAAACACATGAACACCGGTCTTAACCTGTTCGCTGAAGCGCTTGTTTTCGTTCACGGAAAGAGCGCTGAATCAGAAGCCGCCAAGCACGCCCTGCTGTGCGAGCGCATGGGCGATACCGAGACGGCCGAAATCTGGCGCAGGCTTCAGGGCGAGGTGCGCCGCGTCAAGCTCACCCCCGATTGCGCCCCCCGGAAGGCCGCCTGAGGTTTCGCTTTTCGTTCCACCCGTTGCTATATAGGTCCGCAAGGATTCGGACCTGATGAGCAAGACCTTCGACCTGAATGACTTTGGCGACGACGAGCCAGCCCCCACGGTGAAGCCCGGGGGGTTGGCCGCGCGCGCCATGGCGCAGGGCGAGGCGCCCTATCTCAAGGGCCTGAACCCGGAGCAGCGCGCCGCGGTCGAGATCACCGATGGCCCCCTCCTCGTGCTGGCGGGTGCGGGCACGGGAAAGACGCGGGTGCTGACCACGAGGCTCGCCCACATCCTCGCCACCGGCAAGGCCTGGCCGGGCCAGCTCCTGGCCGTCACCTTCACCAACAAGGCGGCGCGCGAGATGCGGGACCGGATCGGCGCGCTGATCGGCGGGGCGGTCGAGGGCATGACATGGCTCGGCACCTTCCACTCGATCGGCGTCAAGATCCTGCGCAACCATGCGGAGCTCGCTGGCCTCAGGTCCGGCTTCTCGATCCTCGACACGGATGACCAGATTCGCCTCCTCAAGCAGCTTCTCGAGGCGCACAACATCGACGAGAAGCGCTGGCCCGCGCGCCAGCTCGCAAGCCTCATCGATGGCTGGAAGAACCGCGGGCTGACGCCGGACCGGATTCCTGCGGGCGAAGCGGGAAGCTTCGCCAATGGCCTCGGCGGCACGCTCTACAAGGAATACCAGCAGCGGCTGAAGGTGGTGAACGCAGCGGACTTCGGCGACCTGCTCCTCGAGGTGCTCAGGATCTTCCAGGAGCACCCGGACGTGCTGAAGGACTACCAGCGGCGCTTCAAATACATGCTGGTCGACGAATATCAGGACACCAACGTCGCGCAATATCTCTGGCTCAGGCTTCTCGCCCAGGGCCACAAGAACATCTGCTGTGTCGGCGATGACGACCAGTCGATCTATGGCTGGCGCGGGGCCGAGGTCGACAACATCCTGCGTTTCGAGAAGGACTTCCCCGGCGCCAGGGTGATCCGGCTGGAGCGCAACTACCGCTCGACGCCGCAGATATTAGGAGCCGCCTCCGGCCTCATCGAGAAGAACGAGAGCCGGCTCGGCAAGACGCTCCGCACCGATCGCGACGATGGCGACACGGTCACGGTGCGTGCCCATTGGGACGGCGACGAAGAGGCCCGCGTCATCGGCGAGGACATCGAGCAGCTGCAGCGCAAGGGTGAGCGGCTCAACGACATGGCCATTCTCGTGCGCGCTTCCTTCCAGATGCGCGCCTTCGAAGACCGCTTCATCACGCTGGGGCTGCCCTACCGCGTCATCGGCGGCCCGCGCTTCTATGAGCGCGCTGAAGTCCGGGATGCGCTGGCCTATCTGAAAGTGGTGGCAGCACCCGACAATGACCTCGCCTTCGAGCGCATCATCAACACGCCCAAGCGCGGCATTGGCGGCACCTCGGTGAAGCGCATGCACGCCATCGCCCGCGCGCAGGGCATCTCACTCTACCGCGCGGCGGAGGCGATGTCCTTGACGGACGAGCTCCCGGCCAAGACGCGCACTGCGCTGAGGAAGCTCGTCGAAAGCTTCGGCCGCTGGCGGCAGATGATGGACGGCCTGCCGCATGTGGAACTGGCCGAGATCGTGCTGGACGAGTCGGGCTACACGGAGATGTGGCAGAACGACAAGAGCCCGGAGGCGCAAGGCCGCCTCGACAACTTGAAAGAACTCGTGCGCTCCATGGCGGAGTTCGAGAACCTCGCAGGCTTCCTCGAGCACATCGCGCTCGTCATGGACGTCGAGCAGTCGGCCGAGGAAGACAAGGTCAACATCATGACCATGCATGGCGCCAAGGGCCTCGAATTCGGCACGGTCTTCCTGCCCGGCTGGGAGGAAGGCCTGTTCCCCTCGCAGCGCTCGCTGGACGAGAAGGGCCGCGGCGGTCTCGAGGAAGAGCGCCGCCTGGCTTACGTCGGCATCACCAGGGCCAAGCGCCGCGCCACCATCTCCTTCGCGCAGAACCGGCGCGTCCATAACCTCTGGCAGAACGCGCTGCCTTCGCGCTTCATCGACGAATTGCCGGAAATGCATGTGGAGGTCGCCCCCATGGCGACGGGCTATGGCGGCTTCGGACTTGGCAGCTATGGCAAGAGCCGCTTCGATGACCAGACCAAGCCCTTCGGCAACACCTATTCCACACCCGGCTGGCAGCGCGCGCAGCAGCGCTGGAGCGAGAGCAAGGCAACCCGCTCCACGCCCCACTTCATCGAAGGCGAAATGGCGGCGCGCGAAACGGACGCCGTGAAATACACGCGCGGCGAACGCGTCTTCCACGAAAAATTCGGCTACGGCGTCATCCGCGCGGTCGATGACAACAAGCTGACGATCGACTTCGACAAGGCGGGCGAAAAGCGGGTGATCGACAGCTTCGTCACGCGTGGGTAATCCGCGCCCAGCATGTTAAGTCGTGGCCGTTGAGGAGCAGATTGTCTCCCCCTTGAACCACGTAGAAACGTCCATTCCATATTGGCGCGTTGACGTCCGGAACATCGCCCCTCAAGCCCTGCATGACGTTGCTGAAAAGACCTGGACAGAACAGAAGACCGGTTGCCAGCAGGGCCGAAAGGCCCAACCACCTCCCCTCACCCGCCCCGCGGAGCCGCACGGTGATCAGCACGGCCAGAAACATGATGGTGACCAGCACAGCATGACCCGACAGGTACACCTCATGATCGAATCGAATGAAAAATGCTGCGGCGCAGATGACGATAAGGGTCACGCCATCGCGGTGAACCGATTGCAGCAAAAGCTGTAACTGATATCTCTTCTTGGTGAGTCTTCTTGGTCTCAGCTGCGTGGCAGATGCCCGGCCGCCTTCCCTACTGGTGATCGGCTTGCGCATCTCTCGGCTTGCCGCTGACACTTGCGCCCGCGCCAGGTGAGAGCGCGATGAACTGCAGCACCGCTGTTGCCGAGACCGCCGCCACCACACAGAAGGCGATGGTGAAGTCCATGGGCGTCAGCGCCTCCTCCGCGCGATACCATTGCGCGCCCTCCAGCACGAAGGCGGCGAGCACCACGCCGAAGGAGAGCGAGAGCTGCTGGGCCACCGTATAGAGGCTCGTCGCATAGCTCGCCTGGTCGTGGTCGACGTCGGAATAGGACATGGCGTTGAGGGCAGTGAACTGCAGCGAGCGCAGGAAGCCGCCGATGAACAGCACCAGTGCCGAGAGGATCCACGGCGTGGCCGATGACAGAAGCCCCATGACAAGGAGCGAGGCGCTGGCGAGCAGCCCGTTCACCAGCAGCAGCCGGCGGAAGCCGAAGCGGCGGATCAGCCGCGCGGCGCCGAATTTCATCGACAGAGCACCCGCCGCCGCGACGAAGGTGATGAGCCCTGACTCGAAGGCGCTCATGCCATAGGCGAGCTGGAACATCAGCGGCAGAAGGAAGGGCACCGCGCCCACCCCGATGCGGAACAGGCTGCCGGCCACGACGCCGACGCGGAAGGTCTCGATCTTCAGCAGGCGGAGGTCGAGGATGGGATTTTCCGTCACCCGCGCATGGCGCACATAGAAGATGCAGAGGACAAGCCCGATCACTACCAGCGCCGTCGGACTCCAGCCCGGCAGCAGGTCCCTCCCCATGACGGTGAAGCCGAACACCAGCGCGGACAGTCCCGCACCTGACAGAAGGAAGCCCTTCACGTCCAGCGGCGGCACGCGGTCCACCCGCGCATCCGGCATGTAGAGGCTCGCCAGGAGAATGGCGAGGAGGCCGAA
>JBEILC010000095.1:0-11134 GCA_040379425.1 Hyphomicrobiales bacterium
CTGGTGATGAGCCCCGGGGGCACGTCAATTGATGCCGCGGAGAAGTCGGGCTGTCTGAACTCAGGCACGAGCTTCAGGTTGATCACGCCGTCCCGCAGCACGGTCGGCGTAAAGGTGAGCTGCACGCCATATTGCCTGAATTCCGCAGCTTGCGCATCTGAGCGTCACGAGTTGCACGACTGCTGCGCCGCAAGCGGTCCCCCGCTCTGGCACAACTCCCGGAAATCTGCTCAACCTGTAGCGCAGCACAGCAGGCGGCCAGGATACAAGCGGGAGTGAACGAAGCATGTTCGAACAGCTGAGAAGCGCCATCAGACAGGGCAAGGGCGACGAACCCGCGGACCTCGTCCTCAAGGGCGGCCGCTTCCTCGATCTGGTC
The DNA here is from genome assembly GCA_040379425.1 of Hyphomicrobiales bacterium. Classification (GTDB taxonomy): domain Bacteria; phylum Pseudomonadota; class Alphaproteobacteria; order Rhizobiales; family Aestuariivirgaceae; genus Aestuariivirga. The sequence goes on from JBEILC010000095.1 coordinate 380, forward strand.
ACAGGCGGGGAGATCGAATCGGACATCGCCATCAGCGGCTGCCGCATCGCCGGCACCTATGGCAGCTATTCCGGGCGGCAGGAGATCGACATCACCGGGAAGCTCGTTGTCCCAGGCTTCATCGACACCCATCTCCACATAGAATCCTCGCTGGTGACCCCGCTCGAGTTCGACAGATGCGTGCTCCGCCATGGTGTCACGACCGCCATCTGCGACCCGCATGAGATCGCCAATGTGCTGGGAGCCCAGGGCATCCGCTACTTCCTCGACAGCGCCCTCGCCACGGTGATGGACCTTCGCGTGCAGCTTTCGAGCTGCGTGCCGGCCACCCACCTCGAAACCTCAGGCGGCACACTCACAGCGGCCGACCTCAAGCCCTTCATGGATCACCCGAAGGTCATCGGGCTGGCGGAATTCATGAATTTTCCGGGCGTTATCCACGGCGATCCCGAGGCGCTGGAAAAAATCGCACTGTTCGCGGGGCGGCACATTGATGGCCATGCGCCCCTGCTCCGGGGCATGGCGCTCAATGGCTATCTCGCCGCTGGGATCCGCACCGACCACGAGACCACCACAGCCGAGGAAGCGCGGGAAAAACTCTCCAAGGGCATGCACATCCTGATCCGCGAAGGCTCGGTTTCGAAGGACCTCCACGCCCTGATTCCGCTGATCACGGAGCAGAACTCCGCCTTCATCGCGCTCTGCACCGATGACCGCAACCCGCTCGACATCGCGGAAGAGGGTCACCTCGACTACATGATCCGCACCGCCATCGCCGAGGGAGCGGAACCGCTCGCAGCCTATCGCGCCGCCTCGATCTCCGCCGCGCGCGCCTTCCGCTTGCATGACCGGGGGCTGGTGGCGCCCGGCTGGCGCGCCGATCTCGCGATCATCGATGGCCTCAGGAGTTGCCGTGTCACCGGCGTCATCGCCGGAGGACGGCTGGTGGAAGATGCACTGTTCGCCGCGCGGGCCGCCGTAACACCTGTGGGCTTCGGCAGCGTCAAGCCAAGGGCGGTCTCCGCACCGGAGTTCCGCCTGGCGGGCACCGGCAAAGCCTTCCCCGTGATCGGCGTGCTGCCGGGCAAGATCATCACCGAACATCTGGTGCTCGACGTTCCATCGCATGGCGGCGAATTGCAGTGCGACCCCGTTCAGGACACGATCAAGGTCGCGGTGGTGGAACGCCATGGCATCAACGGCAACATCGGCCTTGGTTTCGTGAAAGGCTTCGGACTGAAACACGGCGCCATTGGCTCCACCATCGGCCATGACAGCCACAATATCTGCGTGGTGGGCGTCAGCGATGCCGATATGGCCACAGCCGTCAACCGCCTCAAGGAGATCGGCGGCGGTTTCGTCGTGGTGCGCGATGGCGCGGTGCTGGCGGAACTGGCGCTTCCGATCGCCGGGCTGATGAGCGATCAGAGCTTCGAGACGGTGCGGGACAAGCTGATCCTTCTGAGGGCCGCCGCGAAATCGCTTGGGACCGTGCTGGCGGAGCCCTTCCTGCAGGTGGCGTTCCTGCCGCTGCCCGTGATCCCGCACCTCAAGATCACCGACCGCGGCCTTGTGGACGTCGACCGGTTCTGCCTGATTGGCGCACAGAACTGATCAGCCCGCGGCGGCGCCTGCGGAGATCAGCTGCTGCTTCAGGTCTTCGATGTTCAGGGGTTTCGACAGGTAGCCGTCGAAGCCAGACGCGAGGTATCGCTCGCGGTCGCCGGTGATGGCATTGGCCGTCAGCGCCACGATGCGCGGGCAGGCCGTGCCAAGATCCTGCTTGAGGAGGCGGCCGCACGCCGTCCCAGGCCCCCGAAAAATCAGGCGACGCGCGTCAAACATTCAAACCGTTCCATCAATTGAAGTCGGGAGCCTGGACAAGACACTGCCGCGCAAGAAAGTTCCAGAAGCATTCCAGCCAGCGGCGGCAACCTGAAATCACAACACTCAGACATTCGTACCATTATTTACTCTGACCGTCCGGACGGTAGAGTTCAGGCAGTTGCAAGGATCCCGGGTGATGTCAGCACCTGCCATTCGCGATACGCGCTCCCAGATACTGGATGCCGCCCAGGCGGTTGTGATGCGCGGCGGCGTGCGGAACCTGACGCTCGATGCCGTTGCCGCCCATGCCGACGGAAGACCTCGCCGCCGCCATGATCGAGCGGTCGATCGTGTGGTTCGACGATGCGTTGGTCGATGCCGCAAAGGACGACAACTCCCCGCATGGCCGCTTCACCGCGTGGCGCTGGCCCGCGCCCTCATCATGCGGCCCAAGATCCTGCTCCTCGGCGAACCGCTCGCAGCGCTTGACCTGAAGCTCCGCCAGCAGATGCAGGAGGAGTTGCGCCGCATCCATGAGGATATCGGCGGCACTTTCATCTTGGTCACCCATGACCAGGGCGAGGCCTTCGCGCTCGCCAACCGGGTCGCTGTCATGAACGAGGGCCGCATTGCGCAGATCGGCTCTCCACAGGAGGTCTATCGCAGGGCCGCCAGCGCCTCGACCGGCGGTGTGAATTCCTGCTGGCGCGCCCCAATGGCGATAGCAGCAAGCCAAAGGGCGTGGTGCGCAACATCGGTGTGGGCATGCCCGCCGAGGATGTCTTCCCGTTCCTCACCGGCAACGCCGGACTGCCGCGCGGTTTCAGGGGCGGATCGGGCTGCGCCGGCCTCAGCGCTGAGTCCAGCGGCGGGTCGGCCGTTACGCCATCGCTACAGAGGTCGGAGCCAAAACCGCAAAGGCCCTCACCGAACGAAGACCGCTAGCCCAGCCATTCCAGTCGCCTGTGGGCCAGGGCTACGCTGCGCGCCTGAAATGAAGTATTCAGGCCGTCATGCCGATTGACTCCTCGCGCGGCCAGACACGACGCTTGACCGCCCGCGAAGTGGCGGAGCGGGCAGGTGTGTCCGTCTCGGCGGTGTCGCGGACCTTCACCAAGGGCGCAAGCGTTGCACCCGCCACGCGCGAGCGCGTGCTTCTTGCCGCGCATGAGCTGGGCTATCGCCCCAATCTTCTCGCCCAGAGCCTGATGACGGGCCGCACGCGGCTCATCGGCCTCGTCTCCAACAACTTCGACAACCCAGCCTTCATGGAGATCTTCGACCTGTTCACGCGCGGGCTCCAGGCCAAGGGCTTCCGGCCGCTGCTCGCCAACCTGTCGCCTGCTTCGGAAACGGCGCCCGCCCTCGACATGTTGCTGCAATACAATGTCGATGGCGTCATCGTCGCGTCATCAACACTTCCACGCCCGCTCATTGCGGGCTGCCGCGATGCCGGATTGCCGCTCGTCCATGCGTTCGGCCGGGCGCGGGCCGCGCGGGGCGCCGCCGTGGCAGGCGTTGACAATGTGGCAGCAGGCAGGCTGACAGCGGCCACGCTTTTGGAGCGGGGTTACCGGCGGATTGCCTTTCTCGGCGGACCCGCCTCCGCCACATCGACGATTGACCGGCTTCGCGGCTTCTCGGAGCGTCTCGCGGTGCATGGGCTTCGCGCGGATCCCGCCGTGTTCGGGCCCACCTACGCTCATGACACAGGGCAAGCGCTGATGCGGGAGCTGCTGAAGCGCGGCGGTTTCGATGCGGTGTTTTGCGGTGACGACATCCTGGCCATGGGCGCGCTGGATGCCTGTGTGGAAGCTGGTGTCAAAGTTCCGGGCGACATCGGCATACTGGGCTTCAACGACATCGCGATGGCGGCCTGGCCGTCCTACAGGCTGACGACGATCCGCCAGCCCATCGGCGACATCATCAGCGCCGCCGTGGAGATGATCACGGAGATGGTCGAGCAAGGCGGAGCCTCGGCGCCATCGCGCCGCTTCACCTGCGCCCTCGTCGAACGTGGCACGCTGAAGCCGCGCTAGCGCGGCCCGATTTTGGTGATGACCTCGATTGCCGCCGCGCGCACGGCGGCGATCGCCGGCCGCAGCAGTTCGATGCGGTCGAAGCTCTCGGGCTGGGCGGCGATGGACTGGCGGAGCGATGCACCGAAGGCCTGGCGCAGTTCCGTGCCGATGTTGAATTTCCGCACCCTGTGGTCATGCGCCAGAAGGGCCCGAATCTCGGGCGGAATGCCGCTGCCGCCATGCAGAACAAGGGGCACCGTGGTCACCGCCTCGATGGCGCGGAGTGCGGCAATGTCGATGCCGTCGGTCTTCTCCGTCTGCAGATGGACGTTGCCAACCGATATGGCCAGCGCATCGACGCCGGTCTCGGCTGCAAAGCGGGCCGCATCGGCAGGGCTTGTGGCGCGGGACTGGGCGCCCCCAGCATAGCCCACGAAGCCGACCTCGCCCTCAACCGAAACGCCCGCCTGCTGTGCCGCCGCGACAACACGCTTTGTCAGCGCGATGTTCTCCGCAAGCGGCAGAGCCGAGCCGTCGATCATCACCGAGGTGAAGCCATGCGCGATGCCGTCGAGGCAGTCCTCGAGCGTCACCGCGTGGTCGATGTGGCAGGCCACGGGCACGCGCGCGCTCTCCGCGAGGTAGCGGAACATGGGGCCAAGCACGGCGGGCGGCGTATGGCGGCGGCAGCCCGGCCCCGCCTGCAGGATGATCGGGAGCCCCGCCGCATCGGCGGCCTCCACATAGGCCAGCGCATCCTCCCAGCCGAGCACCACGAGACCCGCCACCGCGTAGCGGCCCTGCCCGGCGCCATCGAGAATCTCCTTGAGCGTGGCGATGCTCATTTGAATTTCGCGATCATGTCCTTGATGCCGGGGATCGTTTCCACCTGATAGGCATGTGCCGGCTGGAAGAACTGAACGAGCGGACGCTGGCTCAGTCCGCCCAGAATGGTGAAGTAATACATCTCATAGCCAGGTGCTGCGACGCAGGGGTGATAGCCCTTGTCGAGCACCAAGGTTGATCCATTCACGATGTGATAGGCATCGCCGATCGCGCCATCCTCCCGCTGCACAAGTTGAAGCCCGAAGCCATGCGCCGGGCGGAAGCGGAAATTATAGGTCTCGTCATGGCGCGTCTCGAGCGGCAGGCGGTCCGTGTCATGCTTGTGCGGCGGAAAGCCGGACCAGCCGCCGGCGCCAACGGTGAAAAGCTCCGAAACCAGCAGGCGTCCCACCCGGTCACGGTGCTTCGCCCCCAGGATATGCTTGATCTTGCGGTGCGTCTTGGTGTCATCCGATCCATACTGCACCACATCGATGTCACCGGCGCGCACCGCGAAGGGCTGGAGAACGCCCGTATGCCTCGCACCCGCGATGAACACCTCCGCAGTGGCGGACAGGCAGACGATGCGGGCGCGGCCGCCCTCCGGCACATAGGCGCCCTCGGGGTCCCCATCCCACACATCGCGCCCGCGATTGCCGAGGGGGCCCAGCGCCAATCCCTCCACCTCTGTATCCAGCGTTCCCGTCGCGGGTACGATGCAGGTCTCATAGCCCGGCACCTGATACGCGAAGGACTGCCCAAGCGAGAGCTTGACGATGTTGAAATAGTTGAGCGGCACGCGCGCATCGCCGGTGTCGATGATCGGCGCGTTGCGGTTGTCGAAGGGTGGAATATGCATCCTGTTCTCCGTCACGCCGCCGGTGTATGGCGGCGCAAGAATGTGTCGAGTTCATCCGTGGTGGGCGAGGCGGGCGCGCAACCGACCCGCGTGACGACGATCGCCGCCGCTGCCGCCCCGCGCCGCACCGCGGCAGCGAGATCGGATGAAGCGGCAAGGCCCGTCACGAGCCCGGCCATGAAGGCGTCTCCGGCTCCCGTGGGCTTCAGCGCCGTCACGGGAAACACCGGCGTTTCGAAACTTTCGCCGGCAGCGAAGGTGACCGACCCTTTCTCGCCCAACTTGTAGACCGTGGCGATGCGTCCGGCGGCGAGCTCGCGTGCAAGGCTGAGGCCATCCGCGCCTTGCGCCATCACGCCAAACTCCACATCATTGCCGATGATCATGCCGCTTGCTTCGGCGGCCTGCATGCATGTTGCGGCGGCGGTAGCGGCATCGGGCCATGAATAGGGCCGGTAATCGACATCGAGGATCACCGGCAGTGCAACAGCGCGCGCCAGGCTGATCGCCCGGAACGTGGCGGAGCGCGAAGGTTCCGCGGCAAGCGCCGTTCCGGTAACGATCAACGCCGCATATTCTGAAAATGGAATGTCCTCGACGTCCTCCGGGCGGAGCGCGAAATCGGCCGCGCCATTGCGGTAGATCACCGACTGGCAGTCCTCGATCCGCGTCTCGACGACGGCGAGCGAGGTGCGGCATTCGCCCCCGGCCACCACGGCATGTGCTGAGCCAACGCCATAGGTTCGAGTTCACGCCGCACGAAACGGCCGACGGCATCATCCGAAAGCACCGTCACCAGCGAAGCCTTGCTGCCCAGCCGCGAAACTCCCGCCGCGATATTGGCGGCCGATCCACCGAGTGCGGAGGTGAAGCGGCCCGCCTCCTCAACCTTCGCGCCCGGCGGGTCCGCGTAGAGGTCGATCCCCGCGCGGCCGAGAACCAGGAAGCTGTTGCTTTTGAATATCTTGCTCATGTCCCGCCCTTGACGAGCCAGAGTAGTTACGGTCTATTGCCTTTGCAAGCGCTTGCAATTCCGGGGTGGGGCTGGGTGTCGGACATCGGTATCGGGATCGTCGGCGGCGGCTACATGGGCAAAGCCCATGCCGTCGCCATGTCGGCCGTTGCCGCCGTTTTCAACACACGCCTCAGGCCCCGCCTTGAAGTGATCTGTACGACGACGGAAGCGGGAGCGGCCGAAAAGGCCCGCCAGTTCGGCTTCGCGCGCTCAACGGCGGACTGGCAAGCGCTGGTGGCAGATCCGAAGGCCGGCGCCGTGGTGATCGCCAGCCCGCAGGATACCCACATGCCCATCGCGCTCGCCGCCTTCGCGGCAGGCAAGCACGTGTTCTGCGAAAAACCCTTGGGACTCGGAATCGAGCAAAGCCGGGTCATGCTGGAGGCGGCGCATGCCAGCGGGCTCGTCCACATGACGGGCTTCAACTACATCCGCACGCCCGCCTCTCAGCTTGCCCGCCAGATCATCGCCTCTGGCGAGATCGGCGATGTCACCTGGTTCCGCGGCGAACACACGGAAGATTTCTGCGCCGATCCGCATCAGCCCGCCTCCTGGCGCACGCGCGGCCGGGCGAATGGCAACATGGGTGACCTCGCACCCCACATCATCAATGCCGCGCTGGCGCTGATCGGGCCCATCCGCAGCATCTGCGCGGATATCGAAACGGTTCACCGGACGCGGCCATCGCCATCAGGCCCCGAGGCCGTCACCAATGACGATCAGGGCCACATCATGTGCCGCTTCGAGAACGGGGTGATGGGGCATCTCTTCATCAGCCGCGTCGCGACGGGCCGCAAGATGGGCTATGCCTATGAAGTCTCCGGCACCAGGGGTGCGCTGCGCTTCGACCAGGAGGACCAGAATGCGCTCTGGCTCTACCAGTCGTCCTCGCCCGCTTCCCGCCAGGGCTTCACGAAGATCCTGACCGGGCCGGAGCACCCTGACTACAAGGCCTTCTGCCTTGGCCCCGGCCATGGTACGGGCTATCAGGATCAGATCATCATCGAGGCGCGCGACTTCCTCGAGGCCATTGCCGATGGCAGGCCGCGCTGGCCCAGCTTCGCGGATGGCCACATGGTGAATGAAATCATCGCCGCCGCATGGGCCTCGCAGGATAGCCGCGGCTGGGTCGATGTCACGACGAAGCGGAGAGCGCCATGAGCATCAGGATCGGAAATGCACCGTGTTCATGGGGCGTGGAATTCGCCGGCGACCCGCGCAACCCGCCCTGGACGCGCGTGCTCGATGAATGCAAGGCAGCGGGCTATGACGGCATCGAGCTTGGCCCCATCGGCTTCATGCCGGAGGATCCCGCCATTCTCGGCCCTGCGCTTGCCGGGCGGGGCTTGAGCCTCATCGGTGGCGTGGTGTTCCGCCCCTTCCACGATCCTGCAAAATGGGACGAGGTGAAGGATGCCGCGGTCCGCACCTGCCGTGCCCTCGTGGCGCATGGCGCGCATCATCTGGTGCTGATCGATTCGATCTCGCCCAGACGTGCGCCCACCGCGGGGCGGCCCTCGGAGGCAGAGCAGATGGACAAGGCGGAATGGCAGCTCTTCGCCTCCCGCTTCCACGATATCGCGCGCATGGGCAGCGAGGAACATGGCCTCACAGTCTCCATTCATCCGCATGCGGCGGGCTTCATCGACTTCGAACCGGAGGTGGAGCGCCTGCTTGCCGATATCGATCCGGCAATTTTGAGAATCTGTCTCGACACCGGGCACTCGCATTACGCCGGCTTTGATCCCGTGGCCTTCATGAAGCGCCACATGGCGCGCATCGCCTATGTCCACTTCAAGGACATCGACGCGCATGTAAGGGCAGAGGTCGTCGCGAAACGCACGGGTTTCTACGAGGCCTGCGGCCAAGGTATATTCTGCAACCTCGGCAAGGGCATTACCGATTTCCATGCGGTGAGGCCGCTCCTCCTCGACTCAGGCTATCAGGGCTGGTGCACGGTCGAACAGGACTGCGACCCCTCCGGGCCCACTTCGCCCGTCGAGGATGCGCGCGCCAACCGGGCCTATCTCCGGCGCATCGGATTCAACTGACGGAGCCAAGCGATGACACGGCTGAACTGGGGCATGATCGGCGGCGGCGAGGGAAGCCAGATCGGGCCTGTCCACCGCATGAGTTCAACCCTCGACGGAACCTATGCCATGGCCGCCGGCGCGCTCGACATCGATCCCGCCAGGGGCAAGGACTTTGCGCGGCGGCTCGGCATCGCGCCGGAACGGGCCTATGGCGATTGGCGGGAGATGCTCGCGGGCGAGAAGGACCGCGCCGACCGCCTCGACCTCGTGACGGTCGCCACCCCCAATTCCACCCATTATGAAATCACCAGGGCCTTTCTCGAGGCCGGCATCAACGTGCTTTGTGAAAAGCCGATGACCGTGAGTGTGGAGGAGGCAGAAGACATCGCCGCCACCGCCCGGCGAACCGGCACGATCTGCGCCGTCAATTACGGCTACACCGGCTATCCGCTCGTCCGCCACATGCGCGCCATGGTGGCGCGCGGCGATCTGGGCCGCATCAGGCTGATCGTGGTCGAGTTCTCGCATGGCTTTCACGCCGATGCCGCCGATGCCGGGAACCCGAGGATGCGCTGGCGCTACGACCCCGCCCAGGCCGGCATTTCCGGCCAGTTCGCCGATTGCGGAATCCACGCACTCCACATGGCGGGTTACGTGTCCGGCGAGAATGCGCATGAGCTCTCCGCCGATTTCGCCTCCACCGTCACGAGTCGCAAGCTTGAGGACGATGCCATGGTCAATGTGCGCATGGATGGCGGAACGCGGGTGCGCTTGTGGACGAGTTCGGTGGCGGTCGGCAGCTTTCACGGCCTCAACATCCGCGTCTTCGGCGAGAAGGGCGGCTTGCGCTGGGCGCAGCAATGGCCGGACCAGTTGCACTGGACGCCGGTCAACGGCCGCACCGAAATCCTCGAGCGCGGCAGCGGTGGCCTCTCTCCGGAGGCTGAACGCGCCACGCGCATCGCCACCGGCCATTCGGAGGGCATGCTGGTGGCCTTTGCCAACATCTATGCCGACCTCGCCGAAGCGATCCGCGCGCGGCGGGAAGGCCGTTCACCCGATCCGCTGTTCTGCCACTACCCCACCGCCACCGACGGCCTTCGCTCCATCGCGGCGATCCGCGCCGCGGTCAGCTCGGCGGCGCAAGGCGGCCAATGGACGGACGCCCGGCCGCCCTCGCTGCGGTAAGCGCCGCGAATCCACAGTCCCTTCAGTGTCTTGAGTTGAATACTGGCTGGGGCGGGAGGGATCGAACCTCCGAATGGCGGAATCAAAATCCGCTGCCTTACCGCTTGGCGACGCCCCAGTAACGGGGTTTCCTATAGCTAGCGGAAACGGGCTTGCCTAGTGCCCAAAGCGCCGGGACGCCAAGCTGCGCCAAGGGAAACATTGCCCGCTGCAATCGGTTACTATTTTAAAGAATCTTTCTTAGCCGCTGCGGAAGGGAGCTGCCGTGTCCGGAAGAGAACTGCCCCGCTCTCAATGATGTAACCTTACGCCAATCTGTTCTTTTGCATTCACTTTTCATTATATATTGAAAAAACCGATATCATCTCTATCTTTCTGATTTCGAATGTCATAAGTTGAGTTGTTAAGGCGCACTGATCAGGCGCGAAAAACCTTACCTTAGGATAGACAAAGAGAAACTTATATGTTGCGAACTGATGATCTTATCTTCCGGATCAATCGAGTCATCCGCGCAGTGGAGGCGAGCGCTGGCCTGGATGAACTCGATCTTTCCTCCAGGTCTATTCTGAATTTCATCGGCGAGGCGGAGGCGGATCAGCGGCTGCTGAACGTCTCGGACGTGGTGAAGGGGCCGGGCTTCGGCACCGCGCCCACCGTCTATTCGCGCATCGCCGAACTCGAGCGGACCGGATGGATCAAATGCGTCCAGGATCCCAATGACGGCCGGGCCAAGCATGTCCGCCTCACGCCGCTCGCCCGCAAGACCTTCGCCAGGATGTCGGCCGAGACGCACAAGCTCCTGGCGCGCAAGCAAAAGGGCTGAGACGGCCTGATTCCGGGGTTTGGGAGCAAAGGCTTGCCTCTGGCGGTAAGCATGGCTATAAGCCGCGCCGAGCCAATGACGGAGTGTAGCGCAGTCTGGTAGCGCACCTGCTTCGGGAGCAGGGGGTCGGAGGTTCGAATCCTCTCGCTCCGACCAATAAAATC
>JBEILC010000096.1:0-11079 GCA_040379425.1 Hyphomicrobiales bacterium
GCACGCTCATGGGCTCCATGGCGCATGGCCATGCCGCACCGGCCTCGGTGAAGAACGCCGTCTATGACGTGGTGACACGCCACTTCAACGGCGATCTCGACTCCGCTGCCGCCGCCAAGGAACTGGCGGACGCGATTGCCGCCGCCAAGGGCTGATGACAAAACAGGGGCCCCGGCCAGTGCCGGGGCCCCTTCCATTCACCAAACTGGCGAAGAGGTGATTCCCGTGCCCGCAACTGCCGCCTCGCGCGCTGCGCTCCAGGCCTGGCTGCCGCGCCTCGTGCTGGCGCCCAGCTTCGCGCTGATCCTGCTCTTCGTCTACGGGTTCATCATCTTCACGGGTGTTCTCTCCTTCACCGGCTCCAAGATCCTGCCGGATCTGTCGACATGGGTCGGCTTCAACAATTACGTCCGCCTGTTCAATCACCCGAACTGGATCACCTCGCTCAAGAATCTCGCGATCTTCGCCACCCTCTACATTGTGGTCAGCAGCGTGCTGGGCTTGGGCCTCGCCATCCTGCTCGACCAGAAGATCCGGGGTGAGGGCGTGCTGCGGCCGATCTATCTCTATCCCATGGCGCTCTCTTTCATCGTCACCGGCGTGGCGTGGAAATGGTTCCTCGATCCCGGCATCGGGCTTGAGCATGTGGTGCAGTCCTGGGGCTTCGAGAACTTCTCCTTCCGCTGGATCAAGGAAGGCAAGATGGCGATCTACACGATTGTGATTGCCGCCGTGTGGCAGTCCTCTGGCTTCGTCATGGCCATGTTCCTCGCAGGCCTGCGCGGTGTGGACAATGAGATCATCAAGGCCGCGCAGATCGATGGTGCGTCGAACTGGACACTCTACCGCCGCATCATCATCCCGATGATGCGCCCGGTCTTCCTCTCCGCCTTTGTGGTTCTGGCGCACCTCGCCATCAAGTCCTATGACCTGATCGTGGCGATGACGTCCGGCGGCCCCGGCACCGCCACCTGGACGCCCGCCCTCTTCATGCAGAACTTCACCTTCACGCGGAACGAGATGGGCATGGGCGCCTCTTCCGCCATCATCATGATGATGATGATCGCGGCGATCATCGTGCCCTATCTTTGTTCCGAGCTTTCGCAAGGGAATCGCAAATGAGTGCGCCCTCCCAGGATACCGCTGTCCGCACCGGCATCTTCATGCGCGCGGCGATCTATGTGCTGCTCATTCTCTTTGCGGTTTATTTCATGCTGCCGCTCTACGTCATGCTGGTGAATTCGCTGAAGCCGCTCTCCGAGATCCAGCAAGGCCGTATGCTGTCCCTTCCGCTGGAATGGACGCTCGCCCCCTGGGGCAGCGCCTGGTCCGCCGCACAGATCGGCGTGCAGCCCACAGGCCTCAAGCCCTATTTCCTCAATTCGCTCATGATGGTGGTGCCGGCGGTGGCGATCTCGACCATGCTGGGGGCCATCAACGGCTATGTGCTCACCAAGTGGCGCTTCCCCGGCCACAACATCGTCTTCGGGCTCATGCTGCTCGCCTGCTTCATCCCCTTCCAGATCGTGCTGATCCCGTCGGCCCGCATCCTGGGGCTCTTAGGCCTTGCCGGCACCATGCCGGGCCTCGTGCTGATCCACGTGGTCTATGGGCTTGGCTTCACCACGCTGTTCTTCCGCAATTACTACGAAGCCTTCCCGACGGAGCTGGTGCGCGCCGCGATGATCGATGGCGCCAGCTTCTGGCAGATCTTCCGGCGCATTCTGCTGCCGTCATCCGCCCCCATCATCATCGTCACGGTGATCTGGCAGTTCACCAACATCTGGAACGACTTCCTGTTCGGCGCCTCCTTCTCGGACGCGGACTCGATGCCGATGACGGTGGCGCTCAACAACCTCGTCAACTCCTCGACGGGTGTAAAAGAATACAACGTGCATTTCGCGGGCGCGATCCTCGCCGCCCTTCCCACCCTCATCGTCTATGTCGTGTCGGGCCGCTATTTCGTGCGCGGCCTCATGGCGGGCTCCGTCAAGGGATGATCCATGGCATTTCTTGAAATCGACGGGCTGGAAAAGAAGTTCGGCGCCGTGGACGTGCTGAAGGGCATCGACCTCGATCTGGAAGAGGGCGGCTTCCTCGTTCTCGTCGGTCCCTCGGGCTGCGGCAAGTCCACGCTGCTCAACACCATCGCGGGGCTAGAGTCCATCACCTCGGGCGAGATCCGCATCGCGGGCAGCAGGGTGAATGACCTCCACCCCTCCGAGCGGGACATCGCCATGGTGTTCCAGTCCTATGCGCTCTATCCGAACATGACAGTCGCCGGAAACATCGGCTTCGGCATGGAGATGCGCGGCGTGCCGAAAGAGGAGCGCGAGAAGGCGATCCATGACGTGTCCGACATGCTGCAGATCGGCCATCTCCTGGAGCGCAAGCCCTCACAGCTCTCGGGCGGCCAGCGCCAGCGCGTCGCCATGGGCCGCGCCCTGGTGCGCAGGCCCAAGCTCTTCCTGTTCGATGAGCCGCTTTCGAATCTCGATGCCAAGCTCCGCGTCGACATGCGCACCGAGATCAAGCGGCTTCACCAGCGCATCAAGACCTCCATCGTCTATGTGACCCATGACCAGATCGAGGCGATGACGCTCGCCACCAGGATCGCGGTGCTGAAGGACGGCGTGCTCCAGCAGGCGGGAACGCCCGCTGAGATCTACAATGCGCCCGCCAACATGTTCGTGGCGGATTTCATGGGTTCGCCCGCCATGAACCTGCTCGATGCCACCGTCACCGGGGGCAGCGGCGCGCTCCGCCTCGAAATCGGCCAGCGAGAGGGGTCCCCCATCACCATCCCGCTGCATGATGACCGCCTGGCCTCGCGGCTGGGCCAGAAGATCATATTCGGTATCCGCCCCGAGGCGATCACCGATCCCGAAGGCGCTGACCGCCTCTCCCGTCACCTTGTCGAAGCCGATTGCATGATCGAGGTGGTGGAACCCGCAGGGGCCGACACCTATGCCATCACCCATCTGGGCGGCAAGGAAGCCGTGGCGCGGCTGCGCGCGGACACCAAGACCGCACCGGGCCAAGTCAGCCGCCTTGCCTTCAACCTCGATCGCGCCGTGTTCTTCGATCCGAAAACCGAACTGCGCATTGTCTGAGGGCGCTTGCCGCTCAGATACCGGCGTCCCGCAGCAGCATGCTCACGTTCTTGAGCCTACAGGCGAGGCTGGTGGCGGCAAACTCATGCATGCGCGCGGGCGGGTGCCGGCTCCTCGCCAGGCGGCATGAGGCTTTCCGCATCAATGCGCAGCAGCACCGCGTCGTCATCCGCAGCGCATAATCCATGATTGAGAGCTGCTTGCGCCTCACCCACAACCAGGTCAGCAGGAAATCAATTCCAAGATAGGCAACCACTGTCACGAAAAGCCCCACCGGCAGGAGTGAGAGCAGCGTGCCGCCGAACAGGAAGGTGATCGCGCATCCCGCAGCCGCGCTCAGCCCGGGGAGAATGCCGGGCAGGTGAAGCTTCTTGCCGAGTGTTGTGCCGGACAGAAGTTGGAAGCCGATCAAGCCGCCGCCCATGGCGCCCGCCACATTGGCGATGCCAGAGAGATAGGTGACGATCCCCGCCACAAGCGTAGCCACCGCCACCAGCATGACAATGGTGGCAAGCAGGCTCGCCTCTTGTCCGCCGCGCCATGCGGCGGTGATGCCTGTCGCCGAAACCGCCAGCACGATGGCGGTCACATCCTGCGGATGGCAGATCGTGCCGCGGTAGGTGTAGAAAATTCCGCCGATTGCGCTCATCAGCGCGCAGCCCAGCAGTGCCAGCCCGATCCCTGTGCCGATGAAAGGCTGCAGCGGCCAGCTGTAGCTGATCGCCGTGAAGGAGATGACGGAGGATACGGTGAGCGCCGCGATCAGCAGCGACGCCCATCCCCCTTCGCAATCGTCCTCAGATACGATGCGAAAGGCTGGCCGGACACGGCGGCATCAGCTCCGCTTCAAGGACGCCGTGATCGCCGCCGGCTTCGACAGCGTCTGAAGCACCACGCAGTAGCGCTCGGTCAGCTTCAGCAGCGTGTCGATTTTCTCCTGCGGCGCATCGCTTGCGACGTCGAAGTTCAGGCGGATGGCGCGGAAGCCCACGGGCGCTGTCTTGTCCACACCCAGCGTGCCGCGAAAATCGAGATCGCCCTCCGCCGAGACGGTTCCGCTCTTCAGTTCGATGTCGAGTGCGGTTGCCACCGCCTTGAGTGTCACGCCCGCGCAGGCGACCAGCGCCTCCAGCAGCATGTCGCCGGAGCAGAGTTCCATGCCTGATCCGCCGGTCGCCGGGTGTAGCCCCGCCACGGCAAGTGCGCGCCCGGTCTCCACCTTGCAGGCAATCGAAGCGGAATCGAGCTTACCCCGCGCCTTCAGCGTGATGACGGCGGCATCGGGTGTGGCGCGGTAATGCTCCTTGAGCGGAGCCTGCATGTTGCGCAGGGCTTCGGAATCCATGGATCGTCTTTCCTCTATGTTACCACCAGTGTGCCGCCGCCTGGGCGGCTTCGTCAACGCCATAGCTCTTGCCGCTCAGCGAGCCGTCCAGCGCCGCCATGATCCGCCGTTCGAGCGCCACGAAGCCATCCGACAGGCGGTCGCGCGGCCGTGGCAGGTCAACCTTGATCTCGGTGAAGATGCGCCCCGGCGAGGGCCGCATCACCGCGATGCGGTCGGCAAGCACGATTGCCTCCTCGATGTCGTGGGTCACGACGAGGAGGGTGGGCTTCTGTGCGGCCCACAGGCTCAGCAGCGCCTCCTGCAGGCTGGCGCGCGTGAAGGGGTCAAGTGCCGAGAAGGGTTCGTCCAGCAGCAGCACCTTGGGCTGGGGCACCAGGGCGCGGGCAATGGCGACGCGCTGTGCCTGCCCACCGGACAGTTCGCGCGGCCAGGCCTCGCCATAGGCGCCAAGCCCGATGCGCTCCAGCACGCGCTTCACCCGTTCGCGCCGCGTTGCCTCGTCGATGCCCTTGAGGCCGAAGCCCGCATTGTCGGCGATCTTGAGCCACGGCAGCAGCCGCGCCTCCTGGAACACCATGCCGATCGCCGGATGCGGCTCGCGGATCACCGCCCCGTCGAGCATGACGCGTCCTTCCGTCGGCTGGTCGAGGCCGGAGGCGAGGCGCAGCAGCGTGGACTTGCCGCAGCCTGATCCGCCGAGCAGCGCAACGATCTCGCCATCGGCAACATTGAGATTGATGCCGTCCAGCGCGCGCGTCTGGTTCGGATAGGTCTTGCCGATGCCGTTGAAGCTGATCATCGCGGCCCCGTCACTGCGAAGACGCGAAGGAATCCTGCCAGCGCAGGAAGGGCGCGAAGGCCAGGACGAGCAGATAGTCGGTGAGCTTTCCCAGCACCGCGAAGGTCAGGATGGCGGCGATGATCTGGCTGGGCTTGCCGAGTTGCTGTCCATCGACCAGCAGATAGCCCAGCCCCTCTGACGCCCCCATGAATTCGGCCGCCACCACGAACATCCAGCCAAGCCCGAGACCGGAGCGCAATGCGATTACATAGGCCGGAAGAATGGCGGGCAGCAGGATGCGGCGTACAAGCTCCAGGCCTTTCAGCCGGAAGATGCGCCCCACCTCCACGATCTTGCGGTCGACGGAGGCGAAGGCGCCCATGACGCCGAGATAGACCGGAAAGAACACGCCCACCGCGATCAGCGTCACCTTGGATTCCTCGAAGATGCCGAGCCACAGGATGAACAGCGGGACCCAGGCGATCGAGGGCACGGCGCGAAGCCCCTGCAGCGTCGGGTCGACGATGCGGCGGATCACCGATGAATAGCCCGCAAGTGCTCCCAGCAGCGTTCCCGCGGCGGTGCCGAGCAGAAAGCCCAGCGCCACCCGCCACAGCGTGGCGCCGATGTGCCGGAACAGTTCTCCGCCTTGCGCCAGCTCATAAAGCGTTGCGGCGATTTGCGAGGGCGGCGGCATCAGCCGTCCGCTGAGCACGCCGGTTGCCACGCCCAGTTCCCAGAGAATGGCCAGCACCACCGGCAGGGCGAGGCCCAGCCAGGGCCCGCCCCATGAGATGGCGGCGCGGCGTTGGCCACCGGTGTCCCGGCCGGCCGCGCCGCTCGTGTCGGAAGCGGTCACCGGAACCTCAGATGATCGAAGCGTCAGAGTGCTTCAGTAAAACTGCGATCGATGAGCTTGTCCACCGCCGATTGGACGTCGGCGCCTGCATCGATCACGCCGGCAGACTGCAGCGCCTTGCCAGCGGCAAGAATTGAGTCGCGCTGCGCGTCACCGATCTTGCTGTTGGTGAGGTCGGTGCGCTCGCCCAGCTGCTTCTTGGCCACCTCGACGGGGATCTTCGCCGTCTTGGCGAGGAGTTCGGCCAGCGCATCCGGGTTGGCCAGCGCCCACTTGCGGCCTTCCTCATAGACCTTGATCACGCGCTTCACCACATCGGGGTGGGCAGCGGCGAACGCCTCGGACACATTAAGGATGCCCCAGGTATTGGCCTCGGGCTTGCGGTAGAACAGCCGTGCCCCGTCCTGCAGTTCGGCAGACGCCATCATCGGGTCGAGGCCCGCCCAGGCATCGACGTCGCCGCGCGTCAGCGCCAGGCGGCCGTCGGCATGCTGCAGCAGCACGAAGGTCACGTCCTTGTCGGTCAGTCCCGCATCGGCGAGTGCCCGCACCAGGAAGACATGCGGGTCGGTGCCGCGCGTCACCGCCACCTTCTTGCCCTTGAGGTCCGCGACCGCATTGATCGGCGTGTCCTTCAGCGTCACCAGTGCGGTCCACTCGGGCCGCGAGAACACATAGACGGAGCGCACCGGGTTGCCATTGATGCGGTTGATGAGGGCGGCGGCCCCCGCCGTCGACGCGAAATGGATCGAGCCTGCGGTGAGGAATTCCAGCGCCTTGTTGGACCCCAGCGACTGCACCCACACCACGGGGATGTTGTCGGCGGCGAACTCCTTCTCGATCAGCCCCTGTTCCTTGATGACAATGCTGACCGGATTGTAGGTTGCCCAGTCGAGGCGGAGTTCATCGAGTCCCGCGGCCTTGGCTCGCCCGGCGGGCAGCACCATGGCGCCCAGCAGCGCGGCAAGCGTGGTACGTCTCGAGATCGGCGTCATGATAGTCCCCTGCATGAATGTTTGATGTAGTCTCTACTAATCCGATAGACATTGTCAAGAGATGGGTCAAGCGCCAATCTCATAGCAAAATGCCGTCTTGATGCAGAGGTCTGGCGTGTGCGTGAAGGAATGGAGCGGGCGATGGGAATCGAACCCACGACATGCAGCTTGGGAAGCTGCCGTTCTACCACTGAACTACGCCCGCGACGGTCGTGAGATTACTGGAGCCGTGGCAGTGCGGCAAGGGGCGTCAGTGGTTCACGGCGCTGGAGAACACGTTCACGATCACCCCGCCCAGCAGGATCAGGCTGATGCCGGTCGGTGCAGGAAGATCGAGGGACTGCCGGTACCACACCCAGGCCACCGCCGTGATGCGGACGATGCCCATGCCGGACCAGATCGCATAGACCACTCCCGTCGGCATGCTGCGCAGCGGGAAGGACAGGCGCCAGAAGGCCAGGGCATATCCCACAACGGCAATCACGCTCGGCCACAGCTTGGTGAAGCTGGCGGAGCGCGCCAGGGCGGTCGTTGCCGCCGCCTCGCAGGCGATCGCGGCAAAGAGATAGAGGTAATGCTTGCTCATGCCGCCGTCACCGCTGCACCGGGCCGAAGCCCCGCGTCTTGCGGCGACGCGCGTTGGTGAGTGAGACGCCCATCAGCAGTTCCTCGCTCATCGCTTTCGCACCCATGCTACGGTAGAAGGCAATGGCGGGGGCGTTGATGTCCCACACTGTCCATTCCATGCGCGCCGCTCCGCGCGCCCTGCCGATGTCCCCGGCAGCCTCGAACAAGGCACGGCCCGTGCCCTTCCGCCGCGCGGTGGGCCTCACATAGAAATCGGAAACGAAGATCGTGCCGCAGTGATGCTGCGTGCTGAAACCATAGTGGAAGAGGATGTAGCCCAGCGCCTCGCCCTTCTCCAGGGCGATCAGCCCGTCGAAGAAGCGGTGACGGCCGAAGCCATGCGCAGCCAGCGCCGTGGCGATCTTCGCGGCATCGATGCGGCTGCGCTTACCATCCATGCGCACAAGCAGCCGCTCGAATTCCAGCACCATGGCGGTGAGCGCCGGAAGGTCGGCGCGCGTGATGCGCCTGATCCTCACCGCTGCGCCGGGTCGAAGGGCTTGAAGTGCTTGGACAGCTTCAGCCCCTGGCGCTGGTAGTTCGATCCGATGCCCTGGCCATAGACGCGTTCGGGCGCCTCCGTCAGCGGTTCATAGACCAGCCTGCCGATGATCTGCCCGTCTTCCAGAATGAAGGGCACCTCGTGGCTCCGCACTTCGAGTACCGCGCGCGCGCCCTCGCCATGGCCCGAGGAGTGCCCGAAGCCGGGGTCGAAAAAGCCCGCGTAATGCACGCGGAATTCGCCCACCAGCGGGTTGAAGGGCACCATCTCGGCGGCGAAGGCCGGCGGCACGCGCACGGCTTCCTTGGAGGCGAGGATATAGAACTGGTCGGGGTCCAGCACGAGTGACCCTCGCTGCCAGATCGGCTCCCAGAAATCATGGACGGAGAGCGCCCCCTTGCGGTCGACATCGATCAACCCCGCGTGGCGCTTGGCGCGGAAGCCCACGGGCCCATCCTTCTCCAGCGTCGAGAGATCGACGCTCAGGGCAAGGCCATTGTCGATATTGACCTCGCCCGAGGAGATCAGCCCCTCGCTCGCATGCAGATCGCGGATCAGCTGGTCGGTGGCGAGAGAGGCACCCTCGCGGAAGCGGATCTGGGAGAGGCGTGAACCCTCGTGCACCAGCACGGGGAAGGTGCGGGGCGAGATTTCGGCATAGAGCGGGCCTTCATAGCCCTCCGGCACCTTGTCGAATTCCTGTGCGTAATCCGTGATCACGCGGGTGAAGATGTCGAGCCGCCCGGTGGAGCTCTTGGGGTTGGCGGCCGCCGCCACACCCTTGGGCAGCCGCAACTGTTCCTGCAATGGCACGATATAGACGCAGCCCGTCTCCAGCACCGCACCTTCGGTCAGCGGCATGCGGTGCAGCGCCAGCTCCTTCACACGCTCGGCCACCGTGGCGTTGCGGCCGGGCAGGAAGGAGGCGCGCACCCGGTAGGCCCAGTCGCCGAGCCTCAGGTCGAGGCTCGCGGGCTGGATCTGGTCGGCGTCGGCTGGCCGTGCAAGACGGATGTACCCCGCCTCGCAGTATTGGGCAATGGTGCGGGCCGGCAGGATGCCCTGGCGTGGTGCGGAAGTCCCCATGTCCCTCCCATGGCGGATATGGCGCGTCCTTGGCAAGTCTTCGCTGTGGAAAACCTCGCCCGATGGGCTAAACTGTCCCCATGTATGAGCGCATGACAAAAGGGGTGAAGGTTATTGTCCGCCCGCAATATCTCGACGGCCATTCCAAGCCGGAGGAAGGGCGTTTCGTCTGGTCCTACAGCATCACCATCGAGAATCATGGCCGGGAGACGGTGACGCTGCGCACCCGCTACTGGAAGATCACGGACGCCACCGGCCATGTGCAGGAGGTGAGGGGTGCCGGCGTCGTGGGCGAGCAGCCGGTGCTGAAGCCGGGTGACAGCTACAGCTACACCTCCGGCTGCCCGCTGAAGACCTCGTCCGGCTTCATGGTCGGCGCCTATCAGATGCAGTTGGCTTCCGGCGAGTTCATCAATGTCGAGATCCCCGCCTTCTCGCTCGACAGCCCGCACGACAAGCACGCCATCAACTGACCGGTCATGACAGGCACGATTTACTCCACCGAGGAGATGCTGGCCCGCCTCGTCTCCTTCGACACGACGAGCCGCGATGGAAACATTCCGCTCATTGAATTCGTCGAGGACTATCTGGACGGCTGGGGCGTGTCCCATTTCCGGGTGGATTACGAGGCCAACCGCAAGACCAACCTCTTCGCCACCATCGGGCCGGAGATCGCCGGCGGTATCGTCCTTTCGGGCCACACGGATGTGGTGCCGGTCGACGGCCAGCCCTGGACCAGCAATCCCTTCGAACTGACCCAGCGGGACGAGCGCCTCTTCGGCCGTGGCGCCTGTGACATGAAAGGCTTCCTCGCCGTCTGCCTCGCCGAGGTGCCGAATTTCCTGAAGGCGGGTTTGAAATCTCCCATCCACCTCGCACTCTCCTGTGACGAGGAGGTGGGCTGCAAGGGTGTGCGTCCGTTGATCGCCCACATGCGGGACCATCTGCCCAAACCCCGCGCCGTCATCGTCGGCGAGCCGACGTCGATGAAGGTGGTGAACGCCCACAAGAGCGCCATCACCTTCGCGACCGAGGTCAAGGGCCACGAGGCGCATTCGAGCCTCACCCACCATGGCGTCAACGCCATCCTTGTCGCGGGCGAGCTCTTGTCCGAGATCTCCCGTATCCGTGCCGGCATGATCGCCATGGGCGATCCAACCAACCGCTTCGATCCGCCCTATTCCACCGTGCATGTGGGCGTCATCGAGGGCGGCACGGCCAAGAACATCATCCCGCGCCGCTGCGCCTTCCAGTGGGAGACGCGCCTTCTGCCCACGGCCGATCCGGAATACGTGCCCAATCGCTTCGAGAGTTTTTCGCGCAGCCTCGAGCCCGCCATGAAGGCGGTCGCGCCCGATGCGGGCATCGCAACCGAGCGCGTCAACGCCGTACCGGGCCTGGCGCCCGAGCAGGATTCCGCGGCGGAGAATCTGGCCCTCCACCTGGCCGGCGCCAATTCCACCCATGCGGTGAGCTACTGCACCGAGGCCGGCCTCTTCCAGCAGATCGGCATCCCGGCCGTCATCTGCGGCCCCGGCTCCATCGAACAGGCGCACAAGCCGGACGAATACATCGACGCGTCCGAACTGCGGAAGTGCGAAGCCTTCATGACGAAACTGGCGCAGCAGCTGAAATAGACCGAAGATCCACATGCCCCAACACTGGCAGACTTAGGAATAAAAGTCAAGGATAAAATTCCTCTCACGTCCTCTCCCGCAAAGCGGGAGAGGAGGGGGCCGCCGGCAAGGCGGGGGAGGTGAGGGGCCGC
>JBEILC010000097.1:0-11001 GCA_040379425.1 Hyphomicrobiales bacterium
CAGCATGGAGCCTAGCTTGTTGGATAGGGCCATCAGGGACAGGCCGCGGATCCGGGCCTGGATGTTCTCCTCGGTCAAGTCCGGCGGGCGGTTCTCGAAGAGCGGGGTCAGCATGCCAGCAAAGGCGTCGACGGCGGGGCTGATCGGGACCTCATCAAGCCGGACCCCGAGCCTGCGAGCGCAGTCCGCGGCGTCATCGAGGCTGTCCTGGCTCGTGTAGCGAGAGGGCAGCATGAAGCAACGTACGCGGTCCGCCCCCAGCGCATCCGCCGCCACCACCGCTGTCAGGGCCGAGTCCACGCCGCCGGACAGGCCCAGCAGCACCCCCGGGAAGCCAGACTTGTTCACGTAGTCCCGAAGGGCCGTGACCATGGCGTGATAAATCTCGCCAGGGGCGTCCATTCCAGTGGCGAGGGGGCCGCCTTCCGCCTGGCAGCCCTGCGGCCCCAGCGTCCAGCGAACGACGCCAAGGGCCTCCTCGAAGAGCGGCAGACGCATGACGGTGCGTCCCTCGCTGTCGAGGGCGAAGGAGGCGCCGTCGAACACGAGTTCGTCCTGTCCTCCGATCTGGTTGACGTAGATCAGCGGCATTTCACTTTCGGTGACGCGCGCCACCGCAATGTTCATGCGGACTTCGGGCTTGGTCCAATCGAACGGGGAGCCGTTCGGAACGATCAACAGTTCCGCGCCGCATTCAGAGAGGCATTCGACCACCTCTTCCTTCCAGATGTCCTCGCAGATCGGCACGCCGAGGCGCACGCCTTTGAAGGGAATGGGTCCCGGTGCCGGCCCAGGATCAAACACGCGCTTCTCGTCGAAGACGCCATAATTGGGCAGGTCGAATTTGTGGCGGAGCGTCTCGATGCGGCCCTTGGCGAGAAGGGCCACGGAGTTGTAGAGCTTGTCCCCGTCACGCCAGGGAAGGCCCATCAGCATGGCGGGACCCGTCACCGTATCCTTCGCGAGTTCTTCAACCGCCACACGGCAGGCCTCGACGAAGGAGGGCCTCAGCACAAGGTCCTCCGGCGGATAGCCGCAGATGAAGAGTTCCGGAAACAGGATCAGGTCCGCGTCCGGCGCTTGCGCCCGTGCCTCCCGGGCCCGTGCCAGATTGGCGTTGATGGCGCCCAGCGTGGGGGTTGAGCTGGGCCAGCGCAATGATGAGTCTGTCGGTCATGGGGCGGTCTTAGCGGAAGGTGGCGTGGCCTTCAATTGCACGGCGTTGACGTGACCTGCCCAAATGCGCATGACTGCCCGGATGATCCTGAAAAGCCTTCTCGAGGCCCAAGATCCGGGCGCCACCGCCATCTCGGCCTCCGGCCGGGCCGATCTCACCTATGGCATGTTCGCCACATTGTGCGAGGAAACCGCCGCCGCACTGCGCGCGCGGGGTCTTGCGCGGAACGACAAGCTGGCGATCGTGCTGCCAAACGGGCCGGACATGGCGGCGAGCTTCCTCGCCACCGCCTCCGCCGTGACGGCGGCCCCCCTGAACCCCGCCTACCGCGAGGACGAGTTTCATTTCTACATGGACGACCTGAAGGCCCGTGCGCTGCTGGTGGAGGGGGGGAGCAGCTCACCCGCGATTGCCGCCGCGCATCGCTTAGGCATTCCGGTGCTCACGCTGCATCCCGCGCGTGAGGCTGGTGCTTTCACCATATCGGGCGAGGCCGTTGGTCCGGCTGTGCGTCAGGGCCTCGCGGAGGGCAACGATGTGGCCCTCGTGCTCCACACCTCCGGCACCACCTCGCGGCCCAAGATCGTGCCGCTGACCCATGCAAATCTGCTGGCCTCCGCCAACAACATCCGCGCCACACTGCGGCTCGCGCAGGCAGACCGCTGCCTCAACATCATGCCGCTGTTCCACATCCACGGCCTCGTCGCGGCGATCCTGGCGAGCCTTGCGGCAGGTGGCTCCGTCTTTGCGTCACAGGGCTTCAATGCGCTCAAGTTCTTCGCGCTAGTCGAGGAAGCCCGGCCCAGCTGGTACACGGCGGTGCCGACCATGCACCAGGCGATCCTGGCGCGGGCCGAGCGCAATGCCGAGATCATCAAGGCCAATCCGCTGCGCTTCATCCGCTCGAGTTCGGCGTCGCTGCCTGTGCCGGTGTTCCAAGCGCTCGAAAGCACCTTCTCATGCCCTGTCATCGAGGCCTATGCGATGACGGAGAATGCGCATCAGATGACATCGAACCAACTGCCGCCGGGCAAGCGCAAGCCCGGCTTCGTGGGCTGTGCGGCAGGACCCGAAGTCGCCGTGATGGCGCCGGATGGCACGCTGCTCGGTGCGGCTGAGGAGGGCGAGGTGGTGACGCGCGGCCCCAACGTGACACCCGGTTACGAGAGCAATCCCAAGGCCAATGCGGATGGCTTCGCCTTCGGCTGGTTCCACACCGGCGATCAGGGTTTCATGGACGAGGATGGATTCCTCAAGATCACCGGGCGGCTCAAGGAGATCATCAACCGCGGCGGCGAGAAGGTGGCCCCCATGGAAGTGGACGAGGTGCTGATGAAGCATCAGGCTGTGGCGCAGGCCGTCACATTCGCCATGCCGCATGAGAAGCTGGGCGAGGAGGTGGCCGCGGCAATCGTGCTGCACGAGGGCGCTTCCGCCACGGAGCGCGATATCCAGGACTTCGCCAATCAGCGCCTGGCCGCCTTTAAGGCGCCCAAGCGCATCGTGATTCTGGACGAGATTCCCAAAGGCGCCACGGGCAAGCTGCAGCGCATCGGACTGGCGCAGAAACTGGGGCTCTCATGACCAAGATCTGTGTGTTCGGTGCAGGCGCCATCGGCGGGTTGATCGGCGCGCGCCTTGCGATGAAGGGCGAGGCCGATGTCTCTCTCGTCGCAAGAGGCCCGCATCTTGCAGCGATCAGGGCCAACGGCCTCACGCTGAAGCAGGCGGGCGAGACCCATGTGGTGCGGCCCGAGGCCACCGATGACCCGCGGGCGCTGGGGCCGCAAGACTACATCATCCTGGCCCTCAAGGCGCATGGCGTGCAATCCGTCATCGGCCAGATGCAGCCGCTCATCGGCAAGGACACCGCCATTCTCTTCGCGCAGAATGGCCTTCCCTGGTGGTACTTTCACGGCATCGGCGGCCCGCTTGAGGGAACGCGCCTGGAGAGTGTCGATCCGGGCGGCGAGATCTGGAACCGGCTTGGCCCTGAGCGCGCCATTGGCTCCGTCGTCTGGCAGGCCGCCGAGATCGAGGCGCCCGGCGTCATCGCGCACCACTATGGTGACCGGATGCCGATTGGCGAGCCCAACGGAGAGAAGTCCGCGCGCGTTGTGGAGTTGAGCAAGCTCCTCACCTCGGCTGGCATCAAGAGCCCGGTGAAGCCGGGCCTCCGGAACGAGATCTGGCTCAAGCTCTGGGGCAACTTGAGTTTCAATCCGGTCAGTGTGCTGACTCTAGGAACACTCGTCGACCTTGCCACCGACCCCGGCACGCACCGCGTGATCCGCGCCATGATGGAGGAGGCCCGCGCCGTGGGGGAGGCGATTGGCGCCACCTTCGCCGTCGATATCGAGGAGCGCATCGCCATGGCGGCAAAAGTGGGTGCGCACCGCACTTCAATGCTGCAGGACGTCGAGGCCGGCCGCCCGACGGAACTTGAAGCACTGCTTGGAGTTGTCATCGAACTCGCAGCTATCGTGAAAATCGGCACGCCGAGCTTGCAATTGGTTTATGGTCTCTGCAAATTCCGGAGCCGAACATAAGTCAAGTTTCCATAGGGACGGTCCTCATGCGCCTCGACAATGAAAAGCCCGGCTATGACAGCATCGAGGACCGGCGCGGATATGGCGGCGGATTTGTCTTGCCCGGCGGTGGTGGACGCGGCCGGCGCATCAACATCCCGATGGGCGGCAACCGCGCCGGCGGTTTCAGCCTCAAGACGATCCTGTTCCTCCTCGCCATCTATTTCATTCTCAAGATGCTTGGAATCGATCTCCTGCAGGTCCTGAACCAGGGCGGCATGCCCGTGCCCGGCAGCGGCACGGATTCCCAGATCACCATGCCGGATGCGCGCACGGAAGTGACCGACAACAGCGGCATCACCGTGCCCGGCAACACCTCGGGCAGTGCGGCGTCTGACGCCGGGAAGGAATTCGTGGCGCGCGTGCCCGGCTCCACCAGCCGCGTCTGGGGAGACATCTACACGCAGATGGGCCAGACCTATGAGAAGCCGAAACTCGTGCTGTTCTCCGGCTTCGTGCAGTCGGCCTGCGGCATGGCGCAATCGGCGATGGGCCCGTTCTATTGCCCGGGCGACAAGAAGGTCTACATTGACCTCACTTTCTACCAGGACATGAAGACCAAGCTCGGCGCACCCGGTGACTTCGCGCAGGCCTATGTGATCGCGCATGAGGTGGGCCACCACATGCAGAACCTCATGGGCATCGCGGCCAAGGTCAGCGCGAAGCGCATGCGCGTCTCGCAGGAGGAAGGCAATGCGCTCTCGGTACGCATGGAACTCCAGGCCGATTGCTTTGCCGGCATCTGGGCGCAGGAGGCCAATGCCTCGGCCAAGATCCTCGAGGAGGGTGACATTGAGGAAGGGCTCAATGCCGCCGCCGCCATCGGCGATGACCGGCTGCAGAAGCGCTCGCAAGGTTATGTGGCGCCGGAATCCTTCACCCACGGCGCCTCCGAGCAGCGCGTGCGCTGGTTCAAGCAGGGTTTCGAGGCGCGGAGCCTGCGCGATTGCGATACCTTTGCCACGGACAACCTGTAATCCTTTGCCGACATCGGCGTTGACCAAGATCAAGGAAGCGCCTGTCCGCCAAGCCTAATCCGCGCACAGGCTGATCTTCAGCTTCACGAGGAGGTGCTCATGGCCAAAAAGATTCTTTGCGCCACGGATGGTTCGGAACATTCCACCCTGGCGGTGGAACTTTCCGCACAAATGGCGGCGAAATTCGGCGCGGCGCTGTCGGTCTGCGCGGTGAACATCGCCAGGGGCGGTGTGCGTGGGCCGCTGATCTACAGTTGGGATGATGCCGACGTGAAGCAGATCCTCGATAGCGCCGCCAGTGCCGCCCGCAAGGCGGGCGCCACGCAGGTGGACGAACTGGCGCTCCGGAGCCGCGAGGCCGCATCCGCCATCGTTCAGTATGCGGAGGAAAACGGCTACGATCACATCGTGATCGGCACTGGCGACAAGCGCGGCGTCTCCCGCCTGGTTCTGGGCTCGGTTGCGGCGGATGTCGCGGGCCGCGCCCATTGCAGCGTGACGGTGGCCCGCTAGCCTTACCCGTCTTGCCTCGGGCTTCCGGCTGGCGCAAAACAGGGCGCGAGCGGGGAGGCGAGAGCGCGTGACAGACGACCGGATGATCTTGCGTGGTTTCTATGAAGCCGCGGTCGATGCCGCGAACCCCGCCGCCGCCGTGATCCGCAACTTGCCCGCCAAGCCACATGGCCGCACGGTGGTGATCGCTGCCGGCAAGGCCGCCGTGCCCATGGCGCAAGCCGCCGAGCAGCACTGGGACGGCCCGCTCGATGGCGTCGTCATCGCACCCCACGGTTACACGCATGAGCTGAAGCGGCTCGAACTCGTTCATGCCAGCCATCCCGTTCCCGATCATGCGAGCCTCCGGGCAGCGGAGCGGGCACTGGCGCTGGCCTCAACGCTGAAAGCAGGTGATCTCCTCATCGCGCTGATTTCCGGCGGCGCCTCCGCGCTGATGTCGAAGCCGGTGCCGGGCATCTCGATCGATGAGAAGTTCGGGCTCATCAGGGCGCTGCTGAAATGCGGCGCCAACATCAGTGAACTCAACACCGTCAGAAAACAGGTCTCCGCCATCAAGGGCGGCAGGCTTGCACGTGCCGCCGGCAAGGCCGCGATCCATACGCTGGCGCTGTCCGATGTGCCGGGCGATGATCCCGCCATCATCGGCTCCGGCCCCACCGTGCCCGACCCCACGCGCAAGCAGGATGCGCTGGCGATCCTGGAGCGCTACGGCGTTCCCGTGCCGGCTTCCGTCATGCACTGGCTCAAGTCCCCTGACGAGGACCGGGCCATCCTCAGTCCGTCGGTTGAAACACGGGTGGTGGTCTCCCCGCATGAATCCTTCAAGGCCGTATGCCAGAAGGCGGAAGCGCTGGGCCTCAACGTTCTCTATCTCGGTGACCGCATCGAGGGCGAGGCGCGCGAGGTGGCGAAGGTCCACGCGGCGATCGCGCATGAAATCGCCACGCGCAATGCGCCCGTGGCAAAGCCCTGCCTGCTGCTCTCCGGCGGCGAGACGAGCGTCACCGTCAAGGGCAAGGGCAGGGGCGGACGCAACGTCGAGTTCCTGCTCTCGCTTGCCATCGCGCTTGGCGGCGCCTCCGGCATCACGGCACTCGCCGCCGATACGGACGGCATCGACGGGCTGGAGCCGATTGCCGGCGCCGTCATCGATCCCGCCAGCCTGCAGCGCGGCCGTTCGATGGGCCTCGACCCCGCCGCCATGCTCGAGAACAATGACGCGCACAGCCTTTTCGAGCGGCTGGGCGGCCAGGTGATCACCGGCCCCACGCACACCAATGTCAATGACTTCCGCGCCATCCTGATCCGCTGACTATTCCGCTTTTTCGTTCGGAAGCGCTGTGTTAGCGTCTGCAGCACAAAGGGCCGCCGTGAGCCCGAATGGGGATGGGGATAGAGGGAACGCGCACCAGATGGGCCGTTTGACGACGCACGTGCTGGACACCGCAAGCGGGAAGCCCGCCGCGGGCCTGAAGATCGAACTGTTCCGCGCGGGCGAGGCCTCCCCGCTCAAGACCATCCGCACCAATTCAGACGGCCGGGCCGATGCCCCGCTGCTTGAAGGCGATGCCTTTGCCGCGGGCCAGTATGAGCTCCGCTTCCATGCAGGCGACTATCTGCGGGCTGCCGGCATCGCGTTGCCCGAACCTGCCTTCCTCGATGTCATCCCCATCCGCTTCGGCATCGCGGACAAGGCCGCGCATTACCATGTGCCGCTGCTTCTCTCGCCCTATGGCTATTCCACTTACAGGGGGAGCTGACCGCAAGTGACGTCCCGTGCCTCCATCCGTTTCCTGCGCCGCGGCGAGATCGTGGAACTCCGCGACGTGCCGCCGATGCGCACCGTTCTTGACTATCTCCGCCTCGAGGAGCGTTCGCGCGGCACCAAGGAAGGCTGCAACGAGGGCGATTGCGGCGCCTGCACCGTGGCGCTGGGCAGCTTGCGGGACGGAAAGCTCGTCTATGAGCCGGTCAATGCCTGCATCCTTCTCCTGGGCCAGCTTGATGGCAAGGAGCTGGTGAGCGTTGATGATCTGTCCACGGATGGTCAGCTGCACCCCGTGCAGCAGGCTCTCGTGGATACTCACGGCTCGCAATGCGGCTTCTGCACGCCGGGCTTCGTGATGTCGCTGTTCACCCTCTACCAGCAGGGCGGCGCACCGACGCGGTCCGAGATCGCCACGCATGTCGCCGGCAATCTCTGCCGCTGCACCGGTTACCGCCCCATCATCGATGCGGGCATCGCCGCCTGCACGGGAAAGCCAATGGACCGTTGGGCGAAGGAGGCCAAGAGGGCCGCGGCCCGCTTCGCCTGCCTTGATGATGGCGCAGACGTCTTCATCGGCACAGCGGAGAGCTTCATCGCGAGGCCCGCGCATGCGGAAACGCTGGCGCAGCTTGCGGCGGAACACCCAGATGCCACCATCGTCTCCGGCGCAACGGATGTTGGCCTGTGGATCACCAAGCAGCTTCGCGATCTGCCGAAGATCATCCTTACTGGTGGAGTCAAGGAACTGCATGCGGTCGATGTGATGGATGGCCACGTCAGGATCGGAGCGGCCGCGACCTATGCGCAGGCGACACCCGCGCTCTCCTCCATCGACGACGACCTGGGCGAAGTGTTGCGCCGCCTCGGCTCCACCCAGGTGAGGGCGTCCGGCACAGTTGGCGGCAACATTGCAAATGGCTCGCCCATCGGTGACATGCCACCCGCGCTGATCGCGCTTGGCGCAACCCTCACGCTCCGCCACGGCGCGCGTGAGCGCATGCTGCCGCTCGAGGATTTCTTCATCGCCTATGGCAAGCAGGACCGTCAGCCCGGCGAACTCGTCTGGCGCATCGACGTGCCGAAGCTCAAGCCGGGCGAGGCCTTCCGCGCCTTCAAGGTGTCGAAGCGCTTCGATCAGGACATTTCCGCCGTGATGTCCGCCTTCAAGCTGACGCTGGACGGGCGGCGCATCGCTTCGGCCCGCATTGCCTTCGGCGGCATGGCGGCAACGCCGAAGCGTGCTGCCGCAGCAGAAGCGGCGCTTGCGGGCGCATTGCTCGACCAGCCTGCAAGCTGGGAGCCCGCGATTTCAGCCCTGGTGCGGGACTTCGCACCCATCTCAGACATGCGGGCTTCTGCATCCTACCGCATGGAGGTGGCCCAGGGCCTGCTTCGCAAGGCGCTGATGGAAGTTTCCGGAACCTCGGCTACGCGCGTGGTGGGTGAGCGGAAGGCGGTGGCGTGATGGCGCAGGCCCGCCGGCGCATCCAGACCAAGACCGTGGGCCACAAGCTGGCCCATGACAGCGCATCGCTTCATGTGCAAGGCTCGGCCGCATATGTCGATGACATGCGCGAGCCCGAGGGCACCGTCCACGTCTATCCGGGCTTCGCGAAAGAAGGCGCGCTCGGCGCCATCACGCGGATGGATCTCGATGCGGTGAAGGCCGCGCCGGGCGTGATCAGGGTGCTCACCCACAAGGACGTTCCGGGCGTCAACGACTGTGCCCCGGCGTTTGGTGGCGATCCCATCCTCGCTGATGGCCGGGTCATGTTCCACGGCCAGGTGGTCTTCGCCGTGGTGGCGGAGACGCGGGAGGCGGCGCGCCGCGCGGCCCGGCTTGCGAAGATCGAGATCGCGGCGGAAAAGCCCGCGGTGACGGTCGAGGACGCACTCGCCCTCAAGACGCGTGACGTGGGCGAGCCCTATGCCTTTAACCGCCGTGATGCGGCGAAGGCCATCTCCACCGCGGCGCACCGCATCGCGGAGTCCTTCCATCTCGGCGGGCAGGAGCACTTCTATCTCGAAGGCCAGGTGAGCATGGCCGTGCCGGAGGAGCATGGCGGCGTCACTGTGCATTGTTCCACCCAGCATCCGTCTGAAGTGCAGCACCTCGTGGCGCATATGCTGCATGTGCCGGCTGCCATGGTGACGACGGAGTGCCGCCGCATGGGCGGCGCCTTCGGCGGCAAGGAGAGCCAGGCCGCGCAATGGGCCTGCCTCGCGGCACTCGCCGCCCATGTCACAGGCCGCCCCGCCAAGTGCCGCCTCGACCGCGACGAGGACATGATCATGACCGGCAAGCGGCATGACTTCCGCATCGACTACAAGGCGGGCTTCGATTCGAAGGGCCGCATCACCGGGGTCGAGGTCGATTTCCTGGCGCGCTGCGGCTATTCGGCCGATCTCTCGAATGCCATCTGCGACCGCGCCATGTTCCACGCGGACAATGCCTATTTCTATCCCGCCGCGCGCATCGCCACCCGCAGGCTCCGCACCCACACCGTGTCCAACACCGCTTTCCGCGGCTTCGGCGGTCCGCAGGGCATGGTCTTCGCCGAGCGGATGATGGAGGCCATCGCCATCAAGGTTGGGGCCGATCCGCTCGATATCCGCAAGAACAATCTGTACACCGACAAGCGGGACGTAACGCCCTATGGCATGAAGGTCGAGGACAACATCGCGCTTGCCGTCATCGAGGAACTGGAAGCCTCCTCAGATTATCGCGCGCGCCGCAAGAAGATCGCCGCCTTCAACGCACGCAACACGGTGCTGAAGAAGGGCATCTCGCTCACCCCTGTGAAGTTCGGTATCTCCTTCACCCTCACGCATCTGAACCAGGCGGGCGCGCTGGTCCATGTCTACACCGATGGCTCGGTGCATCTGAACCATGGCGGCACGGAAATGGGGCAGGGGCTCTACACCAAGGTGGCGCAGGTGGTGGCCGAGGAATTCGGCATCGACGCATCCGCCGTGCGCATCACCGCCACGACGACGGGCAAGGTTCCCAACACTTCGGCCACTGCCGCTTCCTCGGGCGCCGATCTCAACGGCATGGCGGCGAAGCAGGCGGCGGCCACCATCAAGTCCCGCCTCATCGCCTTCGCCGCGAAGCAGTGGAAGGTGCCGAAGTCCCGGATCCGTTTCGAAGATGGCCAGGTGCTGATCGGCAACCGCTCGATCTCCTTCGGAGACCTCGCGCGCCAGGCGCATATCGCGCGGATCTCGCTCTCCTCCACCGGCTATTATGCAACGCCCAAGATTCATTGGGACCGGGCCAAGGCCAAGGGCCGCCCCTTTTTCTACTTCGCCTATGGCGCGGCCTGCTCCGAAGTCACCATCGACACGCTGACGGGTGAGATGCGGATTGACCGCGTGGACCTCCTCCATGATGTCGGCCGCTCGCTCAACCCGGCACTCGACATCGGCCAGGTGGAGGGCGGCTTCGTGCAGGGCATGGGCTGGCTCACCACCGAAGAACTGGTTTTCGACGCGCAAGGCCGGCTCCGCACCCATGCGCCGTCGACCTACAAGATCCCCTGCGCCTCGGACGTTCCGGAAGATTTCCGTGTGAAACTGTTCGAAAGCCGCGGCAACAAGGAGAACACCATCTACCGCTCCAAGGCGGTGGGTGAACCTCCGCTCATGCTGGGCATTTCCGTCTGGACGGCGATTTTCGGCGCGGTCGCGAGCCTGAAGGCCGGAGTGATCCCGAAGCTCGACGCGCCGGCAACGCCCGAGGCCATCCTCCGGGCGGTGAAGGGGATGGCAGGATGAAGGTCTGGGCCACCATCGCCCGCGCGCTTGAAGCGCATGGCACCTGCGCCATGGTCTCCGTCGTCAAGGCGGAAGGCTCCGTCCCGCGGGAGGAGGGCGCGCTCTACCTCGAGGTGCGTGCGCGCGTGTGTGCCAGTGAGAGAGAGAGAGAGAGAGAGAGAGAGAGAGAGAGAGAGAGAGAGAGAGAGAGAGAGAGAG
>JBEILC010000098.1:0-10998 GCA_040379425.1 Hyphomicrobiales bacterium
ATGCTCACCGAACGCCTGGCCTCCGGCAGCGACCTTCCAAGCGCGGCATGCACATCAAGCACATGATCCCGCAAGGATTTCTGCGCGATGAGCGTCGTCGCCAGAAGCACTTCGATAAACCAGCCGAGCCGCCAGTCCGACAGAATGTCCGCCAGCACATAGGCAGGGACAAAGGCCGCGGCAATCAGCAGGAGGAGGGCGGCCACGCCGCGCATACGGCCCTCCGCGGGGCTTACGCCTGGCTTGTTAAGTCTCTGATCCAGAACGCGGATCAGCTCCCCCATCCAGACGACCGGGTGGCTGATATGCCTGTGGACAGCCTGTGGATAACCTGTGAACCGCTCGATGATGAGCGCCAGCGCCGCCCGCCCGAAGATCATGACCGGCCAGTCCATCACACTTCTCCCGCGAGGCCGAGCAGGTGGTCAAGGTCCAGGTGCGCCGCGAGATGCTCCGCCAGCCCGTCCAGAGTTTTCTCGATGGTCTGCTCGAAGCGCAGCGCACTTGCCTGAACACCCAATGAGGTCAAGAACTTGGCGCGGAAATCGTCGCTCCCGAAACAGCCGTGGAGATAGCTTCCCATCACCTGTCCCGAAGCGCTGATCGCCCCATCCGGCCGGCCGCCGAGCACGGCGAAAGGCCTGTCGCAGGCCGGCCCCTCCGTCCGCCCCAGGTGGATCTCATAGCCCTCAACCGCCGCCCCCGTCGTCGCATGCGTGCCGGAAATCCGCGTCAGCGTCTTGTCCGGCAGCAGCACCGTCTCGACGTCCAGAAGCCCCAACCCTTCGACAGTTTCCGCTTTTCCTTCAAGGCCTTGCGGGTCGGCGATGGTTTTGCCGAGCATCTGGTATCCGCCGCACAGCCCAAGCACCAGTCCGCCCCGCCGGACATGCGCCTTGAGGTCGATGTCCCATCCCTCCCGGCGCAACGCGGCGAGGTCTGACATCGTTGATTTTGAACCGGGAATGATTACCAGCCGCGTATCCGCCGGGATCGCTTCGCCAGGTTGGACGAAGGTGAGGGTGACGCCCGGCTCCAGCCGCAGCGGGTCGAGGTCATCGAAATTGGCGATGCGCGGCAGGCGCAGAACCGAAATCCGCGTTCCTGTTGAATGGCTTGCCAGAATGTCTTCGAGTACTACTGCATCTTCCGCCGGAAGCTGCCGGGCCGCCTCGAAGTGGGGGATCACCCCCAGGCACGGCGTCCCGGTTCGTTCTTCAAGAAAGCTCCGACCCTCCGCGAACGGTGTCGGGTCACCGTGGAACTTGTTGATCAGAAAGGCCTTCAGCCGCGCCCTGTCCTCAGGGGGCAGGATGTCGAAGGTCCCTGCGACCGAGGCGATGACGCCGCCCCGGTGAATGTCCCCGATCAGCACGGCGGGTATGTCGACGGCTTCCGCAAACCCCATGTTCGCAATGTCGCCCGCCCGCAGATTGATTTCGCCGGGGCTCCCCGCCCCCTCGACCAGCACCAGCTCCACCTGATCCGCCAGTCTCCGGAAGCTGTCTATACAGACACCCAGGTAATTGGTCCGCTTCCGGAAATACTCCCGCGCCGGCATGGAGGCCACCCGCTGCCCCTGGATGATCACCTGTGCGCCGGTGGTGGTCTCGGGCTTGAGCAGGATGGGGTTCATGTGCACCGACAGGGCAAGCCGCGCCGCACGGGCCTGCAAGGCCTGGGCCCTGCCGATTTCCCCGCCATCCTCGGTCACTGCCGCATTGTTGGACATGTTCTGCGGCTTGAACGGCGCGACCTTCATCCCGCGATTGGCATAGGCCCGGCAAAGTCCGGCCACGATCAAGGACTTGCCGACGTCCGAGCCAGTTCCCATGAACATGATCGCCCGCGTCATGAAGCCTCCGCGATCACATGCGCATAGGACCCCATCACCCGCCCGCGCTGCAGTCCCATGGGCGGCAGCGCCTCACCCGTGGCATCCGCCGCGTCGAAAAGCCGGTCCGCCGGCCCTTCCGAGACCAGCGTCGAGTAGTGAAACTCATGCGCCATCAAGGACTTGGCCCATGGCATGCCAGCCAGTGGTGTGAGCTTCCGGTAGCCCAGGTTCAGCTTGCGGGCCGCGAAACTGGTGACGAGCGGCAGAAGCCCCGCCATGGGATGCGCCATGCCCTCGGCATCGGTGAGGCTTTCGCCCAGCACCATGAAGCCCCCGCATTCACCATAAACCAGCCCGGAATGGCTCCTGAGCCCGTTTAGAAACAGCGCATTGGCGGCAAGTTTTCCTGCATGAAGCTCCGGGTATCCGCCTGGCAGAAACACAACATCCGCATGAGGAGCAGGGGCTTCGTCGGCAAGTGGCGAAAAGAAGCTCAAGCTCGCGCCCTGTTTCCGCCAGCCATCGAGCACATGCGGATAGGCAAAGGAGAAGGCATCATCCCGCGCCACCGCGATGTTCTGCCCGGGCGGGGGCAGTGCCGCATGTCCGGGCAGGGGGTTGAACGGAGCCGCGACGTCGAACAACCGGTCGAGCAGGGCAGGAGTCGTGCGGGCGGCGGCGGCCTCGATGAATTGGTCGAGATCCGGGTTCTCCTGGGCCTGCACGAGACCGAGGTGGCGCGAGGGCCATATTAGGTTGGAATCATTGGGGAAAGCTGCCAGCAGCTCCTGCGAAATGGCCTCCCGCAGCAGCGCCTCATGGCGCGGGCTCGCCACCCGGTTCAGGATCACGCCGGAGAGCGTCAGTCCGGGCCGGAAGCTCGCAAAGCCGTGGACGAGGGCCGCCGCGGATTGTGCCTGGTGGCGGCAGTCGAGAACGAAAACCACCGGCAGTCCAAGGGTTTGCGCCAGATCGGCGGTTGAACCTCTGGCCCCGCGCGGCCCGTCGAACAGCCCCATCACACCCTCGATGATGATGAGGTCCGACTCCTTGGCAAGCTCCGCCGTGAGGCTGTTGATCAGCGCAGGCGACATCGCCCATGGGTCGAGGTTGTAGCAGGCCCGCCCCGTGGCCGCCTCGTGGAAGCGGGGATCTATGTAATCGGGACCCACCTTGGCGGCGGCCACGCGCATGCCTCTGTTGCGAAAGGCTCTAAGAAGTCCCAGTGTAATCAATGTCTTGCCGCTGCCCGAGGCGGGAGCGGCGACGACGATGGCGTTAGCCAACCGGGTTCTCCCTCAGGGGACCCTTGTACCAGTCCAGCAGCGTCCGCCAGTCCGCCGCGCGGCCGACGACCACGATGGCAGGTGTGGGCGGTTCCTGCGCGGCCACGAAGGCCCCGGCTTCGGCGAGCGTCGTCGCGGCGACCTCCTGATGCGGCATCGAAGCGTTTGACACGATGGTGACCGGGTCATCGCCTGCCCGGCCGCCTTCCATCAGCGCCTGAGCGATTTCGCCCAAGTGCTTGACCGCCATGTACATGACGATCACGGGCGAGGCCAACGCCACGGCCTGCCAGTTGACACTCGCCGGCATCTTGCCGCTGGCATCATGGCCCGTGAGGAAGATTACCGAATGGTTGGTATCCCGATGGGTTGCCGGCATGCCGGCATAGGCAAGGCCGCCGACGCCCGCCGTAATCCCCGGTACGATACGGAAGGGAATGCCGGAGGTCGCCAGGTGCTGGCATTCCTCGCCCCCGCGACCGAACATGAAGGGATCACCGCCCTTGAGGCGCAGCACGCGTTTTCCCGCGCGCGCCAGATCGATCAGCCGGAGCGTGATATCCCGTTGTGTAGGAGAGGGTTTTCCGCCGCGCTTGCCGGCATATTCCAGTTCCGCCCCGACCTTCACCCAGCGGAGGATGTCCGGGTTGACGAGCGCATCGTAGACCACGACATCACAGGTCTGGAGCGCATGATAGCAGAGCAGCGACATGAGGCCCGGCGCACCGGGGCCCGCACCCGCAAGCCACACCCAACCGGGCTCGAAGGCCGGGAAAGCCTCGCAATCAAGGCGTGCGAAACCGGTCTGTTGCTCTGTCGAGCTCACCCAGTCGCCGATCCTTTTCGTTGGTCCAAGTCCCATGGCCGCCTTATACAGTGGGCCGATGCGAAGTGAGAAGCCCGAAGGCGAGTTAAGGCGCGGCTGGACCACCGGCGCATGCGCAACCGCGGCAGTGAAGGCGGCTTTTGCGGCATTGCGGACCGGGACTTTCCCGGATCCCGTCACAATTTCGTTGCCCAAGGGCGAGACGCCGGCTTTTCCCTTGGCGCTGGAAGAGCTTGGGCCAGGCTGGGCGCGCGCCGGAATCATAAAGGATGCAGGCGACGATCCGGACGTCACCCATGGCTGCATGGTGGTGGCCACCGTGCGTGAGCGTGAGGGCGGTATCCTGTTCAGGGCCGGTCCCGGCGTCGGCATGGTCACCAAGGGCGGCCTTCCCATCCCGCCCGGAGAGCCCGCCATCAACCCCGTGCCACGCCAGATGATGGCGCAAGTCATTTCCGAAATCGGAGGAACGGGCGCCGACATCGAAATTTCGATCCCCGGCGGCGAGGTGCTGGCGGACAAGACCTGGAACCCGCGCCTTGGCATCGTCGGTGGCCTGTCGATCCTGGGCACGACGGGGATCGTCAACCCGTTCTCCTGTGCCGCCTGGATCGCGTCCATCCACCGCGGCATCGATGTGGCGCGCGCCATGGGGCTCGCGCATGTCGCAGGCTGCACCGGATCGACCTCGGAAGACGCGGTCAGGGCGCATTACGGCCTGCCGCTCGAAGCCATGCTGGACATGGGGGATTTCGCCGGAGGCCTTCTGAAATATCTCCGCACCCATCCTGTGGCGCGGGTCACGATCGGCGGCGGCTTCGGCAAGATGACCAAGCTGGCGCAGGGCGCGCTCGACCTGCATTCGGGCCGCTCCCAGGTCGAACTGGACTATCTCGCCGCCTTGGCGCCCGAGCTGCCCCGGTCCTCAGTGCTTGCCGCCAATACCGCGCAAGAAGTGCTTGAAATGGTCGAAGGAATACCGCTGGCTGAACGCGTCGCGGAGGCTGCCCTCGTCACTATCCGGTCGGTTCTGAAGGACGCGCCCGTCGCAGCCGATGTAATGATCGTCTCGCGCCGGGGCGAGATCCTGTCCAATGCCGGGTAAGCGGATCCTCATCCTCGGCGGCACCGGCGAGGCGCGGGAGATTGCCGCGATTTTGCTCGACAAGGGTCTTGAGGTCATCTCATCGCTCGCCGGCGTCACGGCTGAGCCGGTTCTGCCGGCAGGCGCCCTGCGCCGGGGTGGTTTTGGTGGTGCTGCAGGCCTCGCCAGCTATCTGCGGGAGGAGGGTATCGCCGCCGTGGTCGATGCGACGCACCCCTTTGCCGCGCGCATGTCCGGCAATGCAGCCATTGCTTGCCAGGAGGCCGGGCTTCCTCTCTTGCGGTTCGAACGGCCGCCATGGCAGCCGCAGCCCGGCGACCGCTGGACAACAGTCGCAACGGTGGGTGATGCCGCCGCGGCCTTGCCAGCCGGAGCGCGCGCCCTTGTCACCATCGGGCGCAAGGAGATCGCGCCCTTTCTGTCACGCGAGGATGTTTCCGGGATCGTCCGAATGATCGAGGCCCCGGATGCTGCGGTGCCGCCCAATTGGACTGCGCTGCTTGAAAGGCCACCCTTCACGCTTCAGTCCGAGCGCCGCCTGATGGCCGACCATGGCATAACCGCGCTGGTGACGAAAAACGCTGGAGGCGTTGCCACGGAAGCCAAGCTCGAGGCTGCACGGGAGCTTGCGATTCCGGTCATTCTGGTCGCGCGGCCCGCCAAGCAGGCCGGCGGCTGCTTTGCAAGCGTGCACGAACTTACCGCCGATTTGGAGAGGTCGCTTTCTCCTTGACCTTATCCCGGTTCTCCGTTTGTTATGCAACCGAGGTGGGACCTTTGGGAACCGTGCGCCTCAAAGGAGCAGTATTCTTGGCGGGGCCCCTTCAGGCCTCTGCTGTAAAGTTCAAGATAAATTGGGGAACTCTATGAAGAACAAGCTCATTTCCCTCTTCTTCGGCTTGGCCGCGAGCGCTGCCGCGGTCACCGCTGCACAGGCGGGGACACTTGATGACGTGCGCCAGAAGGGCTTCGTTCAATGCGGCGTGAGCACGGGCCTGCCCGGCTTCTCCAGCCCCGACGAGCAGAACAACTGGACCGGCATGGACGTGGACTTCTGCCACGCCGTTGCCGCTGCCGTTCTGGGTGATCCGCAGAAGGTGAAGTTCACTCCGCTCACCGCCAAGGAGCGGTTCACCGCTCTGCAGTCAGGGGAAATCGATATACTCTCGCGCAACACGACTTGGACGATGAGCCGCGACACCTCTCTCGGACTCAAGTTCGCCGGCGTCATCTATTATGACGGGCAGGGCTTCATGATCAATTCGAAGAAGTTTCCCGAAGTGAAGTCGGCGAGCCAGCTGGCGGGCGCCACGGTCTGCACTCAGGCCGGCACCACGACGGAGCTGAACCTCGCGGACTACTTCAAGTCCAACAACATTGAATACAAGCTGGTCACCTTCGAGAAGAACGACGAAGCGCTCGCCGCCTTCAGCGATGGCCGCTGCGATGCCTACACCACCGACCAGTCCGGCCTCTATTCGGTTCGCCCCAAGCTCCCGAACCCGGGCGATACGATGGTGCTGCCCGAGATCATCTCGAAGGAGCCTCTCGGCCCCGTCGTGCGCCAGGGTGACGATGCCTGGTTCAACGTCGTGAGGTGGACCTATTTCACGCTGGTCAATGCGGAAGAACTCGGCATCACGTCCAAGAACGTCGACGAGATGAAGACGACCTCCAAGAACCCGGAAGTGCAGCGCCTGCTCGGTGTCGAGAATGAGGACGGCACGGCCGCGGGCTTCGGCACCGGCATCGGTCTTGAGGAGAACTGGGCTGTCAACATCATCAAGGCCGTCGGCAATTACGGCGAGGTCTTCGAGCGCAATGTCGGCGAGTCATCGCCGCTCAAGATCGCGCGCGGCAAGAACGCGCTGTGGAAGGATGGCGGCCTGCAATACGCGCCGCCGGTCCGCTGATTCACCAGCAATCGAGCCCGGCCCATTCGGGCCGGGTTCATCGGGCCCGCCGTTCCCGATGTCCCGGGGCATGAGGTGAATGAGCCTGCAACAGGATGACGTCCGGCAGCGCGTGCCGGTCTGGAATGATCCGCGGGTCCGCTCGCGCACCGTTCAGGCGCTTGTGCTGCTGCTGGCTGGCATCTTCGTCCATGATATCGTTCTGAACACCGCCCAGAGCCTCGCCAACCGCAATATCGCTTCGGGCTGGGGCTTCCTCTTCCGCAATTCCGGGTTTGATGTCGTCTTCTCGCTCATCCCCTATTCGAGCGAGTCGAATTACGGCCGAGCGCTGATCGTCGGCTTCCTCAACACGCTGATGGTTTCCGCGCTGGGAATCGTGCTCGCGACTCTCCTCGGTTTCCTCATTGGCGTGATGCGCATCTCCCGCAACTGGCTGGCCTCCCGGGCAGCGGCGGTCTACGTTGAATTCATCCGCAACACGCCCCTCCTGCTGCAGATCTTCATCTGGTACGCGCTGGTGCTGAAGCCGCTTCCCGATGCGCGCGACGCCATCAAGATCTGGGATGTCGGCGCGCTTTCGAACAAGGGGCTGACGCTGCCCGCGCCGATCTTCGGCGACATGGCCTGGATGGGGCTGCTGGGGCTGGCCGTGGCGATGATTCTGGCCCTGATGATTCACCGCTTCGCAAGGCGCCGGCAGGCGGAGACGGGTGAGCGCTTTCCTTCAGGCCTTGTGGGGGTTGGGTTGATCCTGCTTCTGCCGGTGCTGTTCTTCGCCTTTGCGGGCTGGCCCGTGACCTTCGATTACCCCGTGATGGGATCCTTCAATTTCAAGGGCGGCGCCACGCTGGTGCCGGAGTTCATCGCGCTGCTGCTGGCCTTGTCGATCTATACAGCCGCCTTCATCGCGGAAGCCGTGCGCGCTGGCATCCAGGCCATTTCCCGCGGCCAGGGCGAGGCCGCCCATGCGCTAGGGCTGAGGCCTGGCCCCACCATGCGCCTCGTCATCCTGCCACAGGCGCTCCGTGTCATCGTTCCGCCGCTCACCAGCCAGTACCTGAACCTCACCAAGAACTCCTCACTCGCCGTGGCCATCGGCTATCCGGACCTGGTGGCGGTGGGCGGCACCACGCTGAACCAGACCGGGCAGGCGGTCGAGATCGTCGTCGTGTGGATGTCGGTCTATCTCTCGCTGAGCCTCCTCACTTCGAGCTTCATGAACTGGTTCAACGCGCGCATCAGGCTGAGGGAAAGGTGAGGCAATGAGCATGTCCACCTCGCCCGAGTTCCGCAAGGCGCTGCCACCGCCGCCCGGCAGCACGGGAGCCGTTGCCTGGCTCGGGCAAAATCTGTTCTCGACTCCGGGAAATGCACTGCTGACGCTGGTGCTGGGGCTGTTCATTGCGGTGGTGGCCTGGACCATCCTCGACTGGGCCCTGATCCGTGCCGTGTGGCAGGGAGTGGACCGCGAAGCCTGTGCGGTGGAAGGGGCGGGGGCGTGCTGGCCCTTCGTGTGGGCCAAGTTCCCGCAATGGCTGTTTGGCTTCTATCCCATCGAAGAGCGCTGGCGGCCGGCGCTCGTCTTCATCATCGGGGCGATTGCCTTCGTGCCGATGCTGATGCCATCGGCCCCCTACAAGCCATGGAATGCCATGTTCCTCGCCGTGACCTTCCCGGTGATCGCGATCATCCTGCTCTCTGGCGGGAACCTCGATGTCGCGGCGTCGAGCTACGCGGCGCTGGTCCTGGTCGCACTGCTGGTGAGTGTGCTGCTGCCTGTTGCGTCAACCGGGCTGGAGGAGGGCGTGAGGACCAACCGCGCGGGCGTCATTCTGGCGCTTGCCGGTTTCACGCCGGTGCTCCTTTGGATCATGGCGGAAGGACTTGCCGCGCTGGGTGGCCTGGCCGCGATCCTCTCCGCTGTTGCGGGCATCGCGGATTTCCGTCCATTGGAGCCTGCGGTGAAGGCACTCGCAGGCCTTCGGGACAGCGTGGCGGAGCACCCGTGGACCCCCTACCTGGTTGCGGGAGCCATTACGCTCTCTGCTCTCCTGTCCTTCTCCAGCCTCTATCGCAACAGCGGAAGGGCGGCGTCCGGCCTTGTGCTCGGCTGGCTCGCCACGGCGCTTGCAGCCCTGCTGATCCTGCTGCTCCTCGACATGGATCTCGGCCTGGCGCCAGTCGAAACATCGAGCTGGGGCGGGCTCCTGGTGACGCTCGTCGTCTCGGTGACCGGCATTGCGGCCTCGCTGCCGCTTGGCATCCTGCTCGCGCTCGGGCGGCGCTCGCAAATGCCGGCGGTGCGGCTGTTGTCCATCGTCTTCATCGAGGTCTGGCGCGGCGTGCCGCTCATCACGGTGCTGTTCATGGCGAGCGTGATGCTGCCGCTGTTCCTGCCAGAGGGCGTCACCTTCGACAGGCTGCTGCGCGCGCTGATCGGCATCTCGCTGTTCTCGGCTGCCTACATGGCGGAGGTGGTGCGCGGCGGGCTGCAGGCGATCGGGAAAGGCCAGTATGAAGGCGCCATGGCATTGGGCCTGTCCTACTGGCAGATGATGGGGAAGATCGTGCTGCCGCAGGCGCTGAAGATCTCGATTCCCAACATCGTCGGCAACTTCATCGGACTGTTCAAGGACACGACGCTCGTCATGATCATCGGCATCTATGACTTCTTCGGCATCATCAATGCCGGCACGCAGGATGCGAAGTGGGCGACCTCGCAGACGGCCAACACCGGCTACTTCGTCGCGGCAATTGTCTATTTCCTGTTCTGCTTCGGCATGTCGCGCTACGCGAAGTTCACCGAGGAACGGCTCAGTGCGGGAGCGAGAAGGTGAGCGAGTTGGAGGTCAAGCCCGTCATCGAGATTGCAGCGCTGAACAAGTGGTTCGGCGATTTCCACGTGCTGCGCGACATCGAATTCGACGTCTGGAAGGGCGAGCGCATCGTCATCTGCGGGCCGTCGGGTTCGGGCAAGTCGACGCTGATCCGCTGCATCAACCGGCTGGAGGAGCACCAGGCGGGCCGGATCGTGGTGGACGGCACGGAGCTGACGAGCGATCTCCGGCGCATCGACCAGATCCGCCGCGAAGTCGGCATGGTGTTCCAGCACTTCAACCTGTTCCCGCACCTGACCGTGCTCGAGAATTGCACGCTCGCTCCCATTTGGGTTCGGAAGATGCCGAAGCGCGAGGCGGAGGAGACGGCGATGAGGTTCCTCACGCGCGTCAAGATCCCGGAGCAGGCGCTCAAATATCCCGGCCAGCTTTCGGGCGGCCAGCAGCAGCGCGTGGCGATCGCCCGCGCACTCTGCATGAACCCCAAGATCATGCTGTTCGACGAGCCGACCTCATCGCTTGACCCCGAGATGGTGAAGGAGGTGCTCGATACCATGGTGAGCCTCGCCGAAGAGGGGATGACCATGCTGGTCGTCACCCATGAAATGGGCTTCGCGCGCCAGGTGGCGAACCGCATCATCTTCATGGACCAGGGCCAGATCGTCGAGGAAAACATCCCCTCTGAGTTCTTCACCACCCCCAGGAGTGAGCGCACCCGCCAGTTCCTGAGCCAGATCCTGCGCTGACCTTGTGGAGCTATCCCCGGCGGGCTAGTTTCCCGCCGAGCATGGAGGAATTATGAAACGTCTTCTCGCGGCGGCAACGCTTTTTCTGGGGCTCACCGGCAGCCTTCATGCGGCAACCCTCGATGACATCAAGGCGCGCGGCGTCCTCAAATGCGGCGTCAACCCCAACCTCCAGGGCTTCGCCGCCAAGGGCGAGGACGGCACATGGGCGGGCTTCGACGTCGACTTCTGCCGGGCGGTCGCCGCCGCCGCGCTGGGTGATCCCGCCAAGGTCGAATATGTGCCGCTCACCGCGCAGCAGCGGTTCGAGGCGGTCTCCTCCGGCGCCGTGGATGTTCTCGCGCGCAACACCACCTGGACCATGGAACGCGAGACCAAGATGCCGCTGCGGTTCCCTGGCATCTCCTATCATGACGGGCAGGGATTCATCGTGAAGAAGCTGCTG
>JBEILC010000099.1:0-10961 GCA_040379425.1 Hyphomicrobiales bacterium
TGGCGTTCATCATTCCCACCACCATGCAGCAGCCCGGCGCCAGCCACTGGCAGGCGGTTGGTGTGGGTCTCTGCGTCAATGCCGTGGTCGCGGCGCTCTTCTGGTTCGCCTGGCAGGCGATTTCGAAACAGAAGCAGGACTGAAACGCAAGACGGGCCGGGGAAACCCCGGCCCATCTCATCTCACGTTTGATATCTATCAGCGACGGACGTCGTCGGCGAAGATGTCCTTCTTGTGGGTGCCGCCCGGCACGAAGATCGCACCGATCACCACCGTCATCACCGCGATCACGATCGCATACCAGAGGCCGGCGTAGATGTTGCCGGACTGGGCGGAGATCGCGAAGGCCGTCGCCGGCATCAGGCCGCCGAACCAGCCGTTGCCGATGTGATAGGGCAGCGACAGGCCGGAGTAGCGGATGCGCGTCGGGTAGAGTTCGACAAGTGCCGCCGCGATCGGGCCGTACACCATCGTCACGAGGATGATGAGGTAGGTCAGGATCCCCACGATCGCCAGCTTCTGGCCGGTGAAGATGTCGAAGAAGTAGTTGGCCTTCGCCACCGTGGTGTTGTCGGCGGGGACCAGCGGGTAGCCGGCGGCCTTCAACGCCTCGTTCAGCGCCTTCTCGAAGCTGGGCTTCACGGCCTTCTCCTTGTCGAGCGCGGCCTGGGCCGCATCGATCGCCGCTTGGTCCGTACCGGACTTGGCGGCGGCCAGCGCATCGGTCGCTGCCTTGATGGCGGCGGCGTTGGCGGCGGCGTTGAAGGAGCTGACAGCGGTATCGCCGACCTTGATCTCGGCAACGCTGCCCGCAGGACCCGGGACCGTTTCATAGTTCACCGAGGTGCGCTGCAACTGGGCCTTGGCCACGTCGCAGGAGTTGGTGAACTTGAGCGTGCCCGTCGGGTTGAACTGGAACGAGCAGTCCGCCGGATCGGC
The DNA here is from genome assembly GCA_040379425.1 of Hyphomicrobiales bacterium. Classification (GTDB taxonomy): domain Bacteria; phylum Pseudomonadota; class Alphaproteobacteria; order Rhizobiales; family Aestuariivirgaceae; genus Aestuariivirga. Next base: position 940 of record JBEILC010000099.1, read on the forward strand.
CGTCACCGTCACCTTGGTCTGATGCGCGATATGCAGCGCAGGGTTGGCAACCTGCGTCAGCATCTTGAACACCGGCAGGTAGGTCACCGCGGCAATCAGGCAGCCCGCCAGGATGATCGGCTTGCGGCCGATGCGGTCCGAGAGCGAGCCGAAGAACAGGAAGCCGCCCGTACCGAGGATCAGCGACCAGGCCACAAGGACGTTGGCCGTGAAGCTGTCGAGCTTGATCACGTTCTGCAGGAAGAACAGCGCATAGAACTGTCCAGAGTACCAGACGACGGCCTGGCCGGCGACAAGACCCAGAAGTGCGATCAGCGCGATCTTGCCATTGCGCCAGTTGCCGAAGGCCTCGCGCAGCGGCGCCTTCGAAGCAGAGCCCTCTTCCTTCATCTTCTTGAAGGCAGGCGACTCGTTCATCTGCAGGCGGATGTAGAGCGAGATCAGCAGCAGGAAGATCGAGCCGAGGAAGGGAATGCGCCAGCCCCAGGCGTTGAAGGCCTTCGCCATCTGCGGTGTGCCATCGGCCGCCATGACCGCGGCACCGGCCGCATCAAGCACCGGCACGTCCGGATAGGTGTTGTTGACATAGCCCTGCACCACGAGGATCACGATCAGCGACAGCAGCAGGCCCAGCGTCGCCGTGGTCTGAATGAAGGACGTGTAGTAGCCGCGGCGGTTGGGCGGCGCATGTTCGGCAACGTAGATCGCCGCACCGCCATATTCACCGCCAAGCGCCAGGCCCTGCGCCATGCGCAGCGCGATCAGGATGATCGGAGCCGCGGCACCCCAGGTGTTGTAGTTGGGCAGCAGGCCGACGAGGAAGGTCGAGATGCCCATGATCAGGATGGTCATGAGGAAGGTGTACTTCCGGCCGACGAGGTCGCCCAGCATGCCGAAGAACAGGGCACCCAGGGGACGCACGATGAAGCCAGCGGCGAAGGCCAGCAGCGCGAAGACGTTGCGCGTGGCTTCGGGGAAGGCCGTGAAGAACTGCGCGCCGATGATGGCGGCGAGCGAGCCGTAGAGATAGAAGTCATACCATTCGAAGATGGTGCCGGCCGACGAGGCCACGATCACCTTCTTCTCTTCTGCCGTCATTGGCCGCGAACGCGCCCCTGAGCGATCTGCTGTCGTATCTGCCATAAGTCTCCCCTTTGGTTGCGAGGACCGGGGCAGCCACTCCCAATGGGCCCCATCCTGGGCCGAGAGTCTTATCGAAAAGCCGCCCCCGCTTTTATTGGACTTTCGCAGGGAGAGGGCAGGAATCTATTCGCGGTCGCGGTAAGATATTGAAATCACGCGTTAAGAACTCCGGACCTGATCCCGAACGAGGCGCTTGCATGGCCAACCGCGATCACCTATACACCCGCCACCCAACGCGTGCCCAGGTAGCTCAGTTGGTAGAGCAGCGGATTGAAAATCCGCGTGTCGCTGGTTCGATTCCGGCCCTGGGCACCATTCTTTCTGTGACAAAGCTGTGATTTAGGCGATGGCCGCTTTTGCGGCGCGGGCGCCAGAATTGGCGCTGGGTGCGTCCGGGGTGTGCGGAGTAGTCTACCCGCTTTCCTATGGAAAGCGAGAGCGCTCTCGCCGACAAACAGGCTATCTCTTCGTTGATGCTGGATCGTGTCCCAATCGGTGGTGTATCTGACGGCGGCGGTCGCCGAGCTTTTCCGGCTGGGCCGGGATGATCAGCTGGCCACGGCTGGCAGGCTGACGAGCGGATCATCGCTCATCTGGCCGATGGTTTCCAGCGACATGTAGCGGGCGCGCTGAACGGCCCACTCGTCGTTCTGCTCGAGCAGGATGGCACCGACGAGACGGATGATGGCATCATCGTTCGGGAAGATGCCGACCACCTCCGTGCGGCGCTTGATTTCGCCGTTGAGGCGCTCGATGGGATTGGTGCTGTGCAGCTTGGCGCGGTGCTCCTTCGGGAAGGTCATGCAGGCCAAGACGTCGGGCTCGGCCTGATCCATGATGGCGGCAAGTTTCGGCGCCTTGGGCCGGATCTGGTCTGCCACGCTGCGCCACTGGGCACTGGCAGCTTCGGGTGTCTCCTGGGCGAAAGCGGTGGCGATGAAGGCCGAGACCACGCGGCGGCCCGGCTTCCCGGCATGGGCAAGGACATTCCGCATGAAGTGCACGCGGCAGCGCTGCCAGCTGGCGCACAGCACCTTGGAGACGGCGGCCTTGATCCCTTCATGGGCATCGGAGACGACGAGCTTCACGCCCCGGAGCCCGCGCCGCGTCAGCTTGCGAAGGAAGGCCGTCCAGATGGGTTCGGCTTCCGAGCTGCCGATCTCCATACCCAGAACCTCGCGTCGGCCGTCGCTGTTGACGCCTGTGGCGATGATGACGGCGACCGAGACGACACGCCCGCCGCGCCGGACCTTGAGGTAGGTAGCATCGATCCAGAGATAGGGCCAATCGCCCTCGATGAGCCGTTCAAGGAAGGCCTTCACCTTGCCGTCGATCTCCTCGCACAGCCGCGATACCTGGCTCTTGGAGATGCCGCTCATCCCCATGGCTTTCACCAGATCGCCGGCCGAGCGGGTCGATATCCCCTGCACATAGGCTTCCTGGATGACGGCGGTGAGCGCCTTCCCGGCCATCCGCCGGGGCTCGAGAAAGCCCGGGAAGTCGCTGCCCTTCCTGAGCTTCGGGATCCGTAGCTCGACCGTCCCGGCGCGCGTCTCCCAGTCCCTATCGCGGTAGCCGTTGCGCTGGGCGAGCCGAAATGGGCTCTTCTCGCCGTGGGCCGCCCCGGTGAGCGCACCCACCTCCAGTTCCATCAGCCTCTCGGCGGCAAAGCCGATCATCTCACGCAGCAGATCGGCATCAGGCGTCTTTTCCAGAAGGCTCCGTAGGTTCATCATGTCGTCGGTCATCGGTGGTTCTCCGGTCTTGGGGTTGAGGGTCGCAACCAGACCCTACCGGAAACCCCGGTGACCACCGAAAGCCGTTCGCTCGCTACAGCCCTCCCTGTGGGCGCGCTTCGCGAACGGCTTCACCTCCAGAACCTACACCACGCCCGGGGACACGAGCCTCACCTCACTGGCAGGTTCATCGAATGTCAGAAGACCTCCGGACTGAAGAGCTGGAAGCAGCATTGAACATGATCCGGCGCAGCATCACTCAGACTGCAAGTAGCTGTGGCCGGGATCCGAACGCGATCACACTGGTCGCGGCGTCGAAGACAGTTGATTCAACACGGCTGCAGCAGGCAATTGACTCCGGTCAACGGGTTCTTGGCGAAAATCGCGTCCAGGAGGCGCGTGAGAAATGGCCTGCCATTCGGGAACGCAATCCCCACATTGAACTGCACCTGATCGGTCCACTGCAATCAAGCAAGGCCCGGGATGCCGTGGTATTGTTCGACGTGATCCAGTCAATCGACAGCGAGAAACTTGCCCGCGTAATCGCGCGCGAGTGTGAGCGGACGGAAGTTTCGCCTTCACTGCTGATCCAGGTCAATACCAGCCGCGAGCCGCAGAAGGGAGGTGTGATGGCGGAGGACGACCGGCGCATCGAGCTGCTTCACACCAACGTCCGGAAACATGTCACGATCTCCAGCAACGTGGCGAAGACCGTGAAACACGACGGAACCATCAGCCACGCTGAGTGAGACATCGGATAATGAGTAGGCCAGACGATGAAGGCGGGCGCGAATCCGCCGCCCGGCCTACCAGCGGCTTGCACGCCGGCTTGTCCCTTAATCAAGCGGCTACCGCCGCTCTGCATCAAAACACAGGTGTCTTGATGCCCTCAAACCTCGCCTTCAGTTGGAGTGCGACAAATTTCGAGTTGAAGCGCGAGAGATGCAAGTTGCCACCATGGAACCATAGGTTCTCATGCCGAAGAGGTTTCCACATGTTGCGCAGTTCGCCTTCCCAGGGCCCTGGATCGCCTCGGGTGCCTGAGCCATAGCCCCAATTCGGACCGATCAGATCGGCGGCTTCGCGCGAGACGATCTTTGCCACCCATTCGTTCATCGGCAGGTAGCCTTTCGCATAGACGATGACGTCTGCCGGTAGCTCCGTGCCGTCACTGAGGATCGCCGAATTCCGTGTTAGGCGTGCGATTTCCACACTGCTCCGCACGCCTATGCCGCCTGAGGCGATGAGCTCCGAACAGCCGACGTCGAGATAATATCCGGACCCGGTGCGCAGGGCCTTCATCATCAGGCCTGAGTCGTCGGAGCCATAATCGGTCATGAACCCGCGTGCATTCAGGCGGCGAATGAGGCTGGCATCACGCTGGGCGATCTCTGCATAGACCGGGCGTTGCAGGTCCGCCATCAGCCGGAAGGGAACCGACGCAAAGATCAAGTCCGCGGTGTCGGTATCGATGCCCTTCGATACGGCGTCTTCAGAGTAGAGAGAAGCAAAGGCAACGTCTATCAGGGTCTCGGAGCGCACCACGGTCGTCGGTGTCCGCTGGATCATGGTGATCTCCGCGGCCTCGTGCTCCCAGAAATCGGCGCAGATATCGTGCGCCGAGCTGTTGGCGCCGACCACGATGCAGCGTTTGCCCCGGAAGGCTTCACCCGAGACATGCCGGGCGGAGTGATACTGTACGCCTGAGAATTCTTCCGCACCCGGCAGCGCCACCTCTCGCGGCGGTCCGTAGGAGCCGGTTGCGAAAACGAGATGCTTCGGTTTCAGAACAAGCCTCTCGCCACCCCTCATTACATTGACCGTCCATTCCTTGCGGTCTGCGTCAAAGCTTGCGCGGGTAACTTCGGCGGATGTCCAGTAGTTGAGCTCCATCAGCTTAACATATGCTTCGAGCCAGTCGCCCATCTTGTCCTTCGGCGTGAAGACCGGCCAGTGCGCCGGGAAAGGAATGTAGGGTAGATGGTCGTACCAGACAGGATCATGCAGCACGAGGGAGCGATAGCGGTTACGCCACGAGTCCCCTGCGCGCGGATTCTTTTCGATGATGACGGTAGGGACGCCGAGCTGCCTCAGCCTGGCACCGAGCGCGATGCCACCCTGGCCGCCACCGATAATGGCCACATAGGGCTGTTGCGTGCGGCCCAGCTCCCGCTGCTCCTCATGGCGCAGTTCCGTCCAAGTGCGGCGATCGCGGCGGGCGCCATGCGAGATGCCCTTCTCGCGCGTGAAGCCGGATTTTTCCTCATGGCCCTTAAGTTCCTGAAGCGTGGTGAGGATGGTGTAGCCCTCGCCGTTCCGTAGCCTCACATGGCCTTTGCCTCGGCCCGTCGCGGTCTCGAAGCGGAACCAGGCCTCGATGGCGTCACCGCTGCGGGTGGCTGGTGCCGTCAAGGCGAAGCCACTGGGCCTAGTGTGAGCGAGCGTTGCCGCGAGCATGGACGAGATGCCGTCGCGGCTCTCCACAGTCCGTATGTTCCAGGTCAGCGCCACGAAGTCACGCCAGTAGCATTCCTCGCCGAACAGGCTCGTTGCCGCCGCAACGTCTCCCGCCGAGAGTGCGGCATCGAGCCGGGCGAGCCAGCTGCGGATCAGTTCGGTTGCAGCGCTGTCGGTCATTTTGGTCCTCTGTCAGATATTGTTACCGCCGGTGAGCCGCCCCGCGCGCCGCGTGACGCCACCGCCCTCGTGGAAGGTGAGCGCACCGTTCACATAGACGCGCGATATTCCCGCTGCCATCAGGCGCGGCGAGTCATAAGTTGCGCGGTCGATCACGGCACCGGGATCGAAAAGCACGAGATCGGCATAATTGCCAGGCGCGAGGCTGCCCCTGCCCTTCAGTCCGAACGCGTGGGCAGGCAGACCCGTCATTTTGTGGATCGCCTCCTCCATGGAGAACAGCGCCAGATCACGTGCATAATGCCCGAGAACGCGCGGAAATGTGCCCCATAGCCTAGGGTGGGGATGCGCATCATGAGGCAGGCCGTCGGAGCCGATCATGGCAATCGGCGAACGCATTACGCGCCTCACGTCATCCTCATGCATTTGGAAATAGATCGCACCCGCGGGGTCGAGCCGCGCTGCGGCCTCATGCAAGGAGCATGACCACTCTGCCGCAATGTCAACGAGCATCCTTCCGGTCATCTCCGGATGGGGCTTCGACCAGGAGATCCGGATCGGATAGTCCGGCGTCACAAGATCCTGGCGCAGATTTGTGGAGCCTGCCGCATAAGGGTAGACATCGAGGTTGACCGGCTGGCGGCGCGCGGCGCCCTCCAGACGCGGCAGGGTTTCGGTCGTTCGGCCCCAGTTCGCGGGACCGGCGCATTTGTGATGCGAGATCACCAGGCGGATGCCGGCATCGGCTGATGTCGCCAGTGACTCCTCGATCGAGTCGAGGACGCCAGCAAATTCATCGCGCATATGCGTGGCATAGATGCCGCCCGCCGTGGCGAAGCAGCGGGCGATGGCGGCGACCTCGGCACGGTCAGCAGCGGCATTGGTGGGATAGAACAGTCCGGTCGAGAATCCCGCAGCGCCATTCGCCATGGCTTCTGCCGCCATGGACTGCATGCGGCTGATTTCACCCTCATTCGCCTTGCGCCGGATATCCGCCATGGTGGCAAGGCGCAACGCCGAATGGCCAATCAGGGCAGCCACATTGACCGCCGGCGCTGCCGACAGAAGGGCTGCTGCATAGGCGGCGAAGTCCGGAAAGGCATAGGCCTCCGCACTACCCAGCAGGTTCATCGGCGGCGGCGGATCATCTTGAAACACTACCGGTGCCAGCGATATGCCGCAGTTGCCGGTGACCACAGTGGTGACACCCTGGCTGATCTTTGGCAGCATCTCCGGCGCATCGAGCACGATGCGGTCGTCATGCGTGTGAGCGTCGATAAATCCGGGCGAGAGCGCCAGATGGCCAGCCTCCACCACCTCTTTCGCCTCATTTGGAGAAACGTTGCCCAGCGCGGCGATGCGTTCGCCAGTGATGGCAAGGTTGCCCCGGCGGGGTTTAGCACCTGTGCCGTCATAGATCAGCGCATCACGGAAGATGACGTCATAGACTGGCATTGTCTCACTCCTCCGTGTCGTGTTTGGGCATAAGTGGCGTAGGGTCTGTGCTGGGTGTGGGAATTGCGACGCCAATACGGGCGAGTGTGTAGCGCACGCGCCGCAACGCATCACGCGACCTATCGCCCATCTTCTTAGCGATCCCGGCGGCCAGCGTATCGATTACCGCCATATGGGCATAGCGCGACGGCGTTGGCATCTTGACATCCGTGCCCTCGGCGATGGTGACGAGAATAGAGAAGTCGGCCGCCATGGCCAGTGGCGTACCGGGCCTGGTGATGGCCACTGTCTTCGCTCCAAAGGATCTTGCGATCTCCACCGCTTCGACCACGGACTTCGAGCGGCCGCTGTTCGAGATGGCCAGCACCCCGTCACCTGGCCGCAGCGTTGCCGCCGACATGCGCTGCTGATGTCCATCCTGATAGGCCGAAACGGGGAGACCAAGACGGAACAGCCGCAGCTTGGCATCCTCCGCCAGCGCAGCGGAACCCCCACCCTGGCCATAAATGTCTATGCGCTGGCTCGCCGCCAGCGCATCAATGGCGTTGCCTACGGCGGTGGTGTCGATCTGGTCGAGGCATTCCCGCACAGCCCCTGCGGCACGCATCATCACCGTATGGGCAAGCTGGCCCGCGTCGTTATCGAATATTCGCTCCGACCGGAGATAGACCGCAGCAACCGTCAATGTGGTCGCAAGGCTGATCTTGAATTCGGAAAACGATGTGCAGCCCAGCGTGCGGCAGAAGCGGGTAACGGTTGGTTGGCTCACTTCTGCACGCGAAGCAAGCTCGGCAATCGTCATGCGCGTCGCCATCTCGTAGTCCGCCGTGACGACATCGGCTACGCGCCGCTCCGCCGGAGACAGGCTTGCATCGACCCGCTCGAGCCGCGAGACGATATCGATCGCCGCCGGCTTACGCAGCCGGCCCATTGACGGTCTCGGCGGTTTCACCTCGTTCAATTCCGGAAAACCCTTTTTTCTGCTGCGGCTGAAATAAAATTACATATATTGAAGCATCGGGCAATGACATCTGAACAGGCGCAGGCCTGACGGCTTCGCAACTGCAGCATCCCGCATCGCAAAAAAACCCTATTCCACAAGCATTTCGGAGACACAGACCGACCCAAGTCGAGCAATGATTTTGGCAAGATGGCTATTGCGCAACCCGAATTTTTGTAACATCATTTCACGATATCGAGGTTTACTCGACGATGTCGCGTTTGTCCGCCCGTGCGGATCGCGCAAGAGGTTGAGGGGCGGATTGGCGTGTCGATGACAGAGAACACCATGGTTGCCGGAGTTTCGGGAAAAACGCCCAAGACAAAGATGGCGATCACCAATGCCACCAAAGTCTACCAAACCCGCAGTGGCGGCGTGCACGCCCTCGACAATGTATCACTCGACGTGCGCGAGGGTGAGTTCCTCTGTATCCTCGGACCCTCAGGTTGCGGAAAGACCACCCTCCTTTGGTCCATGGCGGGGCTTCATTCACTGACCTCGGGCGGCATCCGGCTGGGTAACGAGCCCATCATCAAGCCACACCCCGAAATCGCGATGATCTTCCAGGATGCCAACCTTCTGCCGTGGCGCAACCTCATCAAGAACATCGAACTGCCCTTCGAACTGAAGCGCAAATCACCCGACCGCGCGCTGATCTCAAGGCTTCTGGACCGTGTGGGCCTGACCGGCTTCGAGAACAAGATGCCGCGTGAGCTGTCGGGCGGCATGCAGCAGCGCGCCTCGATCGTGCGAAGCCTCTCCGTCAACCCATCCGTCCTGCTGATGGACGAACCCTTCGGCGCACTCGACGCCTTCACCCGCGATGAAATGAACCTGCTGATCCAGGAAATCTGGATGGAAACGCGCAAGACCATCGCCTTCGTCACACACTCCATCGCCGAAGCCATCTTCCTGGCTGACCGGGTGGCGGTGATGTCGGCGAGGCCCGGCCGCATTGCCGAGATCTACGACATCGACATTGCGCGCCCGCGCTCTATCGAAATCCAGACCGAGCCGGACTTCATCAAGCGGGTTCTCGAAATCAAGTCCCGCATCGAGCATGGGCGCGGCGGGTCTGGCCCGCGCGTGGCCATCACGTAAGCGGCGGCATCAGGAGGCAAGTGCGGTGGACAAGACACTGGGTGACAAGATACCGGAATTCAACAAGAAGACTGGTCCGGGCGGCAACGTGGGGCTGAGCGGCGCCTCCTTCAGCCTGGGCGACCATCGGACCAAATTTGAAACCTTCATCATCATCCTCGTTGCGGTCATCATCATCGGCGGCAGCGAGTTGCTGATCTACGCCTTCAACGTTCCACAATATGTACTGCCGCGCCCGAGCCAGATCGCCACCGCGCTGGTGACGGAATTCCCCAATCTCTGGCCGCATCTGCTTGTTACGCTGAAGGAACTGTTCATAGGCTTTGCCATCGGCGCGTCCATCGGCTTCGTGCTGGCCGCGGTCATCACGCAGTTCCCCTTTGTCGAGAAGGTGGTCACGCCTTACATCCTGCTGCTCGTGACGACACCGATGCTGGCGCTGGTTCCACTCCTGATCCTGCGATTCGGCTTCGGCAGCGAGCCGCGCATCATCGCCGTGGCACTGGCCTCCGGGCCCATGGTGATGATCAATTCGGCGACAGGCTTCCGGCGTGTCGACCTCGCCAAGATCGCGCTTGCCCGGTCGTTTGGCGCCAGCACCTTCCAGATCTTCACCAAGATCCGCATTCCGATGGCCATGCCGATGATCATCGTCGGGCTGATGGTCGGTTCCATCTTCGGTCTGCTCACCACTATCGGAGCAGAGATGGTGGGCGGGGCGGAAGGCCTTGGAAACCGGCTGACATATTATTCCGCGCTGATCCGCATGCCGCAGTTCTTCGCCATCATCTTGATCCTCGCGATCCTGGGCATATCGATCTACGTGTTTTTCTTCTGGCTCGGAAAGAAATGGGCCAGTTGGGAGGCCTGAAACGGGAAAGGCCTTTCGCACCATGAATTCCCGAAAATGCGTTCCATGATACGGAGGAGGAAACGATAATGACTGGACA
>JBEILC010000100.1:0-10940 GCA_040379425.1 Hyphomicrobiales bacterium
TCCAGCGCATCGACAGCGAACTCGCCGAGATGGTGACGGGAACGAGGAACAGGAAAGAGAAGGGATTTTCCAATCCACCCGTAAGGAACAGCAGGATGGCCAGCTGCAGCACGTCATAGACGAGGAGCAGGCCGGCATGGGTTTCATGCAACCTGACGCTCTTGCGCCAGCGGATGGTGAGGAAGATGTTGAGCCAGGCGCTGAAGGCAATGACCGCGAGGCAGAGGCCAAGCGGCACGGGAAAGCCAAGCCCGAAATGGACCCCCAGCACGGCCCCCGTCTGGCCCACGATGGCCAGCCAGCGCAGCCTGACCAGCGTGCGCAGCCGCAGCATGCCGATTTCTGCATCTCCTTGGGTCAGTCGGGGGTAGAGGTCCTGCGGCATTGCTGTCCGCTCACGCGTCCTTCAGTTGAGATCGGTTCAATCTAGGCCTATGTGATCACCGAAAGAAAGTGAACTCATGCCGCGCCGCCCCATCCTGATCTTTGCAGCCGTCATCCTGCTCATTGCGGCGGGTCTTGCGGGCTTCGCGCTGATGAACCGGCAGCTGGCGGGACCGGTCGGCACCGGCACGGCCCTCGTCGGCGGGCCCTTCACCCTGACCGACCAGGATGGCCGCAGGGTGAGCGAGAAGGAGTTCCTCGGCAAGCACATGCTGGTGGTCTTTGGCTTCACCTACTGCCCCGACATCTGCCCCACGGAACTCCAGGTGATGACAGCGGCGCTCGACGCGATGGGCCCAGACGGGGAGAAGATCCAGCCCGTCTTCATCACCGTCGATCCCGAGCGCGACACGCCCGACGTGATGAAGGCCTATGTCGCAAACTTCAGCCCGCGCCTCATCGGACTCACAGGCACGCCGGAGGAGATCGCTTCGGCAGCGAAGGCCTTTCGCGTCTATTACGCGAAGGTACCCAATGAGGCTTCCCCTGACTCCTACCTCATGGATCATTCCAGCATCATCTATCTGATGGGGCCAGATGGCAGCTTCGTGAAGCATTTTCCGTTCACCACGGATGTCGTCAAGTTTACGGAGGAACTCAAGCGCGCCGTAACGGCTTCCCCCTAAAGTCGATGAAATGACCGGTTGCCCCGTTTCGGGGGAGTTGCTACCGTCAGATGTTAACGGGGGCATTCGGGTTGTGCTTTATTACCTCTACGAAATGAACCACGCAGCACTTGCGCCGTGGCGCGCCGTCGCCGATGCGGGCATTACCTTCTGGCGGAACCCGGCCAATCCTTTGTCCACCACGCAGATCGGCCGCTCCTGGGCCGCCTCGCTGGAAATGTTCGAACGCACGACCAGGCGTTATGGCAAGCCGGAGTTCGGCATCACGGACACGATCTGCGACGATGACCTTGTCGCCGTTGAGGAAACGGTTGCCCTCTCGAAGCCTTTCTGCAAGCTCCTGAATTTCCGCAAGCTGCGGGACGTGAAGCAAAAGCAGCACAAGCTGCTGATCGTGGCGCCAATGTCTGGCCATTACGCGACCCTGCTGCGCGGCACGGTCGAGGCCATGCTGCCGCATTACGACGTCTACATCACGGACTGGATCGACGCGCGCGCCGTGCCGCTGCTTGAGGGCAGCTTCGACCTTGATGACTATGTCGACTATGTCACGGAATTCCTCCGCCACCTCGGAGCCGATACGAGCGTCATGGCCGTATGCCAGCCCTCGGTTCCGGTCATGGCCGCCGTGGCGCTGATGAATGCGGCGAAGGATCCTTCTGCGCCCAAGACCATGATCCTCATGGGTGGGCCCATCGACACGCGAAGGAACCCGACGGCGGTCAACCGCCTTGCCGAGGAGAAGGGCGTCGACTGGTTCCGCAACAACGTGATCATGAAGGTGCCCGCACCCCATGCCGGCATGATGCGTGATGTCTATCCGGGCTTCCTGCAGCTTGGCGGCTTCATGACCATGAACCTCGACCGCCACCTCGATGCCCATCGCGAACTGTTCTGGCATCTCGTCGAAGGCGATGGCGATTCCGCCGAGAAGCACCGCGAGTTCTACGATGAATACATGTCGGTGATGGACCTCACCGCCGACTTCTACCTGCAGACGGTGGAGAAGGTGTTCATCAATCACGATCTTCCCAAGGGAAGGCTCACGCACCGCAACAGCCGCGTTGAGCCGGAAAAGATCACCCGTACCGCGTTGATGACAATCGAGGGCGAACGCGATGACATTTCGGGCGCCGGCCAGACACAGGCCGCTCAGGACCTCTGCTCGAACCTGCCGCAGGAGAAGAAACTGCATCACCTGCAGCCCGGTGTGGGACACTATGGCGTATTCAACGGCTCCAGGTTCCGCAAAGAAATCGTACCGCGAATCGTTGAGTTCGTGAATAAGAACGCCGATGATCGGACTTCTCAGAAGCCTGCAACGAACGGCCGCTCCAAGACCGCTTGACCCTTCAAGGATCGCCATCGGCGATGAGGTTCTGGAGGTGGTGTTCCGCCGCCATGCCCAGGCGCGCAGGCTCGTGCTGCGCCTGAATGCGTCGGGGACCGGCGTGCTGGTCACGGTTCCACACGGCGTCTCGCGCGTGAAGGCGCTGGAATTCACCCAGCGCTCGCGCGGCTGGATCGAGGACCGGGTGCGGAGCCGCGGCGGCCTTATTCACCTGGAAGATGGCGAGATTCTGCCCTTGCGCGGAGTGCCGCACGAGATTCGCGGAACAGGGAGCCGGCGCGGCGTGGTGCGTGCCGATCCGCTGCGCCGCGTGATTGAGGTACCGGGCGATCCGCTGCATGTGCGGCGAAGGCTTTTCGATTTCCTCAAGGCGGCTGCGCGGGAAGACTTGACGCGCGCATCGGAACATTATGCCGCGCTGATGGGGGTGAACTACCGGCGCATCGCCATCCGTGACCAGCGGAGCCGTTGGGGCTCCTGCTCCGCACAGGGAGATCTTTCCTATTCCTGGCGGCTCATTCTTGCGCCTGACTATGTGATGGACTATGTGGCGGCCCATGAGGTGGCGCATCTCCGCCATCTCAACCACAGCCCGCGTTTCTGGCGCCTCGTATTGACCCATTGCCAGGAGGCCGCGCGCGCCAAGAACTGGCTGCGCGCGCATGGGCAGGACGTTCACCGGGTGGTGACCTGACGGCTGGCGCTCAGCGTGCTTCCTGGGCGCGCTTCATCCGCTCGAAGGCGGTGAGCGTGTTCTTCTCCTCGGGTGCACCGGCATCCGTCTGAGGTTCCTCGTTCGTGTCATTGCGTGACAGGCCGCCGAACAGGCGCTCGAAGAAGCCGGGCCTCTTACGGCGCGGCAACTCCTCCGCGGCACCCTGGTCATATTCCACTTCCGAGATGGTTGAAGGCTGCTGCAAGGCGATGAGCGGTTCGCCCGGCAGCGGGCGGGGCGTCAGGCCGCGGTGGGCTGGTTCCATCACATTGCGCCAGATCTCGGCGGGAAGAAGACCGCCGGTCACCCGCTTCGTGGGCGAATTGTCGTCATTGCCGACCCACACACCAGCGATCAGGTCCGAGGTATAGCCGATGAACCAGGCGTCGCGGTAATCCTGACTGGTGCCCGTCTTGCCGGCCATGTCGAAATCGGGGAAGGCCGCCGCCGTGCCCGTGCCATCGGTGACCACGAGGCGCATCATGCGGTTCATGCTGTAGAGGTCATCGTCGGTGACGGCCTTGGGAAAGCCCGACCCATTGCGCTCATAGACCACGCGCCCGTCGCGCGTGAGGATGCGGGTCACGGCGAAGGGCGAGACGGGATAGCCGCCGTTCGAGAAGGGCACCATGGCCGAGGTGAGTTCGAGCAGCGTCACCTCAGACGTTCCAAGCGATAGCGATGCATCCTTGCCGAGGGTGGAGACGATGCCGAGGCGGTGCGCGACTGCAGCGATCGCTTCCGGCCCAACCTCGACGGCGATCTTGGCAGCAACCGTGTTGAGCGACAGCGCGAGTGCGGTTTCAAGCGCCACGGGGCCTAAGTATTTCTTGCGGTAGTTTTCCGGCGTCCAGTTGCCGATCCGCACCGGTTCATCCACGACGACCGAATCCGGCGTGTAGCCGCGCTCGAGTGCCGCCAGAAAAACGAAGGGCTTGAAGGCCGAGCCTGGCTGGCGCTTGGCCTTGGTCGCACGGTTGAACTGGCTCTTCCGGTAGGAGCTTCCGCCCACCATGGCGAGCACCGCGCCGCCGCCATCCATGACGACCATGGCGCCCTGCCGCGCCCCAAGCTTGGCGCCCTTGGCGCGGAGTTCCTTGCGGACCTCGGCTTCAGCCTGTGCCTGGAGAACAGGATCGATCGTCGTTTCGACGACGAGCGACTGTTCATAATCCTTGACGAATTCGGGAAGCTGCTCGTTGACCCAATCCACGACGTAATACTTGGCGGAGGCGAAGGCTTGGGCACGAGCTTCCGCGGGCTGGCTTGCGATCTCCTCGGCTTCCTGCCGGGTGATGAAGCCAACATCCGCCATGCTGAGGAGCACGAGCCTCGCACGCTCGGCGGCAGCCTTGGGATTGGAAATCGGATTGTTGGCGCTGGGCGCCTTGAGGACGCCGGCGAGCGTTGCTGCCTCGCCAACCGAGAGTTCGGATGCAGGCTTCTGGAAATATACCTGTGCCGCCTTCTCGATACCGGTCGCGCCCGCGCCGAAATAGACACGGTTCAGGTAGAGCTGAAGGATCTCATCCTTGGAGAAATGCGACTCGAGCCACACCGCAAGGACAACCTCCTGCAGCTTGCGCTCGATGGTGCGCTCCGGGTTGAGGAACAGGTTCTTGGCAAGCTGCTGGGTGAGCGTCGAGCCGCCCTGCACCAGGCGGCCGGCGCTGTAATTGGCATAGGCGGCGCGCAGGAGGCCGATCGGATCAACGCCATAGTGGCTGCGGAATCGCCGGTCTTCAATGGCGATGACCGCATTGGGCACGTAGCCGGGAAGTTCCGCGATTAGGACATCATCGCCGTTGAAGGAGCCCTGCTCGGCCAGCACAGACCCGTCAGAGGCAAGGATGATGATGCCGGGGTCACGCTCCGGAATCTTGAGAAGCCCATGCTGGTTCAACGTGAGCCAGATGTAGCCGAACAGCGAGGCAAGGCCCGCCGCGCCGAGGAAGGCGAGGACAAAGGAAAAGCGGACAAGGGCCCACAAAACAGAACGCCTGCGGCGGCGCGGCGCGCGGGCGGACGGGTTGTTCTTTTGCCCGCCACCGCCCGAGAACAGCTGCGGCTCGATCTTCTGGCGTCCGCGGTTTCGCTTATTCGAATTGCCCATCGGTTCCCGGCATGTCCGTCCAGCCAGAACTAGCAGCCGACCGATTTACGTGTCGTTAACCGCTGGCCTTCCGGTGATTAAGGAAATCATTCCACCGGAAAGATGGTGCAATCATGGCTCCTACATCATCGCGCCGACGTGCCAGGGCACATATTCGTTGTCCCCATAGCCTAGGTCTTCCGACTTGGTATGCTGGCCCGAGGCCACCTTCAGAATCATGTCGAAGATCTGCTGGCCCTTCTCCTGGATCGAGACACCGTCGAGAATGTCGCCGCAGTTGATGTCCATGTCGTCGATCATGCGGTGGTAGATGTCGGAATTGGTGGCAAGCTTGATGGAGGGCACGGGCTTGCAGCCATAGGCGGAGCCGCGCCCCGTGGTGAAGCACAGGAGGTTGGCGCCGCCCGCCACCTGGCCCGTGGCCGCCACCGGATCATAGCCCGGCGTGTCCATGAAGACGAAGCCCCTGCCGGTGACAGGCTCGGCATAGCGGTAGACATGGCGGAGCGTGGTGGAACCGCCCTTGGCGGCAGCACCGAGCGACTTCTCCAGGATGGTGGTGAGACCGCCCAGCTTGTTGCCCGGAGACGGGTTGTTGTTCATCTCCATGTTGTTGCGCTTGGTGTAGTCTTCCCACCACTTGATGATCTCGACGAGCTTCTCGCCCACCTCGCGGTTGGCCGCACGCCGGGTGAGCAGATGTTCGGCACCATAGATTTCAGGCGTCTCGGAGAGGATGCCGGTGCCGCCATGCTTCACCAGAATATCGACCGCCGCACCGAGTGCCGGATTGGCTGTGATGCCCGAATAGCCGTCCGACCCGCCGCACTGCAGCGCCACGATCAGCTCCGAGGCATGGCAGGTCTCACGCTTCACATTGTTGACGTGCGGCAGCATCTCCCTGATCGCCGCGACACCGGCAGCGACCGTCTTGCGGGTGCCGCCTGTCTCCTGGATCGTCATGGTCCGGAACAAGTCATTCTCGACGACGTTGTAGGCCTCCTTGAAGCGCGGGATCTGGAAGCCCTCGCAGCCCAGCCCCACCATCAGGACGCCGCCCATGTTGGGGTTCGTCGCATAGCCCCAGGCGGTGCGCTTCAGGATGTCGAAGATGGC
Source organism: Hyphomicrobiales bacterium (assembly GCA_040379425.1). GTDB lineage: Bacteria > Pseudomonadota > Alphaproteobacteria > Rhizobiales > Aestuariivirgaceae > Aestuariivirga. The sequence goes on from JBEILC010000100.1 coordinate 6,366, forward strand.
GCCGCGGTAGTCGATGACGCAGCCATTGTCCATCTTGAGGGCCACGATGCCGTCGATGTTCGGATAGGCATCCAGCATGCCGGAGCGCTTCACCTCCTCCGCGATGAAGCCCGCAACCGTCGCCGAGCAGTTCACTGAGGTCAGCACACCGATGTAATTGCGCGTGCCGACCTTGCCATTGGCGCGGCGGATGCCCTGGAAAGCCGCCTGTTTCTCCAGCGGCAGGATGTCTTCGGGCTTCGCGTCCTGGGCGAAGGCGTAATCCCGCGCGAAGTCATGCATGCCGGTGTTGTGCTCATGTACCCAGGCGCCCTTCGGAATGTCCTGCTTGGCAAAGCCGATGATCTGACCGAACTTGCGCACCGGTTCGCCCGAGGGAATGGGGGCCGCGGCCATCTTGTGGCCCTTGCCGATCCGGTCCAGCGCGGTGATGCCCTCGGGTGCTTCCGCACCCTTGTCGACCGTGTCGATGGCGACGAGCACATTGTCCTCAGCTGAGAGGCGGAGCATGCGGGGGATTTTCGGAACGCTGGAAATCATCGGCGGGGTCTCACTTCCTGGCTTGAGGGCTTGCTCGCCCGGGGAATATGGCTAACATGTTAGCATGCCAGCTTCGGCCATGACATATGAATTCTTGAGCACCGGGCGGGGCAATTCCCCCGGCGGCGCCACCGCGCGGGTGCATGCGGCCTTGCGCGAGGCGATCGTACAGCTCGATCTGAAGCCCGGGGAATTCCTCGACAAGCAGGCGATTGCCGCCCGCCTGGGCGTCTCCCGCTTCCCCGTCGGCGAGGCGATGAACCGGCTGGCGGCGGAGGGCCTCGTCGACATCGTTCCGCAGAGCGGTTCCCGCGTGGCCTTGATCAAGATTTCGGACGCGCGCGAGAACATGTTCTTCCGCCGCGCACTGGAGGTGGAGACCGTGCGGGCCATCGCCCCCGACGCACCTTCAGCCCTCCTCGACCAGCTCCGCAGCAATCTCCGCTATCAGCTCGCCGCCATTGAGGCCCAGGACCTCAAGGGCTTCCACGGCTTCGATCTCGCCTTCCATGCGGTGCTCCAGGACCAGCTTGGTTATGAGCGGGTTCGCAGCGCCACCGAGACGGCGCGCCTCGGCCTCGACCGTGTGCGGCGGCTCCTCAACACCAGGCGGCGGCTGGAATTGACGCTGGCTGAACACGAGGCAGTGCTGACCGCCCTCGAAGCCCGGGATGGCGAAGCGGCAGGACAGGCCATGCACCGCCACCTTGACGCCGTGCTGGCGGAGCTCGAATCCTTCGCGCTGGACCGCCCCGAACTTTTCGCAGATCTCAACACCCAAGAAAGGCAGTGACACATGAAGAAGCGCAACTTCAAGGCGCCATCCGGAGAAACCATCTCCTTCACCGAACTGGGCTTCGGCACAGCACCTCTCGGCAACCTCTATCGCGCGGTTGACCCGGAGGACGCGCAGAAAACCCTGGAGGCGGCCTGGAAAGCGGGGATCCGCTATTACGACACCGCTCCGCTCTATGGGCTCGGCCTGTCGGAGACACGCCTCAACCGCTTTCTCTTCGGCAAGAAACGCAAGGACTATGTGCTGTCCACCAAGGTGGGCCGCCTGCTCGACGTCTGCCCACCGGGCGAGCGCACAGGCATCGGCAAGTTCTTCGACACGCCGTCCCGCAAGGAGCGCTTCGATTACACCTATGACGGCTTCATGCGGTCGATCGAGTTCTCGCTCGAGAGGCTGGGTGTGGATTCAATCGACATCGTCTTCGTGCATGACTGCGATGTCTTCACCCACAAGTCGGAAGCCGCGCGCGATGTCCATGTGAAGACGCTGATGTCCAGCGGTTACAAGGCGCTGGTCAAGCTGCGTGATGAAAAGGTGATCAAGGCCTTCGGCGCGGGCGTCAATGAGTGGCAGGTGTGCGAGACGCTGCTCAAGGCCGGCGACTTCGACCTGTTCCTGCTGGCCGGGCGCTACACATTGCTCGAACAGGAAGCACTCACCTCCTTCCTGCCGCTCTGCGAGGAGCGCGGTGTCGGCATCGTGCTGGGCGGGCCCTACAACTCCGGCATTCTGGCCACCGGCCCGAAGCCCGGCGCCTGGTACAATTACGATCCGGCGCCGAAACACGTCCTCGAGCGCGTGGCGAAGATCGAGGCGGTGTGCAAGCGGCACAAGGTGAAACTCCCTGAAGCAGCGCTGCGCTTCCCCCTGCACCACAAACAGGTTGTCAGCATCATCCCCGGCGGCGCCAACGCCAAGGAGGTGGCGCTCAACGCCAAGACCATGGCCGCCAAGCTGCCGAAAGCCCTGTGGAAGGACCTCAAGGCCGAAGGCCTGCTGCGCAAAGACGCCCCGGTGCCGAAGTGAAGGCCGCGATCCTCGGCTCCGGCCTGATCGGCCGGTCATGGGCAATGGTCTTTGCCCGCGGCGGGCATGACGTGGTGCTGTGGGATCAGGACGAAGCTCAGTTCACGAAGGCGCTGGCCCACATCGCCACGACGCTGCCGCTGATGGAGGCGGAAGGCCTGATCGCGGGTGCTGGCGCCGTTCAGGCGCGAATCAAGGGCGCCGCGAGCCTTGCCGATGCACTCAATGGCGCGGGTTTCGTGCAGGAGAACATCGTCGAGCGGGCGGAGCCGAAGCAGAAACTCTTCGCCGGGGTGGAGACGCTTGCGCCGCGTGATGCGATCCTGTCCAGCTCCACCTCGGCGATCATGCCCTCGATCATCTTCGGCGGCCTCGCGACGCGGGAACGCTGCCTCGTTTCCCATCCACTCAATCCACCGCATCTCGCCCCCATCGTGGAACTGTGTGGAGCAGACTTCACCTCGCCTGAGGTGATTGCGCGGGCGGATGCCTTCATGGCGGGTTGCGCAATGTCCCCCATTACCGTGAAGCGCGAGATCGAGGGCTTCATCCTGAACCGCCTGCAGCTTGCCGTGCTGAACGAGGCCTTCCGCCTGATCGCCGAGGATTATGTGACGGCGGAGGATCTCGACAAGACGATCAAGGACGGGCTGGCGCTGCGCTGGAGCTTCATGGGGCCGATCGAAACCATCGACCTCAATGCACCGCAAGGCGTTGCCGATTACCTGGAGCGTTACGGCCCCACGATCCGCCGCGTGGGTGACTCCCAATCTGCAGCAGCACCCTGGCCGGAATCGATTGGCAAGACGCTCGATGCCGAGCGGCGCGCCCTCGTGCCCAGCGAAAAGCTTGGAGCCGCCACGGAATGGCGGGACAGGCGGCTGATGGCGCTCGCCGCGCACAAGCGCGAACAGGAGAAGAAGACGGGGCGCTGATCATGCCCCGCCGATCAACCCCACGATCGCATCGGGTGCGCGCCAATGCGGAAGGTGGCCGTTACCCGGCAAGATGCGGCTCCGCACATTGAAGGGCAGGTTCAATGCGTGCTGCGCGAGGATCACCGCATCATCGCGCATGAACACCGCCTCGACAGGGATGGTGGCCTTAGCCAGCGCGCCCAGGATCGAGGTCTTCTGGCGCCCACCCTCTGACACGTCACCCACGATGGCGCGGAGCTGCGCGCCATTGACCGACAGTGCATCGGCAAGGGCTGCCTGCGCCTCCGACGGAACGCTTTCACCGAGGAAGCCCAGCGCGTGATCGATGTGGCCGCCCAGCATGGCGGACAGAAACTCGCCGTTGATCTCCTCCCCGCAGCCGGCGGGCGCCAGCAGTGTCAGTGACAGCGCATGATCGGCAAGCCTCGAAGCGACGAGCGCACCGAAAGAGTGGCCGATCACATGGAGTTTCAGGCCCGGCAGGGCGGCCGTGACCGCTGCCGCGATCTCGTCGAGCGAAGACGCGGGCGAAATGGTTTCGCCATGGCCCGGCAGGTCCAGCGCGAAACAGCGGTAGCCGTTGCCAGCAAGCTTGCGGCCCAGCGTGGTGAAGCTCTGCGAATCTGCAAAGAGGCCATGGAGCAGCAGCACCGCCCCCTTCTGCGGGCCCTGGGCCGGCCATTCGCGGAAGAAGATCCGCCCCTGCGGCGTTTCCACGTGATAGGTGGCGCGTGCGGGGCGGAGCGAGGCAGCGAGGTCGGCGCGCGTCACGCGGCCGTTGCGGCCGCTGCCCTGCAGCGTTGCAAGATCAACACCCTTGCGGCGGGCTTCGGCGCGTGCAGCCGTCGAGGCACGCGGCCTTGTCCCCGTGGCGAGCGGCACGAAGCGCGGTGCCGCAGCTTGCGGCTTGGGCGCGGCCTGTGCGGCGGGCGCAGCGGGGGCCTTCGCCTCGGCAACCGCTTCACCTTCGATCTCGATCCGGGCGATGGCGGACTCGACGGGCACCATCTGGTCGCTGTCGACCAGCCATTCGATGAGGATGCCGTCCTGCAGGGCGGGCACCTCGACAGTGGTCTTGTCGCTCTCCACCTCCAGCAGCGTTTCGCCGCGCTTGAAGGCCTCGCCGGGCTTCTTGACGATGAGGCCGATGCGCCCCTCGTCCATCGTCTCCCCCAGGCGGGGGAGCGGCATCTCGATCACGCGGCCCATGACGGAGCGATCCTCTTCACCAGCCAGAGACCCGTTTCCGTGATGAGCTGCACCGATGGCACCGCA
>JBEILC010000101.1:0-10937 GCA_040379425.1 Hyphomicrobiales bacterium
CGTCACTGGCGAATGAGGCCGAAAACTCTAGCCTCAGGTGATCCAGAGAATGGGGGCAGAGCACCCCCTCATCCGCCCTTGCGGGCGCCTTCTCCCGCCTTGCGGGAGAAGGGATCGCGGGTGATCAGGCCTTGACGCTGCGCGACAGGAAGGCCGGGATGGTCTGTTCGGTGAAGCCGCGGTGGTCCGGCGCGTCGGAGACGTCGCGCTGGGGGTGGCGGTCGGGCCTCGGCTCGCGCTCACGCTTGGGGCGCTCGCTGCGCGGGGCGGGGGTCACGGGTGCGGCGGCGGGCTTCGGAGCTGTGGGCTTCGGGGCGGCGGGACGCTCGGCGCGCGGTTCGGCGCGCGGTTCGGCACGCTCCACGCGCTCGGCCGGGACCATCGCGGCGCGTTCGCCGTGGTCCTTCACCTCGCGCGGGCGGCGGTCCTTGCCGCGGCCGCGGCGCTCCTGCCTGTCACGGCCTTCGCGGCGCGGGCGGTCCGGCTCGGCGGCGCGCGTCTCGATGGCGGCTTCGGCCTCCACACTCAGCTCGAAATAGGGGACTTCCTTCTTGATCAGGCCTTCGATGGCCTTCCAGTACTTGCCCTCTTCCTTGGACAGCATGGTGAAGGCCTGGCCCTCACGCCCCGCACGCCCCGTGCGGCCGATGCGGTGGACATAATCCTCCGCATGGGTGGGCACATCGAAGTTGAAGACGTGGGAGACCTCCGGAATGTCGAGGCCGCGGGCCGCGACGTCAGACGCGATCAGATAGGTGATCTCATTGTTGCGGAAGGCCTGCAGCGTCTTGAGGCGGGCGGACTGGTCCATGTCGCCATGAAGGGCGCCGACGCTGAAGCCATGCACCGACAGCGACTTCTCCAGCAGCGCCACGGTGGTCTTGCGGTTGGCGAAGATGATGCCGTTCTTGACATTCGTCTGGGTGCGGAGCAGCTGGCGCAGCGCCTCCCGCTTGGCTTTCGCCTCATGCGGGGACTTGACCAGCATCTGGGTGATGGTCTCGGCGGTGGACGACGGCCGCGACACCTCGACCCGCACCGGGTTATGCAGGAATTGCGATGTGAGCCGCTGGATCTCCGGCGGCATGGTGGCGGAGAAGAACATCGTCTGCCGGGTGAAGGGCAGGAGCTTGCAGATGCGCTCGATGTCCGGGATGAAGCCCATGTCCAGCATGCGGTCCGCCTCATCGATCACCAGCATGTCGATGCCGGTGAGGAGCAGCTTGCCGCGCTCGAAATGATCAAGCAGGCGGCCCGGCGTGGCGATGACGACATCCGCCCCGCGGTCGATCTTCAAGGCCTGCGGCTCGAAGGCGACGCCGCCGATGAGGAGGGCGACGGAGAGCGTGTGCTTCTGGCCCAGCGTCTCGAAGGCATCGCGCACCTGGTCGGCCAGTTCGCGGGTGGGCTCGAGGATCAGCGTGCGGGGCATCCTTGCGCGGGCGCGGCCCTTCTCAAGCAGCGAAAGCATGGGCAGCACGAAGGCGGCCGTCTTGCCGGAACCGGTCTGGGCGAGGCCCATGACGTCGCGCCGCTGGAGGGCCGGCGGGATCGCTTCTGCCTGAATGGGAGTGGGGGTCGTGTAACCCGCCGCGGTAACCGCTTCGAGGGTTCTGGGGCTCAGTCCGAGCTCGGAGAAATTCATGTGGGGTATAAAGTACCGTTCTGGCGACCTGGTTCGATTGGGAAAGCTGCGCCGGGCGACGTCGCCATCAAGCCCTCGGCGGATGTATCGCATTGCACATACGGATTCCGTTTGGGAAAGTCAATTCGCGCCAGGTTGCATCGCAGAGAATTGTCCAGCACCCTACAATTCGCTCCTGGGCCCCGCTGCAAGGGGCAGGTGCAATCGATACCGCCCCGCGATTCGCGAAGGGCGCAGATAGGGGGAGTTGAACATGAAGAAACTGACCGCCGAATTCTTCGGCACGTTCTGGCTGGTGCTGGGTGGCCCCGATCGTAGGCGCCATCGTCCACAAGGCGATCTCGGAAGACTGAGCGAACCACAGCGTTCGCGACTGAATCGGGGCGGGCCTTGTTCGACAGGGCCCGCCCCGCCTCCACGGCCTCATCGCCGGCAACCGCTTGCAGCAGCAGGACGATGTGCGGGCACTGGAGGCGACCGGCATCAGGCCGGTGATCGACAGTGTGTTCCCGCTGGCGAAAATCGCGGAGGCCTTCCGCCACGAGGAGTGAGGCCGGCACTTCGGCAAGATCTGCCTCGCGTGGTGAGCTCAGTCTACTCCAGACGTGCCGGGAAGCCCGGCGCGCGGAGGTCGGTGTTGAGCACGTCCTCCAGCAGCTTGGCGATCTGGGTTGACTGCGCGCTGCCGCCATAGGCGGCCTTGCCCTTCATGAAGGTCTGCTGCGTCATGGAGGCGAGGTCGAGCGGCACGCCGAATTCCTTGCCGAAATTCATCGCGAATCCGAGGTCCTTCAGCGCCAGGTCCATGGTGAAGGCGATGTCATAGCTGCCGTTGAGGATGAGCTGGCCCTCCGTCTCATGCACGAAGCTCGTGCCGGAAGAGGCGGTGATGGCGTGCCAGGCCTGGGCCAGATCGAGGCCGCCGCGCTTGGCCAGCATGAGGGCTTCCGCATCCGCCACGAGGTGGATGAAGGCCAGCATATTGGTGATGACCTTGATGATGGCGGCGGAGCCGATGGGGCCCATGTGGAAGATCTTGCGGCCGATGGCCTCCAGCGCCGGGCGGTGAAGCTCGAACAGCTCCTTCTCGCCGCCAACCAGCACCGTGATCTCGCCGCGCGCAGCAAGATGCACGCCGCCGGTGACCGGGGCTTCAAGAACCTTCACACCCTTGGCTTCCGCCATGGCGGCGAGCCTGATCATCTCATCGCGGCCGTTGGTGGAATTCTCGATCCAGGTGGCGCCGGGCTTCAGCGTGGTGAGGAACTGGCCCAGCACCTTCTCCGACACGGTGGGCGAGGGGAGGCAGGTGAAGACGGCATCGACCTTTGAGGCCAGCTCCGCGGGCGTGTCCGCCCAGGTGGCGCCGTCCTTCACATGGCGTTCGCCAAGCCCGCGATCGAGGTCGTAGACGGTGACCTTGTAGCCCTTCTTCACCAGCGAATGCGCGAGGTGGCCGCCCAGATTGCCGAGGCCCACATATCCGTAATGCATGATCTATTCTTCCTTGCGCAGCGGCCGGTTGGTCATTTCCAGGTGGAGGTTCGTGCCGGTGTAGGGGTGGGCTTCCGCCACCTCCTCGTTGAGTTCGATGCCGAGGCCGGGCTCGGTGGGCGGGATCACATAGCCATCCTGCCAGAGGATCGGCTTCTTCAGCAGATCAGCGTGGAAACCACCCCACTCCTCGATCGACTCGAGGATCAGGAAGTTGGGGAGCGATGCGGCATAGTGAATGTTTGCCGCGCCCTCCACCGGGCCCGCATAGAGATGGGGCGCGATCTGCGCATAGAAGGTCTCAGCCATGCCGGCGATCTTCTTGGCCTCCATCAGTCCGCCCACGCGGCCCAGCGCCATCTGCAGGATCGAGGCGGCGCGGCTTTCGAGCACGCGGCCGAATTCATATTTGGTGGTGAGCCGCTCGCCTGTGGCGATGGGGATCGAGGTGCCGCGCGCGACGAGCGCCATTTCCTCCGGCTTGTCGGGCGGTGTCGGCTCCTCGAACCACAAGGGATCATAGGGCTCGATCTTCTTCGCGAAGCGGATGGCGCCTGAGGCGGTGAACTGGCCATGCGTGCCGAACAGAAGATCAGCCTTGGCGCCCACCGCCTCGCGGATCAGTTTGCAGAACTTCACGCAGAGTTCGATCGATTCGAGCGAGGGCTGGCGCGGGTCGAAGGCGGAGTAGGGAGCGGCGGGATCGAACTTGAGGCCGGTGAAGCCGCGCTTCACGTAATGCGCCGCGCGCTCGGCCGACTGTTCGGCATTCCAGAAGATCGTCGAATCCTGGCCCTTGGCAGGATCGGGATAGATATAGGTGTAGGACCGGAGCTTCTCGTGCACGCGGCCGCCGAGAAGTTCATAGACAGGCTTGTTCAGCGCCTTGCCCTTGATGTCCCACAGCGCGATCTCGATGCCGGAGAGCACGCCCATCAGCGAGATGTCCGGCCGCATCGAGAAACCCGAGCCATAGACCTTGCGCCACATGCTTTCGAGGTGGAACGGGTCCATGCCCTCGATGTAGCGGTAGAAGGTGTCCTCGATCATGGCGGTGATCGCCTTCGGGCCGAAGGTATCGACATAGCATTCTCCGATGCCGGAGATGCCGTTGTCCGCCGTGAGCTTCACGAAGATGAAATAGCGCCCGCCCCAGGAGGGCGGCGGATTGCCGACGATGAAGACTTTGAGGTCCTTGACTTTCATGCGCTTGCCCTCCCGAGCCTTTCCGCTTCTAGCAGGTCGGCTCTCGGCTGGGCGATGAAAATTTCTAACCGGTCGTGAGGCGGAAATACTTGTTTCCCTTGGCCAAAGTGGCGCAAAAGGCGGCCTTCCTCACCAGTGGCGGGATTATCGTGGCCGGGAATTTCGATTACATCATCGTGGGTGCGGGCTCCGCAGGCTGTGTGCTGGCCGACCGGCTCAGCGCCAGCGGCAAGCACCGCGTGCTCCTCCTCGAGGCCGGCGGCAGCGACATGCGCTTCTTCGTGCAGATGCCGCTCGGCTACGGCAAGACCTTCTACGACAAAAGCGTCAACTGGATGTACCAGGCGGAGCCCGACCCGGGCCTCAACGGCCAGAGGGATTTCTATCCGCGCGGCAAGGTGCTGGGCGGATCGTCCTCGATCAATGCAATGGTCTATATCCGTGGGCACAGGCAGGACTATGAGGACTGGCGTGCGGCTGGCAATGTGGGCTGGGGCTGGGATGACGTGCTGCCCGCCTACAAGAAGCTCGAGTGTTATGCAGACGGCGATCCCGCACTGCGTGGCCGCGAAGGGCCGGTGCACATCCAGGATCTCGGCCGCCAGGCGCATCCGCTGTGCGAACCTTTTCTCAAGTCCACCGAAGCGGCGGGCCTCAGGTTCACGCCGGACTTCAATGGTGCGGAGCAGGAGGGCGTTGGCCTCTACCAGTTCACCATCAAGGGCGGGCGCAGGCTCTCCGCGGCGCGCGCCTTCCTGCGGCCCGCGATGAAGCGGAGGAACCTCCGCGTCGAGACTCATGCTCAGGTGACGCGCGTGCTGTTTGAGGGCAAGCGCGCCGTTGGCGTCGCCTATGTGCAGGGTGCTCGCACGCTGGAGGCGCGTGCGGGCGAGGTGATCCTCTCCGGCGGCGCGATCAATTCGCCGCAACTCCTGCAAGTGTCTGGCGTGGGGCCGGGCGCGCTGTTGCAGTCCATGGGGATCGGCCTGGTGCATGACAACGCCAATGTCGGCGCCCGCATGCAGGACCACCACGGGATCAACTACACCTGGCGCATGAAGGTGCCGACGCTGAACGACGAGCTCAGGCCCTGGTGGGGAAAGCTCAGGGCGGGCCTCCAGTATCTGCTGCTGCGGTCAGGCCCGCTGTCTCTGTCGATCAACCAGGGCGGCGGCTTCTTCCGCACTCATGAGACGATGACGCGGCCCAACATGCAGCTTTACATGCAGGCCTTCTCGACGTTGATCCCGAAGCCCGGCGAGCGGCCGATCCTCAATCCGGACCCGTTCTCAGGGCTGTCGCTCGGGCTTTCCAACTGCCGCCCGACGAGCACCGGCCAGGTTATGATCACATCGCCCGATCCCATGGCGCATCCGCGCATCTCGTTCAATGCATATTCGACCAACTCGGACGTGGAGGAGATGCTGGCTGCGGTGAAGTTCCTGCGCGCCATCGCCGCACAGGAACCGCTGAAGGGCCTGATGGCGGAAGAATTGCGCCCCGGGCCGGATGTGACCAGCGACGAAGCGATGATCCACGACTTCAGGCAGCGGAGCGGCACGGTCTATCACCATTCCTGCACCTGCCGCATGGGGCCTGATCCGGCAAGCTCGGTTGTCGACCCGCGGCTTCGCGTCCTTGGGACCGAGGGATTGCGCGTGTGCGATGCCTCGGTGTTCCCCAACCTGATTGCGGGCAATACCAATGCGCCCGCCATGATGATGGGCTGGCGCGGCGCCGAGATCATCCTCGAGGATGCGCGGCGCTGATATCAGTGCTGCTGGCCCGCGGGGCGCGCGAAGTTGTACCAGATGCGGTAGGCTTCGAGCACGGCGAGCGGGATGAAGTGCAGCCATACGCCCGTATGGTCCAGCCTGATCCAGAGCCAGTGGAGCGCCGCGGCGGCCACCGAGACATAGGCCAACCGCTGTAGCGGTTTCCACCAGCGGCCGAGCGCCTGGACACTGCGGTCATTGCTGGTCAGCGCGAGCGCCAGCATGGTGATGAAGGCGATCCAGCCCGTGAAATATTCGATAAACTGAATGTCGAAAGCGACAACGTGAAGGTTTGGCGTGCGGAGGAGATAGCCGCCGAGGTGGAGTGCGGCATAGAGGAAGGCGGCAAGCCCAAGATCGCGGCGGCGCTGGAACAGCCACATGGGCCAGTGAGGCCCGAGCCCTGCCTGCTTCATCAGCAGGCGCACAGGTGTGACAGCAAGTGTCACGATCAGGAAGCGTACCGCCCATTCGCCGGATTGCACGATCAGCATGCCCCAGCTTTTCGCGCCGAAGAAGAACTGCCACAAGATGATCCCGGCCGGCAGGGCCAGCAGAAGGCGGAACAGCCACCGCGAGCCGATGACGCGCCCCAGCACCTCAGATCACCTTGCCGGGGTTGAGGATGCCGCGGGGGTCGAGCGACGTCTTCAAGGTCCGCATCAGCGCGATCTCCTCCGGCGTGCGCGAGGGATGGAGCCATGGGCGCTTCAGTGCGCCGATGCCATGCTCCGCCGAGATCGACCCCGCGTAGCGGCCCAGCACGCCATAGACGATGGCATCGACGTCATGCACGTCCGCGCCTTCCGCCGAGAAGCAGATGTGGACGTTCGAATCGCCCACGTGTCCGAAGAATGAGACATGCGCATCAGGCCAGCGCCTGCGCAGCGCATCCGTGCATTCCTCCGCATAGGCGCCGATCCGGCCGATGGGCAGGCTGATATCGAAGTTCATCAGATTCGGCAGCGTGTCGATCGGGTAACCCTCACGCACCGACCAGATCTCGCGGGCTTCGCGCACCGAGCGCGCCACGATTGCATCCTGAATCGATCCATCCTCAAGCGAATGGCTGAGGAAGCGCTCGGCCTCACCGGGCGGCATGGTGCTTTCGATGATGATGGCGAAGGATGGCTCCTCCGCAAAGAAACTCAGCTTCAGCGCCTTGGTGTTGAAGCGGAAGTAGTCAGGCCACATCGCCTCGAAAGCCACGATGCCGCCGAGGTCCGATTGCGCGCGGCGGAGCAGTTTCACCACGCCATCATAGCTCTGGGCGGCGCAGAGCAGCGTGGTGATCTGGCCCGGCGGCGGGTGGAGGCGAAGCACCGCGCGGGTGATGATGCCGAGCGTTCCCTCCGAGCCGATGAAGAGATGCTTCAGGTCATAGCCTGCATTGTTCTTCAGCATGCGGTTCATGGAGGAGAGAATGGCGCCGTCCGCCAGCACCGCCTCGATGCCCAGCACCTGCTCGCGCGCCATGCCGTAGCGGATGACGCGGATACCGCCTGCATTGGTCGCGAGATTGCCGCCGATGGTGCAGGAGCCGCGCGAGCCAAGGTCGAGTGCCAGGAACAGCCCGTTTTCCTGAGCGGCCTTCTGGCATTCCTCGAGCGGCGTTCCGGCCTTCACAACCATGGTGGCAGACGCAGTGTCGACCTCCTCCACGCCACGCAGCCGCTCGAGGCTCAACGCGATCTCATGCCCTTGCGGATTGGCGCCGCCCGCCAGCCCGGTGAGGCCTCCTTGCACGATGACCGGAACGTGGGCCTCGTGGCAGAGCTTCAGCGCGGCCGAGACCTCCGCGGTGCTCCGTGGGCGGATCACCGCGCGGGGAAGGCTTGTGCCGGTGACGCTCATGTCGGTCATGGGCTTTTGCCCCATGGCATCGCCCTCGAGAACGCCGTCATCTCCGAGGACCGCCTTGAGTGCGCCGGAAACGATCATCGGCCGTGAAGCTCCGCCGCAAGGTGGCGTGCCGCCATGACGGCGGTGGAGAAGCAGGCCTGCAGGAGATAGCCGCCGGTTGGCGCCTCCCAGTCCAGCATCTCCCCCACGCAATAGGTGCCAGGGACTTTGAGAAGCTGGAACTGCGGATCCACGTCCTCCCATGCCACGCCGCCGGCGGAGGAAATGGCGCGCGCGATGCCGGCCGGACGTTCGAGCACCAAGGGCATCGACTTGATGCCCTTCGCATCGGGCGCGGTCCCCGTCTCGCGCAGCAGGTTGATGGCGACGGGCGAGAGCCCCGCCACCTTGCGCAGGTAATTCGACAGCGAGTCCTTGCCGCGTGGCTTCTCGAGGCGCTTAGCCAGCGCCTCCTCGGTGAGGTCAGGGCGGAAGTCGATGATCAGCGGGTGGCCGGGCTTCTCCCTCAGCCCCTTCGAGAGTGCATAGATGGCGCCGCCCTCGATGCCCTCCTGCGAGATCATGAGTTCGCCGCGCACACGCTTTCCGGCATAGGTGAGGGCGACGTTCTTGACAGGCGTGCCCGCGAACTTCTCCCGGAATACCGGCGACCAGTGCACGAGAAAGCGGCTGTTCGCCGGCTTGAACGGGTTGACGGTAATGCCCTTCACGGCGAACAGCGGCAGCCATTGGGCGTCAGAGCCCAGATGCGGCCAGCTTGCACCACCGAGGGCGAGGATGGTTGGCGTACCGTCGAAGCCCTCCCAGCGCGAGCGTGTGACGAGCTTCACGCCCAGACCGTCAAGGCGGCGGAGCCAGGCGCGGAGGAGGGGCGAGGCCTTCATCTGCTTGGGGAAGACGCGACCGGAACTACCGGCGAAGGTCTCGATGCCCAGCCCATTGGCCCAGGCGATGAGCGCATCCGGCGGAAAGGCACGGATGGCGGGTTCGAGAAGGAGGCGCGCCTCGCCATAGCGTTCGAGAAACGCATCCAGCGGCTCCGAATGGGTGAGGTTGAGGCCGCCCCGCCCCGCCAGCAGGAACTTGCGGGCGGGGGCCGCCATGTGATCAAGGATCCTCACGCGGTGTCCGGCCTCCGCCAGAACCTCCGCCGCCATGAGGCCCGCGGGGCCGGCGCCGATCACCTTGACGTCGGCCACGCCTCAGGCAGCTTCGCGCGACAGGGGCTGGCACATGCAGTGCACGCCGCCGCCGGCCTGCAGAAACATGGTCATGTCCGGGTCATAGACGGTGAAGCCCGCCGCGCGCATCTTGGCGTTGAGATCCTTCGCACTCTCGGTCGAAAGCACGCGGTCTCCGCCCAGCGTCACCACGTTGCAGCCCAGCGCCATTGTCTCCTTGAAGGTCGCCGGGATGATTTCGATCTTTTTCGACTTGAGCCAGGCGACGACATCGTCCTCCGTGGTCTCGAGGCAGACGGCGGCGCAATGCTCGTTCAGCATGCAGACCATGAGGTCGATGTGGACATAGAACTGGTCGATAGGCGCATATTTGATCTCCCAGCCTTCCTTGATGAACCAGTCGGCCGCCTGGCGGGCCGCCACTTCCTCGGAGCGGTGATCGGTGTAGCCGACGAGTGCGAGGCCATCGCGGATGATGTTGAAGTCACCGCCCTCGAAATTGCCGGCCGAGATCATGTCATAGATCGGGATGTTGTTCTCGAGATAGAAGCGCAGCACGGCGGCGTATTCGCCGCGGCGGCGCGGGTTGGCGAGCTGGCAGACAACCGCGCCATAGGGCGACATGAAAGAGGAGTCCCGCGCATAGACCTGGTAGGGGCTGGTCATGTCCAGCGGCAGGAAATGGGTGGTGACCCCCGCCTGCTGATAGGCGTCAACCATCTCGCGGTGCTGGCGCATGGCGGTTTGCTTGTCGAACTTGTAGCCCTTGCGCATCGTGTCCCGCACCAGCGAGGACCAGGCCGCATTCTCGAGCCCCATCCAGCGGAAGCTTTCGGCGGGGCCCAGCAGCACGTCCTTCAGTACGCCGGTCTCGGACTTGATCTCGAAGCGGCCCTTCATCTTTGGCGTGCCGCCATTCTCCAGGCGAGCGCGAAGGGGCGTGTTGTTCTGGCTCATGACTCTCTCCCTGTCCTGGCGCAGGAGACTAAAGCAGTGCCGCCCACTGCGCCAGTACGAACCCAGGGTTGACCAGCATACCAAGGGCGGTTAGCTCTTGCTGCATGCGAAACCTGACGCAGTGTTGAGGAGTGGTCACTCGTGCGATTGGTGACACTTGGCCTGGCCTGGCTTGCCGCCGCCGTGCTGGCCTTCACGCTCCCTGCGGCGGCGAAGCCCAAACGCACGGACCCGCCGGTTCCGGCTTTCAGCCAGCCCGGAACGCTGCTGAGCTATGACCGCATCGAACTGCCGATGGCCTACCGCGCCAAGGCCTGGCGTATCCTCTATGTGACGCGCGACTACCGCATGCAGCCCACCCTCTCGACCGGGCTCGTGGTGCTGCCGGACAAGGCGGCGCGCATTCCGATGGACCGGAAGTTCGTGGCCTGGGCCCATCCCACCACCGGCGTCGCGCGGAAATGCGCGCCGTCGCTGCGCGGTTCGCCCATCAAGACCATCGGCGGACTCAACGATCTGGTCGCGAGCGGCCTCGTCGTGGCGGCGACCGACTATCCCGGCCTCGGAACCCAGGGGCCGGTTGGCTATCTCGTCGGCAAGGCCCAGGCCTTTGCGACGATCGATTCCGTGCGCGCTGCCAAGCAGATTCCCGGTGTGGGCGGCGGCAAGGACTTCGCGCTCTGGGGCTATTCTCAAGGTGGGCATGCGGTGCTCTTCGCCGCGGCGCTGGCGGCGGGCTATGCACCCGAATTGTCGCTCAAGGGTGTTGCGGCAATCGCTCCGCCAACCGACCTCGCGACGCTGCTGCGCGCCAAC
>JBEILC010000102.1:0-10864 GCA_040379425.1 Hyphomicrobiales bacterium
GATCTCTGCTATCTGCCCGCCACCGCGATTCTGGCTCTGTTCAAAAAACGGAAACTGTCGCCGGTGGAGTTGATGAAGGCCCTGCAGACGCGGGCCGAGCGGGTCAATCCCAAGGTGAACTGCTTCGCCGACCGCTATTTCGAGGAGGCGCTCGCCCAGGCGAAGCTGTCGGAAGCCCGCTACATGAAGCGCGGCGCGAAGACGGCGCCCCTCGAGGGCATTCCGCTGGCGGTCAAGGATTCACAGCGCGTCAAGGACAAGCGCACGACCCAAGGCAGCCTCATCTTCAAGGACTGGGTGGACGATCATTCCGACCCGATGATCGAGCGGCTGCAGACGGCGGGCGCCATCGTCTTCGCGCGCACCACGACGCCGGAGTTCTGCCTCTCAGGGATCACCGCCTCGCGCATCTGGGGCGTCACACGCAATCCGTGGAACACGGCATGGGGACCAGGCGGATCTTCGGGCGGTTCCGGTGCTGCCCTTGCCGCTGGGCTTGCCACGCTGGCGACGGGAACCGACATCGGCGGCTCGATCCGCATTCCTGCGGCGGCCTGTGGCGTCGTCGGCTACAAGCCGCCGCATGGGCGCAACCCCGATGGGCCGCCGGGCAATTTCGACCGCTTCAACCATTGTGGGCCCCTGGCACGGAGCGTTGCGGATGCAGCCCTGATGCAAAACATAACCTCCGGCCCCCACCCGCTGGACCATGACTCGCTGCGCCAGAAGGTGAAGCTGCCGCTCGAGCCCTCCCCCATCAAGGGCATGAAGATCGCCTGTTCGGTGGACCTCGGCTACGTGCCCGTGGAAGACGACGTGCGCGCCAACATGATGGCGGCGCTTGAGGTGTTCCGGAAACTGGGCGCCAGGGTCGAGGAGGTCGACCTCGGCTGGACAGGGGAGGTCGAGCGCAACGGCATGCACTGGTACAACGCCATGCATTTCGGCCGCCAGACCATCTGGCAGCAGAAGGAGAATGCCGACCTGATGACCGACTACGCGCTGAAGTTCGCCGATGTGGCGCGCCGCGCGACCTCCATCGAGGACGTGCACAAGCCCTGGGAACAAGCGCACCGCATGTACCAGACGCTGGGACCGGTGCTGGCAAGCCATGACGTGTTCATCTGCCCCACCAACGCCGCCGCCGCCGTCAAGGCCGACCATGATCCCTTCGACCCGCATTTCACGGTGGCAGGCCAAAAGGCCGACCCGGAATATGGCTGGGTGATGACGCACCAGTTCAACATGCTGCACAACTGCCCGGTGCTCTCCGTTCCCACGGGCCATGCCGCGACACGTGTGCCGACCGCGATCCAGATCGTTGGCCGCACCCAAGACGATGCCCGCGTCTTCAAGGCCGCACTGGCGTATGAAAAGGCGGTGGGCGGTTGGTACACGGCCAAGGCCAAGCGCCCGGCACTCTGACCCAAGGTCAAGTGATGTTTGGTTGAACCGGCACCGTTCTCGTCTATCTATCACCTATGGGCTGGTCACTTACCATCGGGCGGATCGCCGGGACGGATATCCGGCTACATCTTACCTTCCTGCTGTTCCTCGTCTGGATCGGGCTCAGTGATTACCTGCAGCGCGGAACTGCCGCTGCCGTGGAGTCAATCGTCTTCATGCTGCTCGTCTTCCTGTGCGTGACGCTGCATGAGTTCGGCCACATCGCCATGGCGCGGCACTTCGGCATCAGGACGCCGCGGGTGATCCTCTCGCCCATCGGCGGCATCGCCAGCATGGAGCGCATGCCAGAGAAGCCGCGCCAGGAACTGCTCGTGGCGCTCGCCGGGCCGCTCGTCAATGTGGTCATTGCCTTGCTGCTGATGGCCCTCTTCGGGCTCGGCCTCTCCAGCATCACGGCGATCGGCTTCGACACGGCGACGCTGGCGGAGCGTTTGCTGGTGGTCAACGTTGTGCTGGTGCTGTTCAACATGGTGCCGGCCTTCCCGATGGATGGCGGGCGCGTGCTGCGCGCCGTGTTGGCCATGAACCTCGGAGCACCTCGCGCCACGGCCCTTGCCGCGCGCATCGGCCAGGGCTTCGCCTTCCTCTTCGTGCTGCTCGGACTGTTCTACAACCCGATCCTGATCTTCGTGGGCGTCTTCATCTACTTCGCCGCTGCCTCCGAAGAACAATCCGCCAGCTTCACCGGCTTTGCCTCAAGGCTGCGGGTCAAGGATGCGATGGAACCGTCGCCCGTTCTGCTCCTGGCGGAGGAACCGCTGTCACGCGCGGTCGATGCGCTGCTGTCGTCACCGCAGAAGGAGTTTCCCGTCATCGATCAGGCGGGGCGCATCATGGGCCTTCTCGACCGTGACGCGATGATCATGGGCCTGCGCGGCCAGGGCGCGGAGGCCACGGTAGGAAGTGCCATGCGAACGTCCGAACCACTGCTGATGGAGCAGCCGCTGGTCGAGGCCTTTACCCGCATGCGGTCAAGCGGCACCCGCGCCGAAGTGGTGATCGACGCAGGCGGCAAGGTGGCAGGCATCCTGACCCAGGAAAACATCGCGGAAATGATGATGATCGAAAATGCCCGTCCCGGCTGGCGGTTCACCCGGCGCTGACAGCTGAAAGCCGCCGTGGCCTGAACCCGTGATTGCAAGCGGCGCGGGCTTGGGCCATATCGTGGGCCAGGAATGGTTCGGAACCCACAGGGCATGGCCAAGATATTCAGGCTGTTCTTCAATGCGGAAGGCACGAAGCCCGTGCTGGTGCTTCTGGCATTGCTGCTGTCCGCGGTGGTGGAGGCCATCGGCATCTCGGCGATCCTGCCCGCCATTTCCATCGTTTCGGATGGACAGGGCAGCGGAAGCCAGTCCGCCATCGGCCAGACGGTCGAACGGGCGCTGATGGCCATTGGCCTCGCGCCGACGCTCGAATCCATCCTGGCGCTGGTCGCCGTCGCCTTCGTCCTCAAGGCGCTGATCAGCTTCCTGACGCTGACCTATGCCGGGCTCGCCGCCGCCCGTGTCGCCATCGCCCTGCGGCAGCGCCTGATCGATGCGCTGTTACACGCCAACTGGCGCTTCTATGCCGGCCAGGAAAGCGGGAAATACGCCTCCGCCCTGAGCAGCGAGGCGAACCGGGCGGGTGACGCCTACATGCTCTCCGCGCAATACACCGCACTCGCCATCCAGTCCCTGATCTATGTGGCCGTGACACTCGTGATCGACTGGCGGCTGGGGCTGCTGGGCGTGATCGTGGGCGCCTTCATGTCCTATGTGCTGCGCATCTTCGTCACCATGGCGCGCAAGGCCGGGCGCAAGCAGACCGACGCGACGAAGGACCTCACGGTCAAGACGGTCGAACTTCTCGCCAACATGAAGCCGCTCAAGACCATGCAGCGCTTCGACTCCTTCCAGGGTGGCATCAGCCTGGCGCTCCGCCGCCTGAAGCGCTCGCTGGCGCGCCGGGAAACCTCGAAGCAGCTCCTCGCGCAGAGCGGCGAGGTGATCACGGCGCTGGCGCTCATCGGGGTCATCTACGTCGCATTCACCTCCTTCAATGTCTCGCTCGCAGCACTGGTGGTGAGCGGGCTGTTGTTCCTGAAGGTCGTCGGCAATGTCACCAAGCTGCAGAAGATGCAGCAGCAGTTCGCCAATGCGGAGAGCGCGCATGACAGGATGCTGCAGCTCATCTCCCTCACGGAGGCCAACCGCGAACCCGCATTCGGAACACTCCCGCCCGACACCTCGGCGGATTTCCGCGTCGAGCATGTGAGCTTCGCCTATGGCACGGAACCCGTGCTGCGCGACGTGAGCCTGCTGATCCGCGCGCATGAGATCACCGTGCTCAAGGGCCTGTCGGGCAGCGGCAAGACGACGTTGATCGACCTGCTCGTGGGACTTCACCGCCCGCAGTCGGGCAAGGTGCTGCTCGGCGGGACGCCGCTGGGCGAGATTGACATCACAGCGCTGCGCAAGCGCATCGGCTATGTCTCGCAGGAGCTCTCGCTTCTGCACGCCACGATCCGCGAGAACATCTGCCTCGGCGACCAGTCGCTGGGCGATGCGCAGATCGCGGAGGCGATCAGGCTCGCAGGCCTCGAAGCCTTCATCGCAAGCCAGCCGGACGGGCTGGAGATGAGTGTGGGCGAAATGGGCGCCAAGCTCTCCGGCGGCCAGCGCCAGCGCATCGCACTCGCCCGGGCACTCGTCACACACCCCGATATCCTGATCCTCGACGAGGTGACGAGCGCGCTCGACCCCGCAACCGAGGCCGACATCGTGAGCAACATCCGCGGTCTTTCGAAGTCCTTCACCATCATCGTCATCACCCACCGCGAGGCCTGGGTGGATGTGGCCGACCGCCTCTACGAAGTGCGTGGCGGACGCGTGGTCGAGGTCAGCCGCGCGGCGGCTTGAGCCTTTCGCGAACGTTGAAGGCGAGGAGATGCGCGATCCGCGCATTGCCGGCGGGCCCGCGGCCTGCACGCTGGTGAATGTCGAGATCGGGCTTGCCGTTTCCTTCGATGATCATCGCGCCATCCGCCAGCATCGCGACGTCCCAGCCCACCACCACGCGCTCCGGAAAGGCCTCATGCGCGGCAACCGCAAGTGCCACCACCTCCTGCCAATGCGGCAGGCTGCGGCCTACGAACCGCGCCCCGCTCACCGGATGGGTATCGCGCCAGCCCACCTTGGGCCTGACGCCGATGTCGGAGGCGATGCCGATCACGCCACTCGCAAGGTCCACTTCGGTTGCAAGCCCGCCCTGGTGGAAATTGTCGACGACCGAATTGCCGATCGCCATGCGGAAGGCGGCGGCGGCGGCCTCCGCCCGGCCTTGTTCATTGCGGCAGGTGAGAAGACGCACCGTCGCGAGCGCGCCGTTGGAGATGTCATCGAGCGCCGGGTGATTGGCCAGACGCGGCTGGACGAGGAAATCATCCTTCAGCGATTGGCGCGCAAGCTTCTCCATGAGCGCAAGGCGCGTGAGCGCCTCGCCATGGGCATTGCGGTAGCGGCCCTCGCCAATAAGATCCCAGCGCTCCATGCGGTGCCCGCCGCTGCCCGAGCGCGGCTTCACGAAGAGATCGGCATCGGGGAGAACCTCGCTGCCGCCCTTCAGCGGCTGGCGCGCCCCACCCGAGAAATGCATGAGCACCGGAACGGCCCTCACACCCTTCTCATGGCAGTGTTCGGCGAACCAGATCTTGTCGTCCATGCCGTCAGCGCCATCGGGCGGCTGGAGCAGCGTATAGGCGGGCCCGATCGTCTCATGCGCAGTGAGGAAGAGTGCAGCCTGCTTCTTCCGCTCCGGCAGATAGAGTTCGAACATGTAGTACCAGAAGGGCGCGATGGCATGGCGCGCCGCCATCTCCACCTGGCCCGTCACCTGGGCTGCGATGCTGACGCCCGAGCGTTGCGCGATGGCCCTGCCATTGCGCCTCGTGAAGATGATGATGGCCACCACCAGCGCAATGGGCCAGAGAACGGCGGCTAGGAGTCCTTTCAGCGGACCTGAGGGCAGCCGCCAGTAGCTCCATGCATAATAGCGGTGGAGAAACGCTGCGGGCGGAAGGCTCTCCGGCGGCTTTCCCCGGAACAGGCCTTTAAGCGCCATTGGCAGGCCCGCCACGCGATAGGCCAGCGCCTCAGCATAGCGGAGCAGCGCCTTCCATGCAGCGCCCTTAAGCGAGGTGAGACGGTCCACGAGTGAAGACGGCATGCTGGGCTTCATAGGCCAACAAGCTGATGAATGCGAAGCACGGACTGCCGAAGCCCATCCATGTCCAATTCCCCCGCGGGAGCGCCCGTTTCCTGCCCCAGCCAGGTGGCCCTGCCGCTCGCGATGAGCCTGTGGTGCACGATGCGGAGATCGCGCGAGAACCGCCAGGGCAGGTGATTGATCATCAGCCGGAACAGCGTTGCCTCCAACGTGCGGCCCCGCCAGTGGATGGCCGGCAACGGCCCCGTTCCACCACCCTCCTCCGCACGCATGGCATATGGCCCCTCCTCGATATCGAAGAGCTGCAACGGCTTTCCCGTCGCCGCAGCTTCGGCCAGCATGGAGATCGAATCTGCCGTCACCACGATGTCGCCAGCAAGCCCCAGCACGGCATGGAAGGGATTGTCCTCCGCCCCCTCCCGCCAGCGATAGAGCAGGTGCGGCACGGTAAGCGCCGATGACAGCGCGTCCGCCGCGGCCTCACCCGTGCGGGCGCTGGTGGTGATGAGGAGCGAGCCGCCGCGGGCTGCCGCGCGCTTGCTGGCGGCCTCGCCCAGCCGTCGCGCGGCCTCGGGCGTGAAGCGGTAGGGCCCGCTGCTGCCACCCACCAGAACGGCTGTGAAGGGCCGGGGCAGATGCATGAGGCGTGGCGCCCAGCGTTCGGCCTCCGCCGCGATCCTGTCCGGGGTCACGTCATGCAGCGGCAGGGCGATGTTGAGGACATTTGCCGCGGGCGGCACCTGATATTGCGGGGTGGCGATCACCAGGTCGAAGCGGTCGAGCGCGGACCAGGGTGTACCGACGAAGACGATACGCAACTGCGGGTTCTGGCGCTTCAGCCAGAAGGACACGGCTTCCGCGCCCCGGCCGGAACAGATCACGAGATCGGGCCAGGGCGGCACGAGGGGGCTCGACCCCTTGAGGTCGACACCGGTCAGCACCGGCAGGCTGAACAGCCTGAGGACCCCCTCATGGGCGCGGTAGGCGAGGCGCTTCACCTCGGCGGGCCAGCCGAGGGCTGCTTGAAGGGCACAGAGCTGCGTATTGTCGCCGGAATGCGGGCTCTTCAGGATCCACAGCCGCGGCGTGACCCCTTGCGATGCCTGACCCCCCTGAGATTGCAACACGATCGCCCTTGTAAGGTTGAGCCGCGCGGAGGCGGCGTTTGAACGCCGGGTCAGTACATGATACAGGCCCTCTCCGTAAGCAATAGTTTCGGGGATTGTCATGGCTTCGATGCGCCCTCAACTTCGCGGCCTGAGGAGCACCGAGCAGCACACGGCAGGGCCGCCCGACCCCGAACTGCGGGTGGCGCTGTTCACCGGCAACTACAATTATATCAAGGACGGCGTGGCTCTCACGCTGAACCGCCTCGTCGCCTTCCTTGAAAGCCGCGGCGTGCCGGTTCTCGTGTTCGCGCCAGTGGCGAAGGAACCGGCCTTCGAGTCCGTGGGCGAAGTGGTCCCCCTCCCCTCCATGGCAATCCCGGCACGATCGGAATACCGCGTCGCGCTGGGGCTTTCAAAATCGGCGCGTGAGCGCCTGGAGGCCTTCCGCCCGACACTTCTCCACATCGCGGTGCCGGACCTCGCGGCCCGCAAGGCGCTTGCCTGGGCGGAGCAGAACAATGTGCCGGTGGTGGCCTCCTACCACACGCGCTACGACACATATCTCCGCTTCTATGGATTGGGCCTGCTGGAAAAACTCGGACAAGGCTACATGCGCCGCTTCTATTCCCGCGTTCGCCGCGTCTATCCGCCGTCCCAGTCCATGGCGGATATCCTGAGAAGCGAAGGCCAGACCAGGGTGGAGATCTGGGCGCGCGGCGTGGACAGCGACCTCTTCTCGCCCGCCCGCCGCGACATGGCCTGGCGGCGCTCCCTTCACATTGCAGATGACGAGGTGGCGGTCAGCTTCGCGGGCCGCCTCGTGAAGGAGAAGAACACCGCGATCTACACGCGCGTGATGAATGCGCTCACCACGAAGGGATTCAAGGTGAAGCCGCTCGTCATTGGTGACGGACCCGAGATGGCCACGATGAAGGCGTCACTGAGGAATGGTGTGTTCATGGGCTTCCTCGGCGGAGAAGATCTGGCGCGCGCCTATGCCTCCTCCGACATCTTCTTTTTTCCGAGCGAGAGCGAGACCTTCGGCAATGTGACCCTTGAAGCCATGGCGAGCGGGCTTCCCGCCGTGAACGCCATTGCCAGCGGCAGCAACTCGCTGGTGGAAGAGGGCGTGACCGGCCACCTGGTGAGTGCGCGGGACGAGGCAGGATTCGCGGCCCGCATCGAGGCGCTTGCGGCGGATGAAGGCCTGCGCCGGCGCATGGGCGGGGCGGCGCGCGCCCGCGCACACACCTTCAGCTGGGAGGCCATCCTTTCAGGCCTTCTCGCGAGCTACGGCCAAGTGTTGCGCGAGGCCCACGCTGACCAACATCAGGACTGATCGCCAAAGGAGTTTTCTCATGCATCAGCGCAATCTCGGACCACTCAGCGTTTCGGCCATGGGGCTTGGCTGCATGGGCATGTCGGACTTCTATGCGGGGCGCGACGATGTGGAATCGATCGCCACCATCCACCGCTCACTCGATCTCGGAATCAACTTTCTCGACACGGCGGACATGTATGGCATGGGCGCGAATGAGGAGCTCGTCGGCCGCGCTATCAAGGGCAAGCGGGACAGCTTCGTCATCGCCACCAAGTTCGGCAACATGCGCGCTGCGGATGGGACCTTCCTCGGTGTCAACGGCAAGCCCGACTATGTGCGGGACTGCTGCGAGAAGAGCCTGAAGCGGCTCGGCATCGAGGTGATTGACCTCTACTATCAGCACCGCGTGGATGCGACGGTTCCCATCGAGGAAACAGCCGGCGCCATGGCGGAACTGGTGAAGCAGGGCAAGGTGCGCCACCTGGGACTTTCTGAAGCATCGCCCCGCACCATCGAGCGCGCCCACAAGGTTCACCCCATCACGGCACTCCAGACCGAATATTCACTGTGGACGCGCGACGTGGAGGACGAGATCCTGCCGACCGTGCGCCGCTTAGGGATCGGCTTCGTGCCCTACAGCCCGCTGGGGCGCGGCTTTCTCACCGGGCGGTTCAAATCCGGCGAGAGCCTCGATCCCACCGACTACCGCCGCAGCGCGCCGCGCTTCCAGGGCGAAAACTTCGACCGCAATCTGGCGCTGCTGAAGGAAGTCGAGGTGCTTGCCGCCGAGAAAGGCGCCACACCGGGGCAGATCGCGCTGGCCTGGGTCATGGCGCAGGGCGAGGACATCGTAGCGATCCCCGGCACCAAGCGCCGCGCCTATCTCGAAGAGAATGCAGGGGCGGAGAAACTGGTGCTGACGTTAAGCGAGTTGCGGCGGCTGGCCGCGGCGTTCCCCAAGGGCGTGGCGGCGGGCGAGCGCTATCAGGCGTCGTCGATGAGGTCGATCGATAGATAAAGAAATCATGCCGTCACCCCGGCGGAAAGCCGGGATGACGGACTGTTGTAGGTGTTCTCAATTCGCCGCGATCTGCGCGGCCTTCTCCACCAGCACCTGGGCCTGGCGAACCGAAGCATAGTCGATGAGGCGGCCGTCGAGCGAGACGGCGCCCTTGCCCTGCGCCTCCGCCTCCTTCATCGCCTCGAGAATGCGCTTGGCGCGGTTCACATCCGCGTCCGGCGGGCTCATCACCTCATTGGCAAGCGCGATCTGCGAGGGGTGAATCGCCCACTTGCCTTCGCAACCCAGCACGGCGGCGCGGCGCGCGGCGGCGCGGAAGGCGTCCGCATCCGAGAAATTGCCGAAGGGACCATCGACAGGGCGCAGGCCATTGGCGCGCGCCGCCACAACCATGCGGGCAATCGCATAATGCCACATGTCACCCCAATGGGTCTGGCGCGAACCATCATCCAGGGGCTCGGTCAGCACCGCGTAATCCGCATTGGCGCCACCGATGGAGGTCGTGCGTGCGCGTGTCGAGGCGGCATAATCGGCAACGCCGAAGTGCAGCGACTCATTCCGCTTCGAGGCCGCGGCGATCTCGGACACATTCTGCATGCCGAGCGCGGTTTCGATGATGAGCTCGAAGCCGATGCGCTTCTTGCGGTTCTTGGCGGTTTCGATCTGCGTGACCAGCATGTCGAGCGCATAGACATCCGGCGCGGTGCCGACCTTGGGGATCATGATCAGGTCCAGCCGGTCGCCCGACTGCTCCAGAAGGTCGACCACGTCGCGGTACATGTAATGCGTGTCGAGGCCATTGATGCGCACCGAGAGCTGCTTCTTGCCCCAGTCGATGTCACCGATGGCCTGGACGATGTTCTTGCGGGCCTGCGCCTTGTCATCCGGCGCAACCGCATCCTCAAGGTCGAGGAACACGACGTCGGCTGCCGACTTCGCCGCCTTTTCGAACATCTGCGGCTGGCTTCCCGGCACGGCCAGTTCGCTGCGGTTCAGGCGCGCGGGCGCCTGCTCGATATTGAAGAAGCTCATGAATGAATGTTTCCCTTGAAGCTCAGCAGGCGCGGCGGCGCCAGATTTCCGCCTGCGCCGTTTCCGGGTCGAACAGCCCGTTCTCGAACACATAGCGCACCAGCTGGTGGCGGCGGAATAGCCCCATGTCCTTGATGGCCCGCGACATATGGGCCTTCACCGTGGCGCTGCTCACGCTCAGGATGAAGGCGATCTCCTTGTCGGCGAGCCCGCAGCAGACAAGTTGTACGACCAGCATCTGCATGGGCGAGAGGCGTGCTGGCTTCGGCTCATAGCGGAAGCTCCGCAGGTCAGGGGCGATGGCCGCCTTGTTGCCGGAGGCCTGGTTGCGCCCCGGTTCTAGGCTCAGGTCAAGCGGAAGGATCATGACATCACCTCACGCTGCCTTGAGAACCTTCTGCGCCGTGCTGCCGATCTCGGCAGGGGTCGGCGCGATGGCCACACCGACGTCGCGGAGGAGTTCCACCTTCTCGGAGGCACCCTCGCCGAAGGCGGAGATGATGGCGCCGGCATGGCCCATCTTGCGGCCCTTCGGTGCCGAGAGGCCCGCCACATAGGCGATCACGGGCTTGCGCATGTGATCGCGAATGTACTCGGCAGCTTCCGCTTCCTGCGGGCCGCCGATCTCGCCGATCATGACAACGGCATGTGTCTCGGGGTCCGCCTCGAAGAGCTCGAGGATGTCCTTGAAGGAGGACCCGTTGA
>JBEILC010000103.1:0-10659 GCA_040379425.1 Hyphomicrobiales bacterium
CCGCCACCATCGACATCACCTATGACGTGGCGAACGGCCATGAATACATGGAGGCCGCACTCGATTCCGCCTGCGCACTGGCCGAGCGCGCGGTGAAGGATGGCTACAACATCATCATCCTCTCCGACCGCGCGGTCTCCGCCGAGCGCGTACCGATCCCCGCACTGCTGGCGACATCCGCCACGCATCACCACCTGATCCGCAAGGGGCTTCGCACCTCGGTGGGCCTCGTCGTCGAGACGGGCGAAGCGCGCGAGGTGCACCAGTTCTGTGCGCTTGCGGGTTATGGCGCTGAAGCCATCAACCCCTATCTCGCCTTCGAGACGCTGGAGGACATGCTCCCCACGCTGGAAGAGAAGATCACGGCCTATGAGGCGGTGAAGCGCTACATCAAGGCGGTCGACAAGGGCATCCTGAAGGTCATGTCCAAGATGGGCATCTCGACCTACCAGTCCTATTGCGGCGCGCAGATCTTCGATGCGGTGGGCCTCTCCACCGCGTTCGTCGACAAGTACTTCACCGGGACTGC
The DNA here is from genome assembly GCA_040379425.1 of Hyphomicrobiales bacterium. Taxonomy (GTDB): domain Bacteria; phylum Pseudomonadota; class Alphaproteobacteria; order Rhizobiales; family Aestuariivirgaceae; genus Aestuariivirga. Next base: position 530 of record JBEILC010000103.1, read on the forward strand.
AACGCAGATCGAGGGCGTGGGCCTGCTCGAGATCGCGGAAGAAGCCTTCAGGCGTCATGAGAATGCCTTCGGCGAGAACCCGGTGTTCCGCGCCGCCCTCGATGTGGGCGGCGACTATGCCCAGCGCATCCGCGGCGAGGCGCATGTGTGGAACTCGGAGACGATCTCCAACCTGCAGCACGCCGTGCGCGGCAATTCACAGGACAAGTACAAGGCCTTCGCCCAGGCGGTGAACGAACAGTCCGAGCGGCTGAAGACCATGCGCGGCCTGTTCCGCATCAAGACCGCCGCGGAAATGGGCCGCAAGCCCGTGGACCTGAGCGAGGTCGAGCCCGCGGCCAACATCGTCAAGCGCTTCTCGACGGGCGCCATGTCCTTCGGCTCGATCAGCCGCGAGGCGCACACCACGCTGGCGATTGCGATGAACCGCATCGGCGGCAAGTCCAACACTGGCGAAGGTGGCGAGGAAGCCGACCGCTTCAAGCCCATGGCCAACGGCGACTCGATGCGCTCCGCCATCAAGCAGGTGGCCTCCGGCCGCTTCGGCGTGACGACGGAATATCTCGTCAACTCCGATATGATGCAGATCAAGATGGCGCAGGGTGCGAAGCCCGGCGAAGGCGGTCAGCTGCCCGGCCACAAGGTGGATGCCACCATCGCCAAGGTGCGCCACTCGACACCGGGCGTGGGCCTCATCTCGCCGCCGCCGCACCATGACATCTACTCGATCGAAGACCTCGCACAGCTGATCTTCGACCTGAAGAACGTCAACCCGGCGGGTCAGGTCTCGGTGAAGCTCGTCTCAGAAGTGGGTGTCGGCACGGTCGCCGCAGGCGTTTCCAAGGCGCATGCCGACCATGTGACGATCTCCGGCTATGAAGGCGGCACGGGCGCTTCGCCCTTGACCTCCATCAAGCATGCGGGCCTGCCCTGGGAGATCGGCCTTGCCGAAACGCAGCAGACGCTCGTAGCCAATGACCTCCGCGGCCGCATCGCGGTGCAGGCGGACGGCGGCATCCGTACCGGGCGTGACGTGGTGATCGCAGCGCTTCTGGGCGCGGACGAGATCGGCTTTGCCACCGCACCGCTGATCGCGGCGGGCTGCATCATGATGAGGAAGTGCCACCTGAACACCTGCCCCGTGGGCGTTGCCACGCAGGATCCGGAACTGAGGAAGCGCTTCAAGGGCCAGCCCGAGCATGTCATCAACTACTTCTTCTTCGTCGCCGAGGAGGTGCGTGAGCTGATGGCCGCCATGGGCCTCCGGACCTATGACGAGCTTATCGGCGAGACGTCTTTCCTCGACCAGCAGACGGCGATTGCGCACTGGAAGGCGCGCGGCCTCGATTTCTCGAAGATCTTCGCCAAGCCGGACGTCGTGGGCCCCGTCGCCACCAAGCGCGTGATCGTGCAGGACCATGGCATCGACAAGATCCTTGACCGCAAACTGATCGCAGAAGCCACGCCTGCGCTGGAGCGCGGCGAGAAGATCGTGATCGAATCGAAGATCCACAACTATGACCGCACCGCGGGCGCCATGCTCTCGGGCGAGGTGGCCAAGCGCTATGGCCACGCAGGCCTCCCCGAAGACACCATCACGGTGAAGCTCACAGGCATTGCCGGCCAGAGCTTGGGCGCATGGGGTGCGAAGGGCGTCACGCTCGATCTCACCGGCGAGGCCAATGACTATGTCGGCAAGGGCCTGTCGGGGGCCAAGATCATCGTCCGCCCACATGACAAGATCGGCTTCAAGCCGGAGACCTCCATCATCGCCGGCAACACGGTGCTCTATGGTGCGATCACCGGCGAGTGCTACTTGCGCGGTGTGGCGGGCGAGCGCTTCGCGGTCCGCAATTCCGGCGCTGTCGCCGTCGTCGAGGGCGTGGGCGACCACGGCTGCGAATACATGACGGGTGGCGTCGTGCTGGTCATCGGCGAGACGGGCCGCAACTTCGCGGCCGGCATGTCGGGCGGTGTCGCCTATGTGCTCGACGAAGCCGGTGACTTCGCCAAGCGCTGCAACCTTTCCATGGTCGACCTGCAGCCGGTTCCAGCGGAGGAGAAGACCACCGCGAAGCTGCTGCACGCAACAGGCGACCTGCAGAGCCACGGCCTCGTCGATGTGACCTCCCAGATGGACCGGCATGATGCCGAGCGCGTGCGGGAACTGCTGTCGCGCCACGTGAAGTACACGGGCTCGTCACGCGCGAAGGCGATCCTCAGCGATTGGGCGGGCTACCTGCCGAAGTTCGTGAAGGTGATGCCGGTCGAATACGCCCGCGCGCTCAAGGAACTCGAAGAAGCACAAAAGCACAGCGACGGCATGACAATCGGCGTCAAGAGGAGCGCATAAGATGGGAAAGGTAACAGGTTTCCTCGAGATCGAACGGCAAGACCGGAAGTATACGCCGGCGGCTGACCGCGTGCGGCATTACAATGAGTTCGTCATTCCGCTGTCGGAAGAGGCGGTAAAGTCCCAGGCCGCGCGCTGCATGAATTGCGGCATCCCCTTCTGCCACAACGGCTGCCCGGTCAACAACCAGATCCCCGACTGGAACGACCTCGTCTATCTGGGCGACTGGGAAGAGGCCTCGCGCAATCTTCACTCCACCAACAACTTCCCCGAATTCACCGGCCGCGTGTGCCCTGCCCCCTGCGAAGCGTCCTGCACGCTGAACATCGAGGATACGCCGGTCACCATCAAGACCATCGAATGCGCCATCGTCGACAAGGCGTGGGAGCATGGCTGGATCAAGCCGGAATCCTTCCGCGGCAAGACGGGCAAGAAGGTGGCCGTGATCGGCTCCGGCCCGGCAGGGCTCGCCGCCGCCCAGCAGCTGGCCCGCGCCGGGCACAACGTGCATGTGTTCGAGAAGAACTCGCGTGCCGGCGGCCTGCTGCGCTATGGCATCCCCGACTTCAAGATGGAAAAGCACCTGATCGACCGCCGCATCGCGCAGATGGAGGCCGAAGGTGTCACCTTCCATTACGGCGTCCACATCGGTGTCACGCAGGATGCAAAGCAGCTGATTGACAGCTTCGATGCCGTGATCCTGTCCGGCGGCTCCGAGAAGCCGCGTGACCTGCCCATTCCCGGGCGTGACCTCGCCGGCATCCATTTCGCCATGGACTTCCTGCCCCAGCAGAACCGCCGCGTGGGCAAGGAACCCCCGCTCGACAACCAGCCGATCCTTGCCAGCGGCAAGCATGTCGTGGTTATCGGCGGCGGCGACACGGGCTCGGACTGCATCGGAACCTCGGTGCGCCAGGGCGCGCTGACTGTCACCCAGCTCGAAGTGATGCCGAAGCCGCCGGAGAAGGAGAACAAGCTGCTCTCCTGGCCGAACTGGCCTTTGAAGCTCCGCACCTCCTCCTCCCACATGGAAGGTGCCGAGCGCGACTTCTCGGTGATGACCAAGTCCTTCTCGGGCGAGAACGGCGAGGTGAAGACGCTGCACTGCGTGAAGGTCGACGCGCAGATGAAGGAAGTGCCGGGCTCGGAATTCAACCTCAAGGCCGATCTCGTGCTGCTCGCCATGGGCTTCGTGCACCCGATGCATGACGGCATGCTGAAGTCCCTTGAGGTGAAGCTCGATGGCCGCGGCAATGTCGAGGCCAATGTGATGAACTACAAGACCTCGATCCCGAAGGTGTTCTCCGCTGGCGACATGCGCCGCGGCCAGTCACTTGTCGTCTGGGCGATCCGCGAGGGCCGCCAGGCGGCGCGCGCGGCCGATGAATATCTGATGGGCGAGTCGACGCTGCCGCGCTGAGGTTTCCTCAAGGTGCTGGCGGGGCCGCGAAATCATCGGCGCGGCCCGCCGGTGCGGCGGCGGCGTCACCCTGCCGGAACAGTTTCTCCGCCGCACTGCCCTTGGGCGCGATGTCGCGCAGGGCCTTCAGGGCCGCAGCGCTGTCCAATCCCGCCGCCGTGAGCATGACGGCATTGGCGGTAACGCCCTCGGGCTGCGCGGTATAGGCCTCGCCATCCATCAGCACCTGGCCAAAGAGCGGAACGAGGGCGACTGCCTCATCTCCCGGCCGCTGGGCGGGCCCGCCGGCATCGCCGCTCTCGATGACGGCAAGCACGATCTGGCTCATGCGGTTGTTGCCGGCCTTGTAGAATGATACGCCATCCCGCCCGCGGAGCCGCGTGACCGTGCCCGTATCGTCCGGACCCGTGTCAGCAAAGGCGCCATCGGGACCCGTCAACTCCGGCCTCAAGTCGATGAAGGGTATGCTGCGGGCTTTGGTGCGCTGGCGCTGGATTTCGGCGACATCCCTGATCGCCGTATCATATTCAGCCTCACGCATAGGCGGCGGGCCGACCCAGACGAGCCGCGCAGTTGAGGCTTCCAGCGCCGAGAGCAACCGGTCCATCTGCGCGCCATAGGCTTCCGCCCATTCCGGAGTGCCTACGGGAATGCGCATGCCGTCCTGACGGATGGGTTGCGTATCGTTGGCGCCGAGCATGACCACGATCACGTCATAGCTCTTGCTGCCAAGGATCTTGGGGACGGTTTCGGCCCAGTCATAGACGTCCGGCCGCGCCAGGCCCGATTCCTCGTTGAGGCGGATCGAGACTTCGTATTTGCCGGTGGCTTCAGCCACGCGCGTGAGACCCGCGCCAAGTCCACCGCCGATCGCATCACCCAGCACGAGCACCCGCGTGAGCGGCGGCTCAAGGCTCTCTTGCGCTGCTGCCGGCAAGGGCTGAGCGAGGATGAGGATCGCGGCGAGGGCGGCCCATGGCCTCATGTATTGTTCTTCCGCATGTGCTGCAGCAGCTTCACCGATGGGGTGCCGTCGAGCGGCAGTCCCTCGCGCTTCTGGTAGGCGATGATCGCCTCATAGGTGCGCGCACCGAAACGTCCGTCGCTTCCGCCGGTCTGAAAGCCCATGGCATTGAGGCGCTTCTGGAGTTCGACACGCTGTTCGAAGCTCAGGTCGAAGTCCACGTCGGGCCATGCGGCCTGGAATGGCCCCCTGCCCCGGATACGATCCGCCAGATGGCCAACCGCCAGCGCATAGGAATGCGAGATGTTGTAATCCATGATGGCCATGAAATTCTTGGTCACCAGGAAGCGCGGGCCTTCAACGCCCTGCGGCACCATGACGAAGGCCTCGGCCTTGGTGGATCCGAACTTGGCGCCATCGGCGCGTTCGATGCCAAGCTTCTGCCATTCCCCGACGCTGCGCCAGTTGCGGCGGCCGATGAGGGCGCGGTTGAAGCCCTTGGGCAGAACCACCTCCCAGCCCCAGGGCCGGTCATTGCTCCAGCCCGCCTTGGCAAGATAATTGGCGGTGGAAGCAAGCGCATCCTCCTTCGAGTTCCAGATGTCGCGCTTGCCATCGCCCGTCCAGTCCACCGCATAGGAGAGATAGGAGGTGGGGATGAACTGCGTGTGCCCCATGGCGGCGGCCCAGGAGCCGGTGAAATTGTCAGGCTTCACCAGGCCCTGCTGCAGGATCTTGAAGGCAGCGATGAGCTGCTCATTGCCATAGTCCTTGCGCCGGCCCGAGTAAGCAAGAGTCGCCAGCGAGCGGATCACGCTCATCGAACCCTTGTCCTTGCCGAAATTCGATTCCATGCCCCAGATGCCGAGCAGGATGTGCCGGTCGACGCCATATTTCTTTTCGATTGCGGCGAGGAGTCTTTCTTCCGCTGCCTTCTTGGTCTGGCCGGTCTCGATGCGGATGGGCGTCACCGCCTTCGAAAGATACTGCGAGGTTGTCGAGGTGAATTCGGGCTGGTTGGCAGCCAGCTTCAGCACCGCGGGATCGGGTTCGGTGATGCCTTCGAAACCGGCGTTGAAGAGCTTGCGTGGGATTCCCGCAGCCTTGGCGCGGGGCCATAGCGTCTTTTCGATGAAGGCCTCGAACTTGGCATCGGCCCGCGCCTGGCCGGCAAGCAGCGGGGTGGCAAGAAGGAGCGAAGCGAAGTGGCGTCTGTTCATCGGCATCCCGTCACCTTATCAGGCCTGCCATTGAACCGCCAAATACGGCCTCAATCGGGCAGGATCCTTAGCTGGAGTTGCGCTCCGCCAGCTTTCTTTCCCAGGCGAGCGCCGTTTCGACGATGAAATCGAGGTTGTCGTGGCGGGGCTTCCAGCCCAGCACCCGGCGCACCCGCTCCGCCCCGGCGACGATCGCCGCCGGGTCTCCCGCCCGGCGCGGGCTATAGGCCACGGGCAGTGCCGCGCCATTCGCCCGCTCCACCGCCTTGATGACGTCAAGCACCGAATAGCCCCTGCCATAGCCGCAGTTGAAGATTCCGCTTTCACCGCCTCCACGGAGATGGGCCAGCGCATCGACATGCGCCGCCACGAGATCACTCACATGGATATAGTCGCGCAGGCAGGTGCCGTCGGGTGTTGCGTAGTCCGTGCCGTAGACCTCGAGCCTGTCGCGCTGGCCCAAGGCCGTCTGGCAGGCGGCCTTGATCAGGTGCGTGGCGCGCGGCGTGGACTGCCCGATGCGCCCCTTGGGGTCACCGCCCGCGACATTGAAATAGCGCAGCGCCACATATTGCAGGCCATATGCGGCATGCGAATCCCTCAGCATCCATTCCGTCATGAGCTTGGAGCAGCCATAGGGCGAGATGGGATTGAGCGGCGCATCCTCGAAGACGGGTTCGGACGCGGTGTTGCCATAGACCGCGGCGGTCGAGGAAAAGATGAAGCGCGGAACCTTGGCCTTCACCGCACAGGCCATCAGCATGCGGGACTTCACCGTGTTGTTGAGATAGTAGCACAGGGGGTCGCTCACCGAATCCGGCACCACGATCGAGCCCGCGAAATGGATGACTGCGTCGAAGCGGTTCTCCGCCATCAGCCGGTCCAGCAGCGCCTCATCGCCGATGTCGCCCTCGACGAGTTTCGCCTCCGGCGGCACCGCCCACCAGAAACCGGTCGACAGATTGTCGAGAACGACGACCTCCTCGCCACGCTCCACCAGCGCCAGAACCATGTGGCTGCCGATGTAACCTGCGCCGCCTGTCACGAGAATGGTCATTTAAATCTCCAGTTGGTAAAGTGTAGCCAAGTTTCCCGGCTGCCAAAACCGAAAACCGGATTAATCTGGGGCCGGTTGCGGCTGGGCTCTGAAAGAGGTTCATCGATGGTGCGTCCGATCAAGACGGCGGTTTTCCCGGTGGCGGGGCTCGGCACGCGGTTTCTGCCCGCCACAAAGGCGATGCCGAAGGAGATGCTCACCGTCATCGACCGCCCCGTCATCCAGCTCGCGGTGGATGAAGCGCGCGAGGCGGGGATCGAGCATTTCGTCTTTGTCACAGGGCGCGGCAAGGCGTTGATCGAGGATCATTTCGACAAGCAGTTCGAACTCGAGGCGACGCTCAGGGCGCGCGGCAAGACAACGGAACTCGATGCCCTGTCACGCGACCTGCCCAAGGCCGGCCAGGCGAGCTTCACCCGTCAGCAGGAGCCGCTGGGCTTGGGCCACGCGGTGTGGTGCGCGCGCCAGATCGCCGGCAATGAACCCTTTGCCCTGCTGCTGCCGGACATGGTGATGCATGCCAGCCCCGGCTGCCTGAAGCAGATGATCGACGTCTATGAAAGCCATGGCGGCGGCAACGTGGTGGCGGTCGAGGAGGTTCCCTGGGAACATGTCAGCCGCTACGGCGTGGTGGGCGCAAAGGATTGGCAGGATAATGCCTTCGCCATCACCGGCATGGTGGAAAAGCCGAAGCGCCGGGAGGATGCTCCCTCGAACCTGATCATCTCCGGGCGCTACATCCTGCAGCCCGAGATCTTCGGTGAGATCGAGAAACAGGAGCCGGGTGCGGGTGGCGAGATCCAGATCACGGATGCGATGATCAGGCTGATGGCGCGGCAGCCCTTCCATGGCCTCCAGTATCGCGGAACGACCTATGATTGCGGCGACAAGGTTGGCTTCCTCGCGGCCAATGTCGCCCTGGCGCTCGGCCGCCCGGACATCGCCCCCGGGTTCCGCGCCGCGCTGAAGAAGATCCTGGCCGAGAACGGCGGGCTCTAGCCGAAGCTTCTTGGCTTTGCCTCAGACGGCGGTTTGCACTAAAACGCCGCCATGCCGAACCCATCCCCCCTGAACCCCATCCCGCTTGGCGCCACGTGGCGCGCCTCCGCCCGGCGCGCGCTCGAGATCGAGACCGAGGGCATGCAGCAGCTGATCGCGGCGCTGGACGGGCCGCTGGGCGATGCCCTCGCCAAGTCGGTGCAGCTGATCCGCGAGGCCAAGGGCCGCGTGGTCATGACGGGCATGGGCAAGAGCGGCCACATCGCGCGCAAGATTGCAGCCACGCTGGCCTCCACGGGAACGCCCGCCAGCTTCGTCCACCCGGCGGAAGCAAGCCACGGCGACCTTGGCATGATCAGCGCAGATGACGTGATCATCATGATCTCGAACTCGGGCGAATCGCCTGAACTGCGCGACATCCTCACCTATTCGCGCCGCTTCGCGGTGCCGCTCCTCGCCATGACGGCCGCTCCGCAGAGCTCGCTCGGCAAGGAGGCGGACGTGGTGCTGCAACTGCCGCGCGCCAGGGAGGCTTGCCCCAATGGCCTGGCGCCCACCACCTCGACGCTGATGCAGCTCGCACTGGGTGACGCGCTGGCCATGGCGCTGCTGGAGGACAAGGGTTTCAGCGCGATGGACTACCGCCGCTTCCACCCGGGCGGCAAACTCGGCGCACAGCTCAGGCATGTGCGTGACATCATGCATGGCAAGGATGAACTGCCCATCGGCGCCGCCGGCATGCCAATGTCCGAGGTGCTGATCGTGATGACGAAGCGCAGCTATGGTTGCTTTGGCGTGGTGGATCAGGACGGCCGCCTTGCCGGCATCGTCACCGATGGCGACCTTCGCCGCAGCATGACGCCCGATCTCCTGAACCGCACGGCAGGCAGCGTGATGACGCATGCCCCCAAGACCATCGCGCCCGATGCGCTCGCATCGGAAGCGCTGGCGCAGCTCAACCAGCTCAAGATCACCAGCCTCTTCGTGATCGATGCGGAGCGGCGGCCCGTGGGCCTGATCCACATTCACGACCTGTTGCGCATCGGCCTCGTCTAGCGGCTCGCTCCGCCGTCACGCCTTCTCGACGATCAGGCTCATGTTGCGGACGGCGGTGACCTTGATGCGCGTGCCCGCAGGCATGTCAGGGCCCTCGATTTCCCACAGCGTATCCTCGATGACGAGCTTGCCGCGGCCATCTGTGACCGCGTCCTTCAGCGTGAAGGTGCGGCCGATGTAACCCATCTGGCGGCGGTTGAGATAGAGGTTGTCCTCGGGCTGCATGCCGGGACCCTTGTAGAAGCGCCGGCCGCCGAACACGGCCACCGCCGAGACAAAGGCAAAGAGCAGGAGTTCGGCTTGCCACGGCAGGCCGAACAGATAATCCGCAAGGCCAGTCACTGCGGCGGCGGCGGCCAGCCAGATGAAGAACACGCCGGGCGAGATGAGTTCCAGGAGCAGGAGAATGCCTGCCGCGACGAACCAGACCCACTGGCCAAGGACGGGAACGATCTGATCCATCAAATGCCCCTTCCCTGCTCAGGCTCCGGAACCGGTGTCCGGAACGCTGCCGCGCCGGCGCGGGGGCTGCGTTGCCTGAGTTCCGAATGCCTCCTTGGCGATTTCCGCAATGCCGGAGATCGAGCCGATGAAGGACGAGGTCTCGACGGGCATCATCAGAACCTTCTGGTTCGGCGCGGCGGCGAGGCTCTCCAGCGCCTTGATGTAGTTGTTGGCGACGAAGTAATTGATCGCCTGTGATCCGCCTGCCGCTATGGCGACCGACACCACTTCGGTGGCTTTGGCCTCGGCCTCTGCCGCGCGCTCACGCGCTTCGGCATCGCGGAAGGCTGCTTCCTTGCGGCCTTCGGCTTCGAGCACCACGGACTGCTTCTCGCCCTCGGCCTTGAGGATCGCGGCGGCGCGCAGGCCCTCGGCCTCGAGGATCGCCGCACGCTTGTCGCGCTCGGCCTTCATCTGGCGGCCCATGGCCTCCACGAGGTCGCGCGGCGGTGCGATGTCCTTGATCTCGATGCGGTTCATCTTGACGCCCCAGGGCTGGGTCGCCTGGTCCACCACGTTGAGGAGCCGGAGGTTGATCTCGTCACGCTGGGAGAGCA
>JBEILC010000104.1:0-10637 GCA_040379425.1 Hyphomicrobiales bacterium
ACCGCCTCATCATGGTGCCCAGCCTCGACCGGCTGGCCGAAGCTGCCGGGCAGGAGATCGGCCGGCATTGATCGGCATCAAGGCGCGGCCCTGCCAATTTCTCCAAGAGTTAACCCGTAACGGGAGAACGACGGATGAGCTACAAGACAATTCTGGTATCCTTGAACGAAGTGGGCCGCATCGCAGAGCTGGCTGCGGCCGCCGTTGAACTCGCGCGCCGGACGGGCGCGCATGTCTCCGGCCTCTATGTGATCCCCGCGGTGCAGGTCTACCCCTCCGTGGGCTTCGAGGCGGCGCCCCAGGTGTTCGAGGGCAACCGCACATTCTTCAAGGACAATGCCCAGCGCGTCAGGCAGGGCTTCGAGCAGGCGATGCGCGGCGAAGGCCTTGCGCATGATTTCCATCTGCTCGATGCGCGGACCCCTGTGATCGCAGAGGAGGTGATCGCCATTGGCCGCAGCGCAGACCTGGTCGTCGTTTCGGCCACGAATCCCGATGAGATCACGGGCGTCGAACGCGATTTCGTGGAGCAGGTGGTGATGGCCGTGGGCCGCCCGGTGATCGTGCTGCCGGCCAAGGGCGATGCGAGGATCTCGCTCAACGAGATCGTCGTCGGCTGGGACGGCGGGCGGGAGGCGGCACGCGCCGCTTTTGATTCGCTGCCGCTGCTCAAGACGGCTGAGAAGGTGCGCATCGTGCGCATCGATCCGCAAAAGGACCCCGCGCTTCGCGGCAGCGTGGCGGGCGCCGACCTTGCCGAGAGCCTGGCGCGCCATGGCGTCAAGGCCGAGGCGCAGGGCTACCCGACCGACGGGCAGGACGAGGGCCAGGCGCTGATGCGCTGCGCGGACGATCATGGCGCAGGGCTCATCGTGATGGGCGCTTACGGCCATAGCCGGCTCGCGGAATTCATCTTCGGCGGCGCCACGCGCTTCGTGCTCACCCGCATGACCAAGCCCGTCCTGATGTCGCATTGAGGAAACAAGCATGCTGACCAAGATCCGCCTCGAACTGGCGCGTGACCATGACCACCCGGAGGGCTCGCCCGCCATTGGCTATGAATTCGCCGCCCCCCTCGACCAGAACGGCAAGATCGATGCGGGCGAATGGCACAAGCGGCGCGAGAACTGCCGCGTGGTGCGCTTCCGCCCGGGCGAGGCGGATGACATCGGACACCTGATCCGCAAGCCCGGCGGCACCTGGGCCTTCCACTATGACATTGCCTCGGACGAGGAGGATGACGAGTCCGGCTACCGCTTCGGCGACCACGCCTTCAAGCCGGGCGAATATGTCTCGATCCGCGAGGAAGACGGGCTTCGTACCTTCCGCGTGACGCGGGTTCTGCCCGTCTAATCGGCACTTGCCTCGCTCCTCTTAAGCCGCTACCCATCGCGCCGATTTCAAACTATCGGGGCGCTGACAACATGGCGAGCTACAAACTGTTCCTGCTTCCGGGCGACGGCATCGGCCCGGAGGTGATGAAGGAAGTCGAGGCGATCATCGCCTGGTTCAACGCGCAAGGCATCGCCCGCTTCGAGACCGACCGCGGCCTCGTCGGCGGCTCGGCCTATGATGCGCATGGCCAGGCGATCTCGGAAGCCGACATGGCCAAGGCCATGGCGTCTGACGCCGTGCTCTTCGGCGCGGTCGGCGGGCCGAAGTGGGACAAGGTTCCCTATGATGTGCGCCCCGAGGCGGGGCTCTTGCGGCTCCGCAAGGATCTGGGCCTCTTCGCCAACTTGCGGCCCGCGGTCTGCTATCCCGCCTTGGCCGATGCCTCCTCCCTCAAGCGTGAGGTGGTCGAGGGCCTCGACATCCTGATCGTCCGTGAGCTGACGGGTGGGGTCTATTTCGGCGAGCCCAAGACCATCACCGACCTTGGCAACGGCCAGAAGCGCGGCATCGACACGCAGGTCTATGAGACCTACGAGATCGAGCGCATCAGCCGTGTGGCCTTCGAACTCGCCCGCACGCGCAAGAAGAAGGTCTCCTCCGCCGAGAAGCGCAACGTGATGAAGACAGGCGTGCTGTGGAACGAGGTGGTGACCCGCGTCCATGCCGCCGAGTATCCGGACGTTCAGCTCGAGCATGTGCTGGCGGATAACTGCGCCATGCAGCTGGTGCGCTGGCCGAAGCAGTATGACGTGATCGTCACCGACAATCTGTTCGGCGATGTCCTCTCCGACGTCGCGGCGATGCTGACGGGCTCGCTCGGCATGCTGCCGTCCGCCTCGCTCGGCGCACCTGATGCGAAGACCGGCCGCCGCAAGTCGCTCTATGAGCCGGTGCATGGCTCGGCGCCTGACATTGCAGGCACGGGTGCGGCGAACCCCATCGCCATGATCGCCTCCTTCGGCATGGCGCTCCGCTATTCGCTGGGGCTTGGTGACTGGGCCGACAAGCTGGACCAGGCGATTTCCGCCGTGCTGGCCAAAGGCATCCGCACGAAGGACATCGCGGGTGACAAGCCCGCCAATGCCACGACGACCCAGATGGGTGCTGCGATCATGGCGGAGCTGAAGGCGCTGGCGTAGGACAGGTCCGTCATCCCGGCCTTCGCCGGGATGACGGGAAACAGCAAGAGGTGCAGCATGATCGATCTTCTGGTGAAAAACGCGACCCTGCCCGATGGGCGCAAGGTAGATATCGCCGTGGCGGGGGGCAGGATCGCCGAGGTAGCCCCTTCGATCACCGGCCAGGCGGCGGAGACCATCGATGCCAGGGGCTATCTTGTCTCTCCGCCCTTCATCGATGCGCATTTCCATATGGATGCGACGCTGTCCCTGGGAATGCCACGGTTCAACCAGTCGGGAACGCTGCTGGAAGGCATCGCTCTCTGGGGGGAACTCAAGCCGCTGCTGACGCATGAGGCGGTGATCGAGCGGGCGATGCGCTATTGCGACCTCGCTGTCAGCCAAGGCCTTCTCGCGATCCGCACCCATGTCGATGTGTGCGATGACCGGCTCCTCTGCGTGGAGGCGCTGCTGGAAGTCAGGAAGCGCGTGAAGCCCTATATCGATCTGCAGCTCGTGGCCTTCCCGCAGGATGGCTTCTACCGCGATCCCCGTGCGAAGAAGAATTTGCTGCGCGCGCTCGATATGGGCGTCGACGTGGTGGGCGGCATTCCCCATGGCGAGCGCACCATGGCGGATGGCGCGGCCAGCATGAAGGAGCTCTGCGAGATCGCGGCGGAGCGGGGGCTTCTTGTCGACATTCATTGCGACGAGACGGATGATCCGCTCTCGCGCCATGTCGAATCGCTCGTCTACGAGACGCAGCGGCTGGGGCTGCAGGGCCGTGTCGTCGGCTCGCATCTCACCTCCATGCATTCGATGGACAATTACTATGCCTCGAAGCTGATCGGGCTGATGGCGGAGGCACGGCTCCATGCAACGCCCAACCCCCTGATCAACATCACTTTGCAGGGCAGGCATGACGCCTATCCCAAGCGCCGCGGCATGACGCGCGTGCCGGAGCTGAGGGCAGCCGGCATCAACGTTTCCTTCGGGCATGATTGCGTGATGGACCCGTGGTACCCGATGGGTCAGGCCGACATGCTGGAAGCGGCATCCATGGGCTTCCATGTGGGTCTGATGACGACGCCGGAAGCCATGCGCTGGGCCTTCGACGCGGTGACGGTGAACCCGGCAAAGGCGCTGCAGCTTGAGGGCTATGGGCTGGAGAAGGGCTGCAAGGCGGATTTCGTTGTGCTGCAGGCGAAGAATCCGGTTGAGGCGCTGCGCCTCAAGGCAAATCGGCTGAAGGTGGTGAAGGCGGGCAAGGTGATCGCCGAAGCGCCGGAGCGGGTGGCAGCACTTCATCTCGATGGCAGGCCGAAGACCGTGAATGGGGCGGATTACGCGCCGAAGGTTTGAGGTCCCAAAGCGTCCTCTCCCCGCTTCGCGGGTCCCGTCTTGTAACTTGAACCCGCCGGACTGTGATAGTCTCCACAGTGCGGTGGCGGAGGGAAGCGCGCGTCATCTGCGCGGCCTCAATCCCTCCACCAGCAGCGTGGTCAGCGTCTCTTCCGCCTTGCTCATCAAATCCGGCGGGTTGCCCACCACGGCGGTGACCTGGGTTTCGAAATCGGCGTAGTGCTGGGTCGTTGCCCAGATGGCAAAGATCAGGTGGTGCGGGTCGACCGGGTTCAGCCGGCCCTCATCGCTCCAGCGGCGGATGATGGCGGCCTTCTCGTCCACCAGTTCCTTCAGTGGCCCCCGCAGATAATCGCCGATGGCGGTTGCGCCATGCAGGATTTCATTGGCGAAGAGGCGCGAGGCTTTGGGGTTGTCGCGCGAGAGCCTGATCTTGGTGCGGATATAGCGGGTGATCTCCGCGATGGGCTCGCCATCGGGGTCCATCTGGCGCAAGGGCTCCAGCCAGCCCTGCAGCGTGTGCTCCAGGACGGCGATGTAGATGTCTTCCTTGCGGCGGAAGTAATAGAGCAGGTTGGGCTTTGAGAGACCGCAGTTGGCCGCGATCTGGTCCACCGTGGCGCCGCGGAAACCATAGGCTGAAAAGGCTTCCAGCGCCGCCTTGAGGATCAGCCCCTCATTCTGCGCCTGGATGCGGGTCTTGCGGGAAGCGCTGCCGGCCTGTGCCATTGTTACAGTTTCTTAATTCTTGATCGAATGGTCAAGAGCGGTTAGCCTTCGCATAAGCAACAAGAAACCAGAAACCAGGGGAGAAGGCGTTGGCGGGGCCAGTCATTTCGGCGCGCGAGCTGAGCCTCGTGTTCCAGACGGCGGATGCGCCGGTCTATGCCCTCTCGAAGGTGGACCTCGAGGTGGAGGAGGGCGATTTCGTCTCCTTCATTGGCCCCTCGGGCTGCGGCAAGACCACGCTGCTCCGCGTCATCGCCGACCTCGAACAGGCGACCTCCGGCTCGATCACCGTCAATGGCATGACCCCGCAGGACGCCCGCCTCAAGCGCGCCTATGGCTATGTGTTCCAGGCGCCGGCCCTCTACCCCTGGCGCACGGTGGAGCGGAATGTCGGCCTGCCGCTCGAGATCATGGGCGTGGACAATGCAGCCGAGCGCATCACCCGCAACCTCGGCCTCGTCAACCTCACGGGCTTCGAGAAGAAATATCCCTGGCAGCTCTCGGGTGGCATGCAGCAGCGCGTGTCGATCGCGCGGGCACTCGCCTTCGACCCCAAGCTGCTGCTGATGGATGAGCCCTTTGGCGCGCTGGACGAGATCGTGCGCGACATGCTGAACCAGCAGCTCCTCGAGCTCTGGGACAGGACGAAGAAGACCGTGGTCTTCGTCACCCATTCGATCCCGGAGGCCGTGTTCCTCTCCACCAAGATCGTGGTGATGAGCCCCAGGCCCGGCCGCATCATCGACGTGATCGAGACCAACCTGCCGAAGAACCGCACCCTCGACATCCGCGAGACGCCGGAGTTCCTCAAGCTGGCGCACCGCGTGCGCGAGGGGCTGAAGGCCGGGCACAGCTATGAGGACTGAGTGAGCGCAAGCCCCGCCATCGTTGCCAAGGCCCCGGCCAAGGAGGAGGGCAACGCCTTTCCCGTGGCGGTGGTCTGCCTCGTCATCCTGGTGGTGTGGTATGCTGCCGCCATTCCGATGAACTGGGTGGTGACCGAATCGAA
Source organism: Hyphomicrobiales bacterium (assembly GCA_040379425.1). GTDB lineage: Bacteria > Pseudomonadota > Alphaproteobacteria > Rhizobiales > Aestuariivirgaceae > Aestuariivirga. Next base: position 5,614 of record JBEILC010000104.1, read on the forward strand.
GATCGCCGCGGCGGGCGGCGGGTTCTCCAACATCCTCGCCTTCTCATGGAACGAGGCGCGCCCCGTCATCCCCGCGCCGCACCAGATCGCCATCGAATTGTGGAAGAGCGTGTTCGGCGTCCTGCCGTGGATGCCGAAGTCGCTGGTGTGGCATGGCTGGATAACGCTGTCATCGACGCTGCTGGGCTTCGCGCTGGGCTCGCTGCTTGGCATCGTGCTGGCAATCGCCATCGTGCATGTGACGTTCCTGTCGAAGAGCCTGATGCCGTGGATCATCGCGTCACAGACCATTCCCATCTTGGCCATTGCGCCCATGGTGATCGTGGTGCTGGGCTCCATGGGCTTCACGGGGTTGGTGCCGAAGTCGCTGATCTCGATGTATCTCTGCTTCTTCCCCGTCACCATCGGCATGGTGAAGGGGCTGACCTCGCCCGAGACGATGCAGCTTGACCTGATGCGCACCTACAATGCGTCGACAAGCCAGGTGCTGTGGAAGCTGCGCTTTCCGGCCTCCGTGCCGTTCCTGTTCACCTCGCTCAAAGTGGCGGTGGCGATTGCGCTCACCGGCGCCATCGTGGGCGAGTTGCCGACGGGGGCGGTGGCGGGCATTGGCGCCAGGCTGTTGCAGGGCTCATACTATGGGCAGACGGTGCAGATCTGGGCGGCGCTGTTCGTCGGGAGCTTCATCGCGGCGGGTCTGGTCTGGCTCGTGGGCGCTCTTGAGCGCTTTACGCTGAAGCGCATGGGGGGCAGGCCATGAACAAGTGGCAGATCTCCGGCATTCTCTATCCCGTGCTGTTCGGCATCGGCATCCTTGTGTTCTGGGAGGCGGTGGTCCGGGGCTTTGACGTGCCCGCCGTTCTGCTGCCCGCGCCGTCGGCGATCTGGGCCAAATTCATCACCTCGCTTCCCATCCTGTGGATCGACTTCTGGCAGACGGTGGTGCGCGCGGTGATCCCGGGCTGGATCATCGGCTCGCTCGCGGGCTTCCTGGTCGCCATCCTGTGTGACCGCATTCCCTTCCTGAGGCGCGGGCTGCTGCCGCTCGGCAACCTCGTGGCGGCTCTGCCAATCGTGGGCGTGGCGCCGATCCTCGTCATGTGGTTCGGCTTCGACTGGCAGTCCAAGGCGGCGATGGTCGTGGTCATGACCTTCTTCCCCATGCTCATCAATGCGGTGGCGGGGCTGCAAGCGTCTGGCCACCTGGAGCGCGACCTGATGCGGAGCTATGGCTCCTCCTGGTGGCAGACGCTGGTGAAGCTCCGGCTTCCCGCCGCCATGCCCTTCATCTTCAACGCCCTCAAGATCAACTCCACCCTTGCCATGATTGGCGCCATCGTTGCCGAATTCTTCGGCACGCCCATCATGGGCATGGGCTTTCGCATCTCGACGGAAGTTGGCAGACTGGGGCTGGACATGGTCTGGGCCGAAATCCTGGTGGCTGCCATCACGGGTTCGGTTTTCTACGGTCTCCTGGTGTTCCTGGAACGCCGGGTGACCTTCTGGCATCCGTCCTACAGAAGGTAGGCCGGTAAACAAGGCAAACGAAACGACCAAGAGGAGACAGGGAAGATGAAGAAATTTCTGATGGCAGCGGCAGCCTCCGCCGCAATCCTGATGAGCGGATCGGCCGCCATGGCGGAAGCCGTGAAGCTGCAGCTCAAGTGGGTGACGCAGGCCCAGTTCGCCGGTTACTACGTGGCCGCCGCCAAGGGCTTCTACAAGGAAGCGGGCCTTGACGTGACGATCCTTCCGGGCGGCCCGGACATCAACCCGCAGCAGGTGCTGGCGGGCGGCGGCGCTGATGTCGTCGTCGACTGGATGCCGTCTGCCCTGGCCACGCGCGAAAGGGGTTCGGCCGTCGTCAACATCGCCCAGCCCTTCAAGAGCTCCGGCATGATGCTGACCTGCCGCAAGGAAGCCGGCATCACCAAGCCCGAGGACTTCAAGGGCAAGACGCTGGGCGTGTGGTTCTTCGGCAATGAATATCCCTTCCTGTCCTGGATGAGCCAGCTCGGCATTCCGACGACGGGCGGCGCTGATGGCGTGACCGTCATCAAGCAGGGCTTCAACGTCGATCCGCTGATCCAGAAGCAGGCCGACTGCATCTCCACCATGACCTACAATGAGTACTGGCAGGTGATCGACGCCGGCATCCCCGCCGACCAGCTCGTCACCTTCAAGTATCAGGACATGGGTGTCGCCACGCTTGAGGACGGCCTCTATGTGCTGGAAGACAAGCTCAAGGATCCGGCCTTCGTCGACACCATGGCGAAGTTCGTCAAGGCCTCGATGAAGGGCTGGGACTATGCCCGCGCCAATGGCGACGAAGCAGCCCAGATCGTCCTCGACAATGACGCCTCGGGTGCCCAGACCATCGAGCACCAGAAGCGCATGATGGGCGAGATCAACAAGCTCACCGAAGGCTCCGACGGCACGCTGGACGTGGCCGCCGCCGAGAAGACCGTCGAGACCCTGATGAAGGGCGGCTCGGACCCGGTCATCACCAAGAAGCCCGAAGGTGCCTGGACCTCCGTGGTGACGGACAAGGCCAAGAGCATGTAAGCAAGACGGGGCCTTCTCCCGATGGGAGAGGGCCCTTTTCCTTTCGGGTATTCGGGAGAAAGCAGCCATGACCACCTTGATCCGCGGCGGAACCGTCGTGAACCATGATCACTCGCAGCGCGCCGATGTGCTGATCGACGGCGGCAAGATCGCCGCCATTGGGCCAAAGCTCGAAGCGCCCGCGGGTGCTGAGATCGTCGATGCGGGCGGCTGCTATGTGATGCCGGGCGGCATCGACCCGCATACGCATATGGAACTCATGTTCATGGGCACCGTGTCGGCCGATGATTTCGAGTGGGGCACCAAGGCGGCCTTGTCCGGCGGCACCACGATGATCGTGGACTTCTGCATTCCCGCACCGGGCGAATCGATGCTCGCGGCCTATCAGGCCTGGCGGCACAAGGCGGAGAAGGCTTGCGCGGACTACTCCTTCCACATGGCGGTGACGCAGTGGTCGCCGCAGATCCATGACGAGATGGAAACCGTCGTCAAGACCTATGGCATCAACACCTTCAAGCACTTCATGGCCTACAAGGGCGCCTTGATGGTGAATGATGACGAGCTTTACAATTCCTTCCGGCGCTGCGCGCAGCTGGGCGCGCTGCCGCTGGTCCATGCCGAGAACGGCGATGTCGTCGCGCGCATGCAGGCCGATCTTCTGGCGCGCGGTGTCACCGGCCCCGAGGGCCACAGCTATTCGCGCCCGCCGGAGGTTGAGGGCGAGGCTGCGAACCGCGCCATCATGATCGCCGACATGGCGGGCTGCCCGCTCTATATCGTGCATGTGTCCTGCGAGCAGGCACATGAGGCGATCCGGCGGGCGAAGCAGGCGGGCCAGCGCGTCTATGGCGAGCCGCTCGTCCAATACCTCGTGCTGGATGATTCCGAATATCAGAACAAGGACTGGGACTATGCCGCGGGCCGCGTGATGAGTCCGCCCTTCCGCAACAAGAAGCACCAGGATTCGCTGTGGGCGGGCTTGCAGTCCGGCACGCTCTCCGTGGTCGCCACCGACCACTGCGCCTTCACCCTGGCGCAGAAGCGGAACGGCTTGAAGGACTTCACCAAGATCCCCAACGGCACGGGCGGGCTTGAAGACCGCATGCCGGTGCTGTGGAACGCGGGCGTCAACACCGGCCGCCTGACCAAGGAGGAGTTCGTCGCCGCCACCTCCACCAACATCGCGCGCATCCTCAACATGTATCCGAAGAAGGGTGCGGTGATGGTGGGTTCGGACGCCGATCTGGTGATCTGGGACCCCAAGGCCACCAAGAAGATCACCGCGTCCAAACAGATCTCGCGCATCGAATACAATGTGTTCGAGGGCTACACCTGCACCGGCGTGCCGAAGACCGTGTTCTCGCGCGGGCGCATTGCCTGGCATGAAGGCGACATGCGCGCCAAGCCGGGTGATGGCGCGTTCGTTCCCCGTCCCCCCAATGCCCCCGTCCATGTTGCCAATGCAATCTGGAAGGGCATCACCCAGCCGAAACCGGTGGTGCGGCAGGACATCGTTCCCTAACCGCCCACCGGACTGCGTGACAGCTTATCCAAGCAATGGCAGTTTTCGCTCCCGATTCGTATATCGGGAGCGGAACACGCGGCTTGCTTTGCTTTCTTGCTTGACTGTCATGCTGGCGGCGGGCCCCGCCACGGCGGCCTCCTGCGGGAAGACCGGCTCTGGATTCGAGAAATGGAAGAATTCCTATGCGGATGTGGCGCAAGCCGAGGGCCTGGGGCGCAAGGGCCTCGCCGCATTGGACGCCACCAAATACTCCACCGCCACCATCAAGGCGGACCGCGCGCAGCATTCCTTCAAGCTCAGCCTCGATGAGTTCATGGAAAAGCGCGGCGCGGCCACCATCGTGCGGCAGGGCCGCAAGCTCAAGGCGCAGAATGCCAAGCTCTTCGCGGCCCTCGAGAAGCGCTATGGCGTTCCGGCGGGCCCGCTGATCGCCATTTGGGGCATGGAGACGGCGTTCGGAAGCGACATGGGCAAGCAGAACACGGTCTCCGCCGTGGCGACACTCGCCTATGACTGCCGCAGGCCTGAGTTCTTCCGCGAGCAGCTGATCGCCGCGCTGAAGCTGGTGGACGAGGGCGTTCTGTCCTCGTCGTCCGCCGGCGCCATGCATGGCGAGGTGGGGCAGACGCAGTTCCTGCCCAAGAACGTTTTCCGCTACGGTGCGGATGGCGATGGCGGCGGCATCAATCTCAACAAGAAGGCGGATGCGCTGGCCTCGACCGCCAATGTCCTGAAGGGGCACGGCTGGCGGCGCGGCAAAGGTTATCAGCCGGGCCAGCCGAATTTCGTTGCGCTCCAGGGCTGGAATGCCGCAAGCGTATACCACAAGGCGCTTGCCATCATGGGCCGCCAGATCGACGGGGATTGAGGAAGACGTGTTCAAGAACGAGCAGAAGCATCCATTCTACAAGCCGCTGTGGCGGCGCGTGGCCAT
>JBEILC010000105.1:0-10463 GCA_040379425.1 Hyphomicrobiales bacterium
ATCCTCAGCCGCAATGAGGATCTCGGCAAGAAGTTCAATTCCGCCGTGTTCCCCGGCCTGCAGGGCGGCCCGCTCGAGCATGTGATCGCCGCCAAGGCGGTGGCGTTCGGCGAGGCGCTGAAGCCCGCCTTCAGGAAATATGCGAAATCCGTGGTGGACAACGCCAGGGTGCTGGCCCAGGCGATGATGGACGGCGGTTCGGACCTCGTGTCCGGCGGCACCGATACGCATCTGATGCTGGTCGACCTCCGCAAGAAGGGTGTGACCGGGAAGGCGGCGGAAGCCGCGCTCGGCCGCGCCTACATCACCTGCAACAAGAACGGCATTCCCTTCGATCCCGCACCCTTCACCATCACTTCCGGCATCCGCCTCGGCACGCCCGCAGGCACCACGCGTGGCTTTGGCGCGGCGGAATTCCGCGTGGTCGGCGCGCTGATCAACGAGGTGCTGGACGGTCTCGGGAAGAATGGTGAGGAAGGCAACGGCAAGGTTGAGAAGGCCGTCGCGGCGAAGGTCAAGAAGCTGACGGCGAAGTTCCCGATTTACTGATTCAGAACTGACCGTCATCCCGGCGAAAGCCGGGGTGACGGGAAACTGTAGGGGGCTTGACCCGCCCCCACCTCTCCCCCAGAGATGGTGCTCAACCAAGCTCTGAGTCCAAATCCCTTGCGCTGTCCATTCTGCTCCAATGAAGAAACCCAGGTGAAGGACAGCCGTCCCACCGAGGACAGCACGGCCATTCGCCGGCGGCGTTACTGCCCGGACTGCTCGGGCCGCTTCACCACATTTGAACGGGTCCAGCTCCGGGAACTCATGGTGCTGAAGAAGTCCGGCCGGCGCGTGCCCTTCGACCGGGACAAGCTGATGCGCTCGATCCAGGTGGCGCTGAGAAAGCGCCCGGTGGACCCTGAGCGGGTGGAGCGCATGGTGTCCGGCATCGTGCGCCGGCTGGAGAGCTTGGGCGAAAGCGAGATCAAGTCCGAGACCGTCGGCAAGCTCGTCATGGAAGCCCTCAAGATGCTCGATGACGTCGCCTATGTGCGCTTCGCTTCCGTCTACAAGAACTTCCGCGAAGCCAAGGATTTCGAGGAGCTTCTGGGCGAACTCACGGGCGAGGAAGACAACGGCGAGACCGGTGACAACTGAAAACACGCGTTGGATGGATTACGCCCTGCGGCTCGGCCGCCGGGCGCTGGGCACCACGGCGGAAAACCCCAATGTCGGCTGCGTGATCGTCAGGGACGGCAGGCTCCTGGGCGTGGGCTGGACGCAACCTAGCGGCAGGCCCCATGCCGAAACCGAAGCACTGAAGATGGCGGGCGAGGGGGCTCGCGGTGCAACTGCCTATGTGACGCTGGAGCCCTGTGCCCATCACGGCCGGACCGGCCCATGTGCCGAGGCGCTGGTGAAGGCCGGCATCGCCCGCGTCGTCACCGCCATCGAGGACCCAGACCCCCGCGTCTCAGGCGGCGGATATGCCATTCTGCAGCGCGCAGGGGTTGCTTTCGAATTCGGCCTCATGGCCGATGAGGCCCGCCGCGACATGGCGGGCTTCCTCACCCGGATCACGAAGAAGCGGCCGCAAGTGATTCTGAAGATGGCCTTTTCCGCCGATCACAAGATCGCAGGCGGCGTTGGCCAGCGCACGGCGATTTCAGGGCCCGAGGCGAAAGCGCGGGTTCACCTGCTGCGGGCACAATGTGATGCGATCCTGGTCGGCATGGGAACCGTGCTGGCCGATGACCCGGAATTGACCTGCCGCCTCACCGGTCTTGGGCATCGCTCGCCAGCCCCCTTCGTGATGAGCCGGACGGGATCTCTGCCCCCGGAGTCTCACCTCGCCCGACGGGGTGCGGAGGTCCTGCGCGGCAGCGTGCCGGAGGTTCTGGCCGAACTCGGCCACCGCGGCATCAATCGGCTGATGGTGGAAGGCGGCGCCCGCGTGGCGCGGAGCTTTCTCGACGCCGGAATGATCGACCAGTTCCACCTGATCCGCTCCAAGGCCGTTCTGGGCTCTCAAGGCGTGGACGCACTTGCGGGCCTGACGCTGGAACAGGCATTGCAGCCATTCACCATGCTCGGGCAGGAAATGCTTGGGCGTGACCTGCTGACGGTTTATGAAGCCCAGCCATAGAGGGCATAAGCCAATCCATGTTCACTGGCATCATCACTGACATCGGCGCCGTGCGTTCCGTCACCCGGGCGGGCGATACGCGGTTTGAGATCGAGACCCGCTATGATCTCGCGACCGTGGATTTCGGCGCCTCGATTGCCTGCAATGGCTGCTGCCTTACCGTCATCGAGAAGGGGAAGGACTGGTTCGCCATCCAGGCTTCCGCCGAAACACTCTCGAAGACGACGCTCGGAGACTGGAAGACGGGAACCCGCATCAACCTCGAGCGCGCGCTGAAGATCGGCGACGAGTTGGGCGGCCACATCGTTTCCGGTCATGTGGACGGGCTGGGCGTGATCCTCTCGATCAGGCCCGAAGGGGACTCGAAGCGCTTCCGCTTCCGCGTGCCGAACGAGCTTGCCCGCTTCATCGCGCCCAAGGGCTCGGTGGCGATCGACGGCACCTCGCTCACCGTCAATGAGGTCGAGGGCCGGGAGTTCGGCGTCAACATCATCCCGCACACCCGGGCGGTCACCACCTGGGGGACCATGGTCGAGGGCCAGCGGGTCCACATTGAAATCGACATGCTGGCGCGCTATGTGGCCCGCCTCACCGAGTACAAACCGACATGAAAACCGAAAAGACCAAAGCCACCGTCGAGCAGACCCGCGCGCACATCCTCATCCTCGAGGCGCGCTTCTATGGCGACATCTGCGATGAACTCTGCCGCGGCGCCATCGAACATATCGAGAAGGCCGGCGCCAGCTGGGAACGGCTCGCCGTTCCGGGTGCGCTCGAAATCCCCGGCGCCATCGCGGTGGCGCATGAGACGGGCCTCTACCACGGCTACGTGGCGCTGGGCTGCGTGCTGCGCGGCGAGACCACGCATTACGACATCGTGGCGAATGAAAGCTCGCGCGGCATCATGGATCTGACGCTCGAAGGCCTGTGCATCGGCAATGGCATCCTCACCTGCGAGAATGAGGAGCAGGCCTGGGCCCGCGCCGGTGTCGAGGAGATGGACAAGGGCGGGGGAGCTGCGGAAGCCGCCCTTCACATGATCCGCTTCTCCCGGCTCATGAGCCGCAAGGCCGCGGGCCCTGACGTGAAAGCGGCATCGTGAGCGCCAACGACGGCAAATATTCCCGAGAACGCCGCTCGGCTGCAAGGCTGGGTGCTGTGCAGGCGCTTTACCAGATGGACCTTTCGGGCTCGGACGTTGGCGAGACGCTGGCCCAGTTCTCCTCCCGCGTCATGAGTGAGAATTTCGAGGACGGCCAATGCGGCGAGGCCGACTATCGCCATTTGAAGGACGTTGTCAATGGCGTGGTGCGCGAGCAAAAGGCAATCGACCCTGCGGTGGATCAGATCCTCGACAAGGCCTGGCCGCTGCACCGCCTCGATTCCACCGTGCGCGCCATCCTGCGCGCGGGGGCCTATGAGCTGATGTTCATGGACCGCGTTCCGGCCCGTGTGGCGATCAGCGAATATGTCGACGTGGCGGATGCCTTCTTCGGCGCGGAGGAACCGCGCTTCGTCAACGGAGTGCTGGACCGCCTGGCGCGGCAGAAGCGGCCGCAGGAGTTTCCTGCGTGACGGCAGCGGCTGCGGGCTTCGATGACACCAGGGCCCGCAGGAACGCGGTCATCCTCGCTATCGCCCAGGCGCTTTATGGCGCGGCCGTCACCGCTGTTGTGGTGACGTCAGGTCTTGTCGGTGCGCAGCTTGCCCCCAGCGCGTCGTGGGCAACACTTCCCATGTCGATTGTCATTGTCGGCACGGCACTCACCACCTTTCCGATTTCGCTGATGATGCGCCGAACCGGACGGCGGACGGGCTTTGTCGTCTGCGCGCTGGTGGGAGCCTTGGGCTCGCTCATCGGCGTGTATGCGATCTTCCAGCGCAGTTTCGAGCTCTTCCTGCTCGGCTGCTTCCTCGTGGGCGTCTACCAGGCCTCTGCCTCCTACTATCGCTTCGCCGCGGCGGACACCGCGAGCCCCGCCTTCAAGCCCAAGGCGATTTCCTGGGTGATGACGGGCGGCATCATCGCGGCCCTCATCGGCACGGTGCTGGTGATGTATTCGGTGGATCTGCTTGCCCCCGTCACCTTCGCCGGCACATGGGTCGTCATGTCCCTTCTTGCGCTGGCGGGTGCCGCCATCCTGCTGGCGGTCGATGTTCCGCTGACAGACAAGCATGACGCGCCGTCTGGCCGCGCTTTGAGCATCATTGCCCGCCAGCCGCGCTACATCGTGGCCGCACTCACCGCCATGCTGGCCTATGGCATCATGATGCTGGTGATGACGGCAACGCCCGTCGCCATGCTGGGCTGCGGATTTTCGGTGCAGGATTCGAGCTGGGTCATCCAGTGGCACGCGCTGGCCATGTTCGTGCCGAGCTTCTTCACCGGCAGCCTCATCACCCGCTTCGGGGCGGAGAGAGTGTCAGCCTTTGGCATGCTGCTGCTGGTGGGTGCTGCCGTCTCGGGACTCTTGGGAATCCACTTCGAGAATTTCGCGGTGGGGCTGATCCTGCTGGGGCTCGGGTGGAACTTCGGCTTCATCGGCGGCACCACGCTGCTGACCGACACCTATGAGCCCGAAGAGCGCAACAAGGCCCAGGGCCTCAATGACTTCCTGGTCTTCTCCACCACGGCGGCGACCTCGCTCAGCGCGGGCAAGCTGCTCGCCTGGTTCGGCTGGTCAGGTGTGAACTACGCAGTGCTTCCGATGGTGGTGCTGGCGCTCGTCATGATCGGCTGGCTCGCCACCCGCAAGCGGAAGGCCGCTCAGGCGGGCTGAGCTGCAGGCCGCGGCGCCAGCCAGCGCCCGATGGACCAGCACAGCCGCGTCAGGCCCATGAGTGCCGACATGACCCAGATGAGCATCGAGACCGACCAGAAGGCCGCCGAGCCCATGACGCTGGCGAAGGTCAATGCACCGCCCGCCAGCACGAGAACGCCCCGCGTGGCCTTGCCGAAGCGGGTGGCGAGCTTCGCCATCATGCTCACCTCCTTCACCGACTGCGCCTTCTCGAGGGTGAGCACCGTCGTGCGGTAGCCCGCCTTGCTGCCGATGGTGAAGATGTCGGTGCCGAGGCTATCGAGGGAACGGGTCAGCACCTTGATCGAGCGCGTATTGACCGCATCCGCCGTAACAGCCGCGAGTTGGCGTCCGAGCGCTGGCGAGAGCTTGCCCGCCCGCTTCACTGCCTTCAATGAGCTGAGCCCGGAGCGGGCGGGCAGCGCCAGCCCGGCGGAGGCATAGGTCGCAGCCGTGACGCCGAGCCCCACGGCAGACAGCCCCGCCAGCAGCGGGTCCACCTCGCCGCCGGAGAAGTACTGCTCAGCCTGGAGATAGAGGTCGCGCACGTCGCCGATTCCGGTGAGGTCGCCCGCAATGGCGCCGGCAAGTGCAGCCTCGCTCGATGCGTCGCCGGAGAGGAAGCCGTTCAGCGCATCCGACCCCATGCGGGCCGTGGCGTCTGACTCCAGCCGGGCGACAGTCTCACGCGACCAGGGCGGCAGGGCCACTCCGCGCTCCTCGGCCAGCGCCAGAAGGCTCGAGGCGAGATCCGAGTCCAGGGAAGCGGCGGCCGCATCTATGGCCATGGCGTAATCGGCAGGCCTCTTCAAGGAGAGCGTGTAGCCTGCAACGGCGGCTTCATCGCGCGGGCCGGCAAGCAGCCGAAACGCTTCAATCCCCTGGGGCAGCACGGCCATCCCAAGGACAACAACAGCAATCGAAAAGCCAACCCAGGCCAAGAGTTTCATGGTGCCAGAAAGCACCCGAACCTGTCTCTTTCGTGGCAGAACCATCTGCTTATTGCGCTCATCCGCTTGATTTGGCATACGGACTTCACTTTCCGGGGCAGGGATAACGCGGCTTTTGCCGACAATAGGGGCTCCGGGGAAACGCTGAACAAACACAAGGGTTTATCATGACCACTGCACTCTGGCTGATCGTGCTCGCAGGCGCGCTCTCCATCGTGTACGGCATCGTGACGACGCGCGGCCTGATGGCCGCGGACGCCGGCACCGCCCGTATGCAGGAGATTTCCGCTGCCGTGCGCGAAGGCGCCACTGCCTATCTCAACCGTCAGTACACAACCATCGGCATCGTCGGCGTGGTGATCTTCGTCCTCGCCTGGCTGCTGCTGGGTGTCTGGTCGGCCATCGGCTTTGCCATCGGCGCCATTCTGTCGGGCCTCGCGGGCTTCATCGGCATGCACGTCTCGGTGCGCGCCAACGTGCGCGTGGCGCAGGCGGCGACCAAGTCGCTGGCCGGCGGCCTCGACCTCGCCTTCAAGGCGGGTGCGGTGACGGGCCTTCTCGTCGCTGGCCTCGGCCTCCTTGGCGTGACCCTTTATTTCGGTTTCCTCTCGGGCTCGATGGGCTTCGACCCGACGAGCCGCACCGTGATCGATGCACTCGTGGCGCTCTCCTTCGGCGCCTCGCTGATCTCGATCTTCGCGCGCCTTGGCGGCGGCATCTTCACCAAGGGTGCGGACGTCGGCGGCGACATGGTTGGCAAGGTGGAAGCGGGCATCCCCGAAGATGATCCGCGCAACCCCGCTACCATCGCGGACAATGTGGGCGACAACGTCGGCGACTGTGCGGGCATGGCGGCTGACCTGTTCGAGACCTATGTGGTGACGGCTGTCGCCACCATGGTGCTCGCGGCCATCGCGCTCCCGCAGGAGTTCAAGCTGGCCGGCATGGTGCTTCCGCTGGCGATTGGCGGCGCCTGTGTCATCACCTCGATCATCGGCACCTACTTCGTGAAGCTGGGTCCCTCCAACAACATCATGGGCGCGCTCTACAAGGGCGTGATCGCGACGGGCATCCTCTCGCTCTTGGCGCTGTTCCCGGTGATCTACCTGGTGTTCGGCAGCATGTCCGCCGACCTGGGCGGCTTCACCCCTATGAACCTGTTCTGGTGCGGCGTGGTGGGCCTCGTCATCACCGCGGCGATCATATGGATTACTGAATATTACACCGGCACGGGCAAGCGCCCGGTCAACTCCATCGCCGAAGCCTCGATCACCGGTCACGGCACCAACGTGATCCAGGGTCTGGCGGTCTCGATGGAAGCGACCGCTCTTCCCGCCCTCGTCATCGTCGCGGGCATCATCGTGACCTACATCCTCGGCGGCCTGTTCGGCACGGCCGTCGCCGTCACCACCATGCTGGCGCTCGCTGGCATGATCGTGGCGCTCGACGCCTTCGGCCCGGTGACGGACAACGCCGGCGGCATCGCCGAAATGGCGGGCCTGCCGAAGGAAGTGCGCCACAACACCGACGCGCTGGACGCGGTGGGCAACACCACCAAGGCCGTGACCAAGGGCTATGCCATTGGCTCCGCGGGCCTCGGTGCGCTGGTGCTGTTCGCAGCCTACACGCAGGACCTCGCCTACTTCACGACACAGGCCAATGCCGAAGGCTCAACCGTCTACCAGTACTTCAAGGGACTGGGCGCGGTGGACTTCTCGCTGGCCAATCCTTACGTCGTCGTCGGCCTGCTGTTCGGCGGCCTGCTGCCCTATCTCTTCGGCGGCATGTCGATGACGGCCGTCGGCCGCGCCGCGCAGGCGGTGGTGGTCGAGGTGCGCCGCCAGTTCAAGGAGAAGCCCGGCATCATGCAGGGCACGGAGAAGCCTGACTACGGCCGCGCCGTGGACATGCTGACCAAGGCCGCCATCAAGGAAATGATCGTTCCCTCGATGCTGCCCGTGCTCTCGCCGATCGTGGTCTACTTCGTGATCCTGGCGATTGCCGGCAAGGCGCAGGCCTTCGCCTCGGTGGGCGCCATGCTCATGGGCGTGATCGTGACGGGCCTGTTCGTCGCCATCTCCATGACGGCGGGCGGCGGCGCCTGGGACAATGCGAAGAAGTCCTTCGAGGATGGCTTCGTGGACTCCAAGGGCGTGAAGCACTTCAAGGGCTCGGAAGCCCACAAGGCCTCCGTCACCGGTGACACCGTCGGCGACCCCTACAAGGACACGGCGGGCCCCGCCGTGAACCCGATGATCAAGATCACCAACATCGTGGCGCTGCTGCTGCTGGCGGTTCTCGCCGGGCACTGAGTCCAATCGCTGTCTGACGATCTGGCCCCGTCCGGAGCAATCCGGGCGGGGTTTTGTTTTGCTTGGCTTCCGTTTCGCCCGCTGCCAGATTGCGTCTGATTTCGGAGGGGACATGCTGATCGGGATCGACTGGGGCGGCACCAAGATCGAGGGTGTTGCGATGGAGCTGGACGGGCGCGAATTGCTGCGCCTGCGCGAGGCAACGCCGCGCCATGACTATCAGGGCTGCCTGAAGACCATCCGCTCCGTGATCGACGCGCTCGAAGCCCAGACGGGACGGCAGGGAAGCGTGGGCATCGGCATTCCGGGCTCGCTTGAGCCCAAGAGCCGGCTTGGCAAGGGTGCCAGTTCAACATGGATTCTCGGCAAGCCCGTCGAGGCTGATCTCACGGCGGCGCTGGGCCGCGAGATCCGTGTCGAGAACGATGCCGATTGCTTCGCCGCCTCCGAGGCCGTGGACGGGGCAGGGGCGGGATACAACGTCGTCTTTGCGGTGATCCTCGGCTCGGGCGTGGGGGCGGGCATCGCCGTCAATGGCCGCGCGCATCACGGGCCCAACAATTCGGGCGGCGAGTGGGGGCATAATCCGCTGCCCTTGCCGGACACCACTGAGATTCCCGGCAAGCCCTGCTATTGCGGCCGTGTGGGCTGCATCGAGACCTGGTGCTCGGGCCGCGCCTTCGAAGCTCAGTATGCGGAACATAAGGGCCTCGAGCTGAAGGCCGCCGAGATCATGGCGCTGAAGCGCAAGGGCGATCACCTCGCGAACCTCCTCTGGCGGCGCTACATCGACCGTGTGGCGCGGGGGCTTGCGACTGTCGTCAACGCGCTCGACCCCGATGTGCTGGTGATGGGCGGCGGCATGTCCAATGTCGATGAACTCTATGAGGATCTGCCCCCGGCACTTGCCGCGCGCACCTTCTCCACCGTGTTCCACACCCCCATCCTGCGCAACAAGCACGGCGATGCGAGCGGTGTGCGCGGTGCAGCATGGCTCTGGAAGGATTGAAATGTCAGTAAACGGACGATATGAATTTGGCCTCGGCCTGATCCGTGAGGCGGGCGCGCTTGCCAACATCTATTTCAATGCGCGCGACCAGCTTACCATCAAGAACAAGGGCCCGCAGGACCTCGCGAGCGAGGCCGATCTCAACACCGAACTGCTGATCAGAGAGCGGCTCGCCAAGGCCTTTCCGGATGATGCTTTCCTCGGCGAGGAGACAGAGCCTACCGCCTATAGCGAAGGCCAGGGCATCTGGGTCGCCGATCCGATCGATGGCACGCAGCCCTTCTGCCTCGGCCTCACCAGCTGGTGCGTGTCGATCGGCTTCATGCAGAACGGCATCATCCAGTTTGGCTTCGTGATCGCCCCGGCGCGCGATGAGCTCTTTGCCGGGGGGCGGAACTTTCCATCGACGCTCAACGGAAAACCAATCCGGGTGAGTGCCGCGGCCTCGATCCGCGAAGGGCTGACCTGCACCGGCTACTCGCCGAAGAGCGGCCCTGCACTGTTCCTTCCGGCCTTTGAGCGGTTTCTTGCAGCGGGCGGCATGTTCTATCGCGAAGGCTCCGGTGCGCTCGGCCTCTGCTATGTGGCGGCGGGCCGCCTCGTCGGCTTCTTCGAGCCCGTCATCAAGTCATGGGACGCGCTGGGCGCCATCGCCGTGTGTGAAGGTGCTGGCGCGAAGGTCAGCGATTTCCTCAGCAACGACGGCCTGTTCAAGGGCAACAGCCTGATCGCAGCCGCTCCCGGCGCCTATGATGAGATTGAAAAGGTTGTGACGGGGTAACTCCCGTCACGTCGGATGCCACCAGCGGCCGCCGAGCACCACGCCCTTCGCATAGATCCGCTGACGGCCCTCGAGGTGTTCGCCCACCACATCCACAAAATCAAACTTGCCGTCTTCCACGCTGAGCAGCGTCGCATCGCCAACCGACCCCGGCTTCAGGCTGCCGAGTTCCGGGCGCTTCAGCGCGAAGGCGGCGTTGACGGTCGAGGCCTTGATGACATCGGAGAGGCTCATGCCGAGGCAGAGGAACTTCGACATAGTGGTGACCTGGTCAAAGGCTGGGCCTTTGATGCAGAGCGCGTGGACGTCAGACGAGATCGTGTCCGGCGCAAAGCCGTTGGCCAGCATGGCGCGCGCGGTCTTGAAGGCGAAGGAGCCCATGCCGTGGCCGATGTCGAACAGCACGCCACGCTTCCTTGCTGCCAGCACGGCGGGCTTCACCGTTCCTTGCGCGGTCGCCGGCGAATTGGGGAAGG
>JBEILC010000106.1:0-10439 GCA_040379425.1 Hyphomicrobiales bacterium
ACATAGTCCTTGGGCAGCAGCATCATGGCGGCCCGGTCCATGATCTCCGGCTCATGCTTGCGCAGCCAGAGCAGTTTCGGCGCGGCGAATCCCGGCATGGCGGGCACGCCCGCGATCGAGCCGATGGCGGGAAGCCTGCGGTTCAGCTCTTCCGCCTCCGCGAAGGAGCGCCCGTCATTGTGGAGGATGGCGGGGCGCAGCGGCAGGCCCGCCTCATCCAGCAGCACCACGCCATGCATCTGGCCCGAGAGCCCGATGGCCTGGATGCCGGACCAAGAAGGCCCCGCCTTGCCACGAAGGTCCAGGACAGTTTGTTCGACCGCCACCCACCAGTCTTCCGGGTTCTGCTCGGACCACAAGTCCCGGGGCCGCGAGATGGCGAGCGGTGCCGTGGCCGTTGCGAGGAGGCGTTGGCCTTCATCCACCAGCACCGCCTTGACGCCGGAGGTGCCGATGTCGATCCCGAGGAACATGCCGGGTCAGACCTTCCGGGCCAGCAGCATGTAGTTGACGGCCATGTCGCGGCTCACCTTCCACTGGCGGTTAAACGGATTGTAGGTGACACCCAGCTCCTCCTTGGTGATGAGCCCGTTCTCAGCCAGCCAGCCCTTGAGTTCTGCGGGCGTGATGAACTTCTCCCACTGGTGCGTGCCCTTGGGAAGCCAGCCCAGCACATATTCGGCCCCCACGATGGCAAGGCCGAAGGACTTGAGCGTGCGGTTGAGCGTTGCCACGAACATCAGCCCGCCGGGCTTCAGCATGGAGGCACAGGTGGCGGTGTAGGCGCGCGGATCGGCCACGTGCTCGATCACCTCCATGTTGAGGATCACGTCGAAGCGCTCGTCCGCCGCCGCGAGGTCCTCGGCCGTGCCGGCACGGTAGTCGATGTCGAGGCCCATCTCGTCTCGGTGGACACTGGCCGTCGTGATGTTCTTCTCCGAGGGCGCCACCCCCACGATGGTGGCGCCAAGCCGCGCCATCGGCTCCGTCAGGAGCCCTCCTCCGCAGCCGATGTCGAGGAAGCGCAGGCCCTCGAAGGGGCGGAGTTCCAGGGGATCCCGGCCCATCCGGGCGGTGACCTGCTCCTTGATGAACTGGAGGCGCACCGGGTTGAACACATGCAGCACCCCGAACTTGCCTTTGGGGTTCCACCATTCGGCGGCCATGGCCGAGAATTTTGCAACTTCCGAAGGGTCGATCGAGGGGGCGAAGGCGGTCATGTCCCAATCCAAATTTCTGCTTTAGCCATTATTGCATAAGCGCAATCGGTCATCTATGAGTACGCCGCGCCGCACCCGGGGGTTCAACTGTCCTTTAGACTTGGCCACCAGCCGGATCCTTCAAGAAGGGGTTCCGGGCGGCAGGGGATATGAAAGGTTTGGCCGATGGGCCGTTTGGTAATGAAGTTCGGCGGCACTTCGGTAGCGGACATTGCCCGCATCCGCAACGTTGCCCGCCATGTCGAGCGCGAGGTGAAGGCCGGCAACCATGTGGCGGTTGTCGTCTCCGCCATGGCCGGAACGACCGACCGGCTGGTCGGCTGGTGCCGCGAGGCCGCCGCCGTGCACGATGCACGCGAATATGACGCCGTTGTCGCGTCCGGCGAGCAGGTGACGGCTGGGCTGCTTGCCATCGTCCTTCAGGACTTAGGTATTCCCGCCCGCTCCTGGGCCGGCTGGCAGATTCCGCTTAAGACCGACGGTGTGCATGGCGCCGCCCGCATCGCCGGCATCGATGGCGAGGAATTGCGCAAGCGCATGGAGCAGGGCCAGGTGGCGGTCATCGCCGGTTTCCAGGGCATTGGCCCGGACCGGCGCATCACCACGCTGGGCCGTGGCGGGTCGGACACCTCGGCGGTGGCGGTCGCGGCAGCGCTCGATGCGGCCTGCGACATTTATACAGACGTTGACGGCGTCTATACGGCGGACCCCCGGATCGTGACCGGGGCGCGGAAGCTCGACCGCATCTCCTATGAGGAGATGCTGGAACAGGCGTCCCTCGGCGCCAAGGTGCTGCAGACGCGGTCGGTTGAACTGGCCATGGTTTACAAGGTACCCTTGCAGGTGCGCTCGAGCTTCGAGGCGCCGGATTCGCCGAACCAGAACAAGCCCGACGGCACGGGCCCCGGAACACTCGTATGCGATGAGGAACGTATCGTGGAACAGCATGTAGTCAGCGGTGTTGCCTATTCGCGCGATGAGGCGAAGGTCTCGCTCCGGCGCGTCAAGGACCAGCCCGGCGTTTCCGCCGCGATCTTCGGCCCCCTGGCCGAGGCCGACATTTCGGTCGACATGATCGTGCAGAACATCTCGGCTGACGGCGCCTTCACCGACATCACCTTCACCGTGGCGAGGAAGGATCTCCGCAAGGCGATCGAGGTGCTGGGTGGCGTGAAGTCCAAGGTCGGCTTCGACGACATCGTGCATTCGGCCGACGTCGCCAAGGTTTCGATCGTGGGCATCGGCATGCGGAGCCATGCCGGCGTTGCCGCCAAGATGTTCCGCTCGCTCGCCGACAAGGGCATCAACATCCAGGCCATCACCACCTCCGAGATCAAGGTCTCGGTGCTGATCGACGAGGCCTATACTGAGCTCGCCGTGCGCGCGCTGCACACCGCTTACGGCCTCGACGCGAAGGCGGCCTGACCGCGCATGCGCATCATCAGCCATCGCGTGACGACGAAGCGCCGTTTCAAAACGGTGCGCGTCTGCGTACGCGAGGACACCGGCTGATGGTAACCTCCGCCCTCGGCCCGCGTGTTCTGCTCAGGCGGCTCCGCGAGGTCATGGCGGAGCCGGTCTCAGCGCAGACGCGCCTTGACAAGATCGTCCAGATCATCGCCGCCAACATGGTGGCCGAGGTTTGCTCGATCTATGTCATGCGGCCGGGCGACATTCTCGAGCTTTATGCGACCGAGGGCCTCAAGCGTGAGGCGGTGCACAAGTCGAAGCTGAAGTCCGGCGAGGGCCTCGTCGGCACCATCGCCAAGCAGGCCATCGGCCTCAATCTCTCGGACGCGCAGCACCACCCATCCTTCAAATACCTGCCCGAGACCGGCGAAGAGATCTACAACTCCTTCCTTGGCGTGCCGATCATGCGTGGCGGCACCGTCATTGGTGTTCTCGTGGTGCAGAACCGCACCAGGCGCCATTACACGGAAGAAGAGGAAGAGGCGCTGCAGACCACGGCCATGGTGCTGGCGGAGGTCATCGCTGCGGGCGAGTTGCGCGAGGTGGCGAGCGAGGTCGCAGCCGACGTCGCGCATGTCAGGAGCCATCAACTGCGCGGCGATTCGCTCGCTGAAGGCGTGGCACTCGGCCACGTCGTGCTGCATGAGCCGCGCGTCCTCATCCAGAACCTCATTGCCGAGAACGTGCCGAAGGAGAAGCAGCGCCTCGAGGATGCCGTGGCGCAGCTCCGTGCCCATGTGGACGAACTGCTTGACGGCTCGGATGCCCAGCGCGGCGCCACGGAGTATTCCGACGTTCTCGAGACGATCCGCATGTTCGCCCATGACAAGGGTTGGGTGAACCGCCTGCGGGAGGCCATCGACACCGGCCTCACGGCGGAAGCCGCCGTCGAGCGCGTGCAGAACGACAACCGCGCGCGCATGGCGAGGACACCTGATACCTACCTGCGCGAGCGCATGCATGACCTCGACGATTTGTCGAACCGGCTGCTGCGCATCCTAACGGGGGCGATTGCCACGGCGTCGCGCTCAGACCTGCCGCAGAACGCCATCGTCGTGGCCCGCAACATGGGCCCGGCCGAGCTTCTCGACTATGACCGCACGAAGCTCCGCGGCGTGGTGCTGGAGGAGGGCGGCCGCACCAGCCACGTCGCCATCGTGGCGCGGGCCTTAGGCATTCCCGCCATCGGCCAGGCCGAAGGCCTGATCGACCTCGTCGACACCGGAAGCCCCGTCATCGTCGATGGCGGCACGGGCGAGGTGTTCGTTCGTCCGTCCACGGATCTTCAGCGCGCCTATGCCGAGAAAGTGCGTTTCTACGCGAGGAAGCAGGCGCAATACGCGGCACTGCGCGACGAGCAGGCGATCTGCCGCTCGGGCGAGCGGATCGAACTCAACATCAATGCGGGCCTCATCGTGGACCTGCCGCACCTTCATGATTCAGGCGCGGATGGCGTGGGCCTCTACCGCACCGAACTCCAGTTCATGATGGCGAGCCGCTTCCCCAGGCTCACCAGCCAGGTCCGGCATTACCAGACCATCATGGAGCAGGCCCAGAGCAAGCCCGTCACCTTCCGGACACTCGACATCGGGGCCGACAAGGTGCTGCCCTATCTCCGCCAGCCCCGGGAAGAGAACCCCGCACTTGGCTGGCGCTCGATCCGCATGGCGCTGGACCGCCCCGCGCTGCTGCGCCTGCAGGTGCGCGCGCTGATGCTGGCGGCTGACGGAGCCCCGCTCAAGATCATGTTCCCGATGATCGCCGACGTCGAGGAATACAAGCATGCGGTCGAAGTCGTGGAGATGGAGAAGCAGCACCTGCTGAAGCGCGGCCACAAGCTGCCCCATCCGCTGAAGCTCGGCGCCATGATCGAGATCCCCTCGCTTCTCTGGCAACTCGACCATCTGCTGCCGCTCGTCGACTTCGCCTCGATCGGGTCCAATGACCTCGTGCAGTTCCTCTTCGCCTCTGACCGTGGCAATCCGAAACTCGCGGGCCGCTATGACCCGTTGAGCCCGGCGGCGCTCGGCGCCATGCGCTTGATCGTCGAGAAGGCGGAGCGCCACAAGAAGCCGGTGACGCTGTGCGGCGAACTGGGCGGCAGGCCGCTGGAGGCGATGGCGCTCGTCGGCGTGGGCCTCGTCTCGATCTCCATGGTGCCCTCGGCGGTGGGCCCGGTGAAGGCCATGGTCATGTCCCTCGACAAGGCCAAGCTCTGGCGCTTCATGGAACCCTTGCTCGCCAGCCCGCTCCACACGCTGCGGCCCGAGCTCATGGAATTCGCCCAGCGCAACGGCGTGGTTCTTTAGAACGATTCCGTTAGCTTCCCATTCACCATTCTCGGTCATTCTTGGGAGAAAGGCCCGCTGAGGGCCCGAAATCCATCTGTGCCCGAGAGTATTCACATGCGTAATGACAGTGTCGAGCTTACCGGCGAGGCCGGGATCCAGGCCGAACCCGGCGTTGAAGCCATTGCGGAAGCTGAAGCTTATGACAGTGTCCGGGACAAGCCGGATGGCGAAACCGATCCGGCGGGCGAGGCCGGATGGTACCTTGAGCGCGAGCGCGAAGCCCGCGGCTTGAGCCTTGAAGAGGCGGGCGAGGAAGCCGGCATCCACCCCTATCACCTCCAGGCGATCGAATGGGGCGACATGACCTGCATGCCCGAGCGCCTCGAGGCCCTCGAGATGATCGGCGCCTATGCGCAATTCTTAGGTTTCGATCCCGAACCGCTGGTCGAGCATTACGCCCGCTTCCTGCCGCCGCCGCCGCTGGCTGCCGAACCGCGCCACCCCGCCAATCCGGCGCCGCTTTCAAGCGCCAAGATCCTGGCCTTGGGGCGGCTGCCGAAACTGCCGAAATTCAAGCTCAATGGCATCCGCAGCGGTACGGGCGGCCTCGTCGCCTCACTGGCGGCGGCCATGCTGCTCTTCGCGGGCGGAAGCTATCTCCTGCTTCCTTCGGGCGAGGAGCGCCCCGTGGCCCAGCAGGCGCAGAATGCGGTTGAAGCTGACCCCATGCCGACCGCCTCGACAGTGCCGGAGACCGCTGACGTCCGCGTGGGCGAGCAGCCGATGGCGGAGGATGCGCAACCCGCCCAGCAGGCCGCTGCCCCTGGTGAAGACGATCTCGCTGGAACGGGCCTCGACGGCATCACCTTGCTCATCGAACAGAACGTGCCGGATGCGGCAGGCAAGGCCAAGCCCCTTGATGCCATGCCCAGCGCCACCGGCGTCGCGATCACCGGCGAGGGCCGGGAGTTTGGCACCGGAAACGGCGAAAGCCGCCTGACGCTCAAGGCGAAGGCCCCGGTCTGGGTCCGGATCGAGGACGCCCAGGGCAATGTGGTGATGACCCAGATGCTGATGAAGGGCGACACCTACCGCGTGCCGAACCGCGAGGGCCTTGTGGTCATCGCGCGGGACGGCGGCTTGCTCAGCTATGTCATCGACGGCAAGGAGAAGGGCGTCCTCGGCGCGCCGGGCGAGATCCTGGTCGGCCGTTCGCTCGATCTCGGCTCCTTCGAGGGCTGACGGCGCCTCGCCTTGCGCGCCGTCGTCCAGCGGGTTTCCGAAGCCTCCGTCACGGTCGATGGCCGGATCACCGGCGCCATCAGCCGTGGCTTTCTCATGCTCGTCTGCGCTATGGCGGGCGATACGGAGAAGGACGCCGGACGCCTGGCCCGCAAGGTCGCTTCGCTCCGAGTTTTCAAGGATGAGGCGGGCAAGATGAACCTGCCGCTTTCGGCAGTGGATGGCGCGGTGCTGGCGGTGAGCCAGTTCACCCTTGCCGCTGAAGGCATGGAAAGCGGCAACCGCCCCGGCTTTTCGAAGGCAGCGCCCGCGGAAGATGGCCAGCGGCTCTATGAGCACGTCTGCCAGGTGCTGCGCGGCGAGGGCTTGCGGGTTGAGACCGGCATTTTCGGTGCGGACATGAAGGTGGCGCTGGTCAATGACGGGCCTGTCACCATCCTCTTCGACACGGCTGGCTGAGGCTTCCAACAGGAAGGGGCTTCGGCTAGAAGCCGCCCATGCCCGCCATTCCCCAAGAAAAGCTCGATCGAATCGTCCAGCGCTTTGCCACCGTCGAGCATGACATGTCCTCGGGCGCCGTTTCGGGCGATGCCTTCGTGAAGCTCTCCAAGGAATATGCGGAACTCGAGCCCGCCGCAAAGAAGGCGCGCGAGTTGCGCAAGGCCTATGACGAGCGCCGTGACCTTGATGAGATGGTGAAGGCGGGCGGTGAACTGGCCCAGATGGCGGAGGCCGAGCGCCCCGTGCTGGACGAGCGCATCAGCACCATGGAGCAGGAGATGCGCATCCTGCTCCTCCACAAGGATGCCGCCGACGACAAGAATGTGATCCTTGAGCTTCGCGCCGGTACCGGCGGCGACGAGGCGGCGATCTTCGCGGGCGACCTGTTCCGCATGTATCAGCGCTATGCGGCCTTCAAGGGCTGGCGCGTCGAGGTGATCTCGACAAGCGAAGGTGAGCATGGCGGCTTCAAGGAAGTGATCGCCAACATCTTTGGCGCGGGCGTCTTCGCGCACATGAAATTCGAATCGGGCGTGCACCGCGTGCAGCGCGTGCCCGCGACCGAAACGCAAGGCCGCATCCACACCTCGGCTGCCACCGTTGCCGTGCTGCCCGAGGCCGAGGACGTTGACATCAAGATCGAGGACAAGGATCTGCGGATCGACGTCTACCGCTCCTCTGGCCCTGGCGGGCAGTCGGTGAACACCACCGATTCGGCGGTGCGCATCACCCATCTCCCGACCGGGCTCGCGGTGGCCCAGCAGACCGAGAAGTCCCAGCTCAAGAACAAGAACGCCGCGATGAAGCTGCTGCGCGCCAGGCTCTATGAACTGGAGCGCCAGAGGATCGACAGCGAGCGCTCCGCCACGCGCAAGGACCAGGTGGGCTCCGGCGACCGCTCCGAGCGCATCCGGACGTACAATTTCCCGCAAGGCCGCTGCACCGATCACCGCATCAACCTGACGCTCTACAAGCTCGACCAGATCATGGAGGGCCCGGCGCTGGAGGAGATGGTGCAGGCGCTGATGACCCGTCATCAGGCCGAACTGCTGGCCGAGCAAGACAATGCCGCCTGAGGCGCTGGACAGCCTCCTCAAGGCGGCTGTGGCACGGCTCAGGGCAGCGGGTGCCGAAATCCCGGAACTTGACGCGAGGCTCCTGCTCCAGGCCGCAACGGGCCTCTCCCGCGAGGAGATGATCATGGAGCCGCGCCACCCTGTCACCGAGGGGCAGGCGATGCGGTTCAGCTCGCTTATTCAACGGCGCGAAGCGCACGAGCCCGTCTCGCGCATCCTGGGCGAGCGGGACTTCTATGGCAGGAGCTTCCGGGTGACACCCGCAACGCTCGATCCCCGGCCTGACACCGAAACGCTGATTGAGGCGGCTCTGGCGCTGATGTCGCCCCGCGCGCGGCTCCTCGACCTCGGCACGGGCACGGGCGCGATTGCCGTCACCCTGCTGGCGGAGCGGCCCGACGCTTCGGGGCTTGCCACCGACCTCTCGCCTGAGGCCCTGGCCGTCGCGCGGGAGAATGCGGAGCGGCATGGCGTGGCTGGGCGATTGTCGCTCAGCCAGGGGAGCTGGTTCGAGCCGGTCTCCGGCATTTTCGACATGGTCCTGTCAAACCCGCCCTATATCCCGGCGGGCGAAATCTCAGGCCTGAGCCCCGATGTCCGGAACTTTGACCCCCGGATCGCGCTTGTCGGAGGAGACGACGGACTTGATCCCTACCACGCCATCGCTGCCCATGCCGCGCCTCACCTGGCGGCGGACGGCCATGTGCTGGTGGAGATCGGGGCGGGCCAGGAGGCCGATGTGGAGGCGATTTTCGCCCGTGCCGGCTTCAGCCCCGCCGGACGGTACAAGGACCTCGGCGGCCATGTGCGCTGCCTCGCGTTCTGCCGCCGCTGAAAAAACTGTGGCCCGCGGGCAGGTTGCAAAGAAATCAATTGGAAAGTGGGTCCCCGTGGGCTAAATACGACTCGGAAACGCTTTCTGCCCTTTGTATTGGTGCCGGGAACGACGTTGAGGCAAGCGCCCCAAGGCGCATATGCCCAGTTGATATCAGCACAGGCGGGGAAATGGCGGGAGCCCCTCGGGGGTCCAGCCGGTCGCGGAAGCTTTCTGTAACCAACGGGTAAATCTTGAAAGCGCTCGCCTGTTGAGCCGATTTGTAAACCGGTTGCCGCGGGGCTTCCTCAAGCGGACCCTGTGGCCTTCCGCGCTTAACCCTAGATCAGTTCGGGAAATGGAATTTCGATGAGACCCACTCACAAGAACCGGAACCGCAACCGCCATCGCAGTGGAGGCGGCGGAAGCAGCGGCGGTGGCGGCGGAGGCGGCGGCAACCCGCTGAGCAGGGTGTATGAAAGCAACGGGCCAGACGTGAAGGTCCGCGGCACGGCCCAGACGATCGCCGACAAATACCTCCAGCTTGGCCGGGACGCCCAATCCTCCGGCGACATCGTGATGGCGGAGAGCTATTTCCAGCACGCTGAGCATTACCTCCGCATCGTGTTCGCGGCGCAGGCCTACAACCAGCAGGCCCAGCAGCAGTATCGCCGCCCGGACGAAGAGTTCGACGACGAGGATCTCGAGGATCATCCCGAAAACGCCAATGGCCAGCCCGCGGCCGAGCCCGAGGGCCTCGGCGAGCAGCCGATGATCGAGGGCGTGGCCGAACGCCCACAGCAGCAACCGAATCAGCAGCGCCAGCCGCGCGACAACCGCGACAACCGGGACAACCGGGATAACCGCGACAACCGCGAGCAGGGCGGGCGTGACCGCTTCCGCCCCCGCTGGCAGGACCGCCGGGAGGGCCAGCCCCAGCCACAAGGCGGCGAGCCACGCCAGCACGCTCAGGCCCCGCAAGCCCGCGTGGAGGACCAGCCCCGCGCCGAGGCCTCCCCTATAGCCCCGGCCGCGCCGGAGACCGATCGCTGGGAAGCGCCGTCCTTCCTGCGCCGCCCAGCACCCGCCCCGGCACCGGCAGAAGCGGCCGCCGAGGAGGCGCCTGCGGCAGCACCTAAGCGCAGGTATGAGCGCCGCCCCCGCAAGGAGGCCGCACCTGAGGCCGCTTCCGGTGAGGACGTGAAGGCGCCCGCCGGCGACTGAGCGGAAGCCATCGGGAACAAGACGCGAAGGGCGGCCACGTGCCGCCCTTTTTCTTTGATCAGGCGCAAAGCTTGTGCCCGCGCCTCCGGCCAGCATGGCGCCTGCTTGATCGGGCAAAACCCCTCCCCATATGAGCAGCGTCAAGGCCGCTGCCAAGACGGAATGCCCTGCGGGGGTTCGGGTGTCTTGCCAGCGGCCATTCAACCGGTGACGGCGTTCCGGGGGTGCCCATGACGGGGCCTCGGGGATGTGCCGAGGAGGAGTAACGCATGGATTTCGAGAAACACACCGAGCGCTCGCGCGGCTTTGTTCAGTCCGCCCAGTCCCTGGCGCTCCGGGAGGGCCATCAGCGCTTCAGCCCCGAACATCTGCTGAAGGTTCTGCTCGACGACGAGGAAGGCCTCGCCGCCGGACTTATCAAGGCAAGCGGCGGCGATTCGCGCCTGGCGCTTCGCGAGACCGAGGCGATCCTCAAGAAGCTGCCCAAGGTTTCAGGCTCGGGTGCGGGCCAGGTCTATCTGGCGCCGGAACTGGCGCGCGACTTCGACGCCGCGCAGAAGCTAGCCGAGAAATCAGGATACAGCTATGTGTCAGCTGAGCG
>JBEILC010000107.1:0-10363 GCA_040379425.1 Hyphomicrobiales bacterium
ATCTGGCTGGCGCTCAATCCCTCCGTCCAAAGCTTCTTGAGAAGCTCGACGCGCTCATCTGTCCAGGACAATTTCGCCCCTCCAAGATTGACTTCCTGTTCTTGCACCAACGGAATCCCTTTTGCTTCGCCGGACCTGCTCTGTTCCGGCGTGTTCAACAACCATACTGACCGCTAAGCGCTACATCTCGTAGCTTGTCGGCTGGACCCTACAATAAGCGGTGACTCACCCGCAACCTTCGACGCTGGAATCGGTCCCGTTTTCCCCAGTTTCCGGACCCTCGCCTTTGGTTAATGAA
Organism: Hyphomicrobiales bacterium; assembly: GCA_040379425.1. Taxonomy (GTDB): domain Bacteria; phylum Pseudomonadota; class Alphaproteobacteria; order Rhizobiales; family Aestuariivirgaceae; genus Aestuariivirga. Next base: position 299 of record JBEILC010000107.1, read on the forward strand.
ACCTTATCAGGGCCACGAATCGGGGGTCCATGCGCTGTTTTGACTCAGTGTGGAAAACCGTGAATCACGCGTTGGGCTCCGTGAATCAATCCTGGTCTCAGGCCGCGATTGACCGCGCGCAGCCTTGGAATTATAAGGTTTTTTTCGAGGCGCCCACCTGACACGGCGGGCGCCTTTTGATTTACAGAATCCAGGGTTCCGCCATGATCACGCCCGTTCTCCCCACTTACGCCCGAGCGAAGGTTGCTTTCGAGCGGGGCGAGGGGGTGCGCGTGTTCACCCCCGAGGGCGAGGCCTACCTCGATTTCGGCGCAGGCGTCGCGGTGACGAGCTGCGGGCATTCCCACCCCCACCTCGTCCAGGCGCTGACCGAGCAGGCCCAGAAGATCTGGCATACCTCCAACCTCTACCAGATGCCGGGGCAGGAGAAGCTCGCCCAGCGCCTCATCGCTGCCAGCTTCGCGGACACGGTGTTCTTCACCAACTCGGGCGCCGAAGCGCTCGAATGCTCGATCAAGATGGCGCGCAAGTTCCATGCCGCCAACGGCCACCCGGAAAAGTTCCGCCTCATCACCTTCGAGGGCGCCTTCCATGGGCGCACCCTTGCCACCATCGCGGCGGGCGGCCAGGCGAAATATCTTGAGGGCTTCGGCCCCAAGGTCGAAGGCTTCGACCAGGTGCCCTTCGGCGACCATGATGCGCTGAAGGCGGCCATTGGCCCCGAGACGGCGGGCATCCTGATCGAGCCGGTGCAGGGCGAGGGCGGCATCCGCCCGGTGCCGCCGCAGTGCCTCAAGGGCCTGCGCGAACTCTGCGACGCGCACGGCATCCTGCTGATCTTCGATGAGGTCCAGTGCGGCATCGGCCGTACCGGTAAGCTCTTCGCCCATGAATGGGCGGACGTCACGCCGGACATCATGGCGATCGCCAAGGGCATCGGCGGCGGCTTTCCGCTGGGCGCATGCCTGGCCACGGAGCGGGCGGCATCCGGCATGACGGCGGGAACGCATGGTTCCACCTTCGGCGGCAATCCGCTGGCGACCGCGGTCGGCAATGCGGTGCTCGATGTCGTGCTCGCGCCCGGCTTTCTTGAGAGCGTGCAGCAGCGCGCGCTGACGCTGAAGCAGAAGCTCGCCCGCCTCAAGGACCAGCATCCCTCGGTCATCGAGGACATCCGCGGCGCTGGCCTCATGGTCGGCATCAAATGCAAGGTACCGAATACATCTCTTCAGGCGGCGGCACTCGACCAGCATCTGCTCACCATCGGGGCTGGCGACAATGTGGTGCGCCTGCTGCCGCCGCTGGTCGTGACCGATGCTGACATCGCCGAAGCCGTGGACAAGCTCGACCGCGCCTGCGCCGCGCTCGAAGCCGAAGCGGCGTGAGGATTGAGGCCATGACGGTTCCGAAGCATTTTCTGGATATTTCCGATTTCGATGGCGCGGCATTGAACGCCATCATCGCCAGAGCGCGCGCCATCAAGGATGCACGCAAGGGCCTGCCGAAGGGCCTTAAGGAAAAGGACGAGCCCCTGAAGGGCCGCATGCTGGCGCTGATCTTCGAGCGGCCCTCGACCAGGACGCGCGTCTCCTTCGAGGTCGGCATGCGCCAGCTTGGCGGTGAGACGCTGGTGCTGTCATCGAACGACATGCAGCTTGGCCGCGGCGAGACCATCGCCGATACGGCGCGCGTGCTCTCGCGCTACGTCGATGCCATCATGATCCGCGCGTCACGGCACTCAAACCTGACGGAGCTCGCTGCTGCCGCCACCGTTCCGGTCATCAACGGCCTCACCGACCTGACGCATCCCTGCCAGGTGATGGCGGACGTGATGACGCTCGAGGAGCATGTGGGTCCGCTCAAGGACCTGACGGTCAGCTGGGTGGGCGACGGCAACAATGTCGCCGCCTCGTGGATTCATGCTGTGGGCAAGCTCGGCGGCAAGCTCCGGATCGGCGCGCCGAAGGAACTCGCGCCCGCAGCGGCCGTCATGTCATGGGCAAAGGCCCAAGGGGCGGACGTCACTGTGATGTCATCGCCCGAGAAGGCGGTCGCGGGATCGCATTGCGTGATCACCGATGCCTGGGTTTCCATGCATGACACCGACGCGGCGAGCCGCCATAATCTGCTCAAGCCCTATCAGGTGAACGAGAAGCTGATGAGCCTCGCCGCACCCGGCGCCAAGTTCATGCATTGCCTGCCCGCCCACCGGGGCGAGGAGGTGACGGACGAGGTGATGGACGGCCCCAACTCCCTGATCTTCGACGAGGCGGAAAACCGCCTCCATATCCAGAAGTCGATCCTGCTCCATTGCCTGGGGGCGTGATGGCCGGGATTGAGCTTCAGGGCGAAGACCTCGTCCTGCCCTTCGAGATCAAGCCGCTCGGTGTGCGCGGGCGGCTGGTGCGGCTGGGCGCGGTGGTGGACGACATCCTCCACCGCCATGATTACACGCCCGCCGTCTCGGCGACACTCGCCGAGGCCGTGGCGCTCACCGCCATGCTGGGCGCCATGCTCAAGTTCGACGGCAAGTTCATCCTCCAGACCAAGACCGACGGACCCGTCGACATGATCGTGGCGGATTATGTCTCGCCCGGAAAGGTCCGGGGCTATGCGCGCTTCGACGCGGCGCGGGTCCAGGCGCTGGCGAACCCCTCCCAGGCGGAGCTGCTGGGAACCGGCTACCTCGCCATGACGGTGGACCAGGGCCCGGACATGGAACGCTACCAGGGGATCGTGCCGCTCGCAGGGACAGACGACCTCACCGCGGCAGCGCATGGCTATTTCGAAAAGTCGGAACAGATCCCCACCCGCATCCGGCTCGCCGCGGGGCCGCTCCTGCAGCGCGGCAGCAAGGCGGAGAGCTGGCGGTCAGGGGCCATCATGGTGCAGCACCTGCCGCGCGAAGGCGGTCAGAGTCCGCTGCCATCGCATTCGGGCGATGCGCCCGATGGGACGGATGCGCCGCACTCTGAACATGATGACTGGGTCAAGGCCCGGTTGCTGCTCGATACGGTCGAGGACCATGAACTCCTCGACCCTCAGCTTTCGGCCGAGCAATTGCTCTACAGGCTTTATCACGAGGACGGCGTGACGGCCTATGCCGCCACCCTGCTTCAACGCTACTGCAGCTGTTCCCGGGAGAGCATCACCCGCCTGCTGGCCAGGTTCCCGGCAGAGGACCAGGCGGACATGGTCGACAACGGAGAAATCGCCGTCACCTGCGAGTTCTGCTCCACCACCTACCGCATGAGCCCCGGCGATCTCGGCCCCTGAAGTCAGGGTCCCGTCTGTCGTATTTCGCTCAAAACCTGTCCAATTTGTGAGTTCTATTCACCCTTGCGTTATGCAACTGTCATTGACGGAGTGAAGGCTCCGTGACAGTTTCGCATGTAAAGGGCGCTCAAGCCCCAAAGACAAGAAGAACGGAACAGGGAAAGGCGGAGGACGCAACGCTGGAGGGAGGCTACCAGCTCATCTCCCACGAATTTCAGCCGCCAAACCTGCACCAAGATTGACCGGTTACTCAAGGAGAGAGACGCATATGACCGAATTCGAAATGAAGCTGAAAGCCGCGCAGAAGGCCGTTGGCCAGGCCCGGCTGTCCCGCCGCGACTTCATGCAGTTCGCGCTGGCCTCTGGCATGACGCTGGCTGCGGCCAACACGCTGTTCGCGACGGCGGCCCGCGCCGAGCCCAAGAAGGGCGGCGTGTTCAAGTCTGCCGTGGGCCACGGCCAGACAACCGACTCGCTTGATCCCGCCACCTGGTCCAACGGCTTCACCTTCGCCTGGGGCAAGTCGGTGATGGGCGCCCCGCTCGTCCAGATCAACCAGAAGAACGAAGTCGTGCCGCATGTGGCCGAAAGCTTCGAGCCCGCGGACGGCGCCAAGAAGTGGGTGTTCAAGATCCGCAAGGGCATCACCTACCATAACGGCAAGACGCTGACCGCGGATGACGTCGTGGCCACCATCAACTACCACATCGGCCCCGACTCCAAGTCGCCCGCCAAGGGCGTTCTTTCGAACGTCACGGCCGTCAAGGCCGATGGCCCCGAGACGGTGGTCTTCGATCTCAGCGGCGGCAACGCCGACTTCCCCTACCTGCTGTCCGACTACCACCTCTCGATCTATCCCTCTGAAGGCGGCAAGATCCAGTGGGAGCAGGGCATCGGCGCCGGCCCCTATGTGCTCAAGTCCTTTGAGCCGGGCGTCAAGCTGGTGGGCGAGCGGAACCCCAACTACTTCGGCACCACCTGGTTCGACGGCATTGAGGTGCTCTCGATCATCGATGTCGCAGCCCGCACCAATGCCTATCTGTCGGGCGAAGTGCACTTCATCGACCGCGCCGATCTCAAGACCATCGACCTGCTGAGGAACGCGCCGGAGACCAGCCTGTACAATGTCTCGGGCTTCGCGCACTACACCGCGCCGATGCATTGCGACACAGCTCCCTTCGACAAGGTCGAGGTGCGCCAAGCGATCAAGTGGGCCATCAACCGCCAGGAGCTGGTTGACAAGATCCTCTACGGTTACGGCTCGCCCGGCAACGACAACCCCCTCTCGCCTGCGCTCAAGTATGCGATCCAGCCCGAGCCGGTCTACAGCTATGATCCGGAGAAGGCCAAGTCGCTGCTCAAGAAGGCCGGCATGGAGAACCTCAAGGTCGATCTCTCGGCCTCGGATGCCGCCTTCCCCGGTGGTGTCGACGCAGCGCTGCTGATGGCCGAGCAGGCCAAGGCCGCCGGCATCGAGATCAACGTGATCCGCGAGCCCAACGACAGCTACTGGGACAACGTCTGGCTCAAGAAGCCCTGGTGCCAGTGCTATTGGGGCGGCCGCCCGACGGCAGATGCCTTCCTGTCGATCTCGCTCGCGGCCGACGCGGCCTGGAACGATACCCGCTGGAAGCACCCCCGCTTCAACGAGCTGCTCGTCGCAGCCCGTGCGGAGACGGATGAAGCCAAGCGTCAGGCCATGTATGCAGAGATGCAGCAGCTCGTCCACGAGGACGGCGGCCAGATTGTGCTGATGTTCAACAACTACGTCGGCGCGCTCTCCACCAAGATCGGCCATGGCGAGTTCAACACCGACTTCGACCATGACGGCGGCTTCATGTACGAGCGCTGGTGGTTCGTGTAAATCCCGCCGGACACGTTACTTGAATTTGTGGTTCCAGACCCCGTCAACGCCGTTGACGGGGTCTTTTCGTCATGAGAACCTTCGAGAGTTGTGACGGCGGAAGTCCTGTCCGCACCATGGAGATTCTTCATGGTTGAGGAGAGGGACAGCAAAGGCTAATCGCATCGCCGCACCACGGAATCGAGGCGGCCGGCATGAACCGGACCGCCGTAAATCCGCCGGCAAGACCGGCACAGGGAGAGAAGCGATGAACGATATCCAGAGCAAACTTGACAGCGCACTGCGCCAGGCCGTGAAGGGCCGCATCACCCGGCGCGAATTCACCCAGCTCGCACTCGCCTCGGGCGTGAGCCTCGCCGCGGCCAACAGCATGTTCAGCACGGCCCATGCGGCCGAGCCCAAGAAGGGCGGTACCCTCAAGATCGGTGTGGGCCATGGCGCCACGACCGACTCCATGGACCCCGGCACTTATCCCGACCAGTTCACCGGCACCGCGCTGTGGGGCACGCTGGCCAACAGCCTGACCGAGATCGATGCCGACGGCAATGTCATTGGCGACGTGGCCGAAAGCTTCGAGCCGTCAGATGGCGCCAAGAAGTGGGTGTTCAAGGTCCGCAAGGGCATCACCTTCCACAATGGCAAGGCGGTCACCGCCGATGACGTGATCGCCTCGCTGCAGCATCACCTTGGCGAGAACTCGAAGTCGGCCGCCAAGTCGCTTCTCAAGGAAGTGGCCAGCATGAAGGCCGACGGCCCCGAAACAGTGGTGTTCGAGCTGTCCGGCGGCAACGCCGACTTCCCCTACACGCTCTCCGACTACCATATGCCGATCATGCCGAAGAAGGATGATGGCTCGGTCGACTGGGAATCCGGCATCCGCACCGGCGCCTATACGCTGGAGAAGTTCACGCCGGGCGTTTCGGCCACCTTTAACAAGAACCCCAACTACCACAAGGAAGGCAAGGGCTGGTTCGACCGCGTCGAGTTCCTGTCGATCAAGGACGTGGCCGCGCGCACCAACGCACTGCTCTCGGGCGAAATCCAGTACATGGACCGCTGCGACCTGAAGACCCTCGACATGCTGAAGTCGAACCCTGACATCACCGTGCAGGAGATCACGGGCTACGGCCACTACATCTATGTGATGAACGTGACGCAGAAGCCTTTCGACGACGTCAACGTCCGGCTCGCCATCAAGCACTCGATCAACCGCGAGGACGTGCTGGAGAAGGTGTTCCTCGGCCACGGCACGGTGGGCAACGACAACCCGATCGCACCCACGGTGAAGTTCGCCGTCGATCCGCAGCCGCGCCACGTCTACAACCCGGACAAGGCGAAGGAATATCTCAAGAAGGCCGGCCTCGACAGCCTCAAGTTCGACCTCTCCGTGGCGGATGCCGCCTTCGCGGGTGCTGTTGACTCGGCCATCCTCTGGAAGGAGCACGCCAAGGCCTGCAACATCGACATCAACGTCATCCGCGAGCCGGATGACGGCTACTGGGACAATGTCTGGCTCAAGAAGCCCTTCGTCGCCTCATACTGGAGCGGCCGCCCGACGGTCGACTGGATGATGACCACGGCCTATGCCGCGGACGCCGCCTGGAACGACACCTTCTGGAAGCATCCGAGGTTCAACGAGCTGCTCGCCGCGGCCCGCTCGGAGACGGACGAGGCCAAGCGTGCGGCCATGTATGCCGAGATGCAGCAGATCCTGCATGACGACGGTGGACTGGTGAACATTCTGTTCAACTCCTACGTCGAGGCCCATGTGAAGAGCCTGGGCCATGGCAAGGTTGCCGCCAACTGGCAGCTCGATGGCATGCGCATCGCCGAGCGCTGGTGGTACACCGCCTGAGCATAAGTATAGTCTGAGGTCCCGGCGGCCTGAACGCGGGAAGCGTTCCGGCCCCTCTTCAATTTTGCAGTAGCGCAGACCTGCTGTTCTGCTACTGTCGCATCAAATGGACCCGTGAAGAGGTCGTTGGGGAGAGGGCATGCATCCGGTTCTGAAAACCGTCCTGCAGCGCTTGGGACTTGGATTGCTGACATTGTTCGTTGTGTCGGTGCTTATCTTTTCGTCCCTCGAATTGCTGCCAGGTGGCTTCGCGGAAGCCATTCTCGGCCAGGGCGCAACACCGGAGACAGTGGCCGCCTTCAATCGCGAGATCGGTCTCGACCGGCCGGCTTACGTTCGCTATTTCGAATGGATCGGCGGCGTGCTGACGGGCGACTTCGGTTATTCCTACGCAGGCCTCGGCGGCTCCATCAAGCAGAGCGTGACCGACCTCATCGCACCGCGCCTCTACAACACCTTCTTCCTCGCCATCATGACGGCGGTCGTCGCCGTGCCGCTGTCGCTGATCCTTGGCATCCTCGCGGCACTCTACCGCAACAGCTGGTATGACAGGATCGTCAACTCGACGACGCTCACGACCATCGCGACGCCGGAGTTCTTCATCGCCTACCTCCTGATGTTCTTCTTCGCGCTGAAGCTCAAGTGGTTCCCCTCGCTGTCAACGGTGAGCGAAGCGACGTCCTTTGGCGAGCATCTGTGGCGCGCCGCACTTCCCTCGATCACGCTCACCCTGGTGATCGTGGCGCACATGATGCGCATGACGAGGGCCGCCCTCATCAACCTGCTCTCAAGCCCTTACATGGAAATGGCCCAGCTCAAGGGCGTTCCGAAGCGCGAGGCGATCGTCAAGCATGCGCTGCCCAATGCCTGGGCGCCGATTGCCACCGTCATCGCCTTCAACCTCGCCTACCTCGTCGTCGGCGTCGTGGTGGTCGAGGTGGTCTACGTCTATCCCGGCATCGGGCAGTTGATGGTGGACTCGGTCTCGAGCCGCAACATGCCCGTGGTTCAGGCCTGCGCGCTGATTTTCGCGGCCACCTACATCCTGCTCAATCTTTCGGCCGACATCGTGTCGATCATCACCAACCCGCGCCTCCTGCATCCCAAGTGACAGTGCAAGCCACAGATACCCGCACCGTCCGCGCCAGGAGGACCTTCTGGCAGAACACGCGGCGCACGCTGGCCAGCGCGCCCTTAAGCGCCTGGTTCGGCATAATCGTGATCCTCATCTATCTGATCGCCGCTATCTTCGCGCCGTGGATCGCGCCCTATGGCGAGTCCGAGGTGGTGGGGAGGGCCTATCAGCCTGCCGGCGGCGAGTTCTGGCTCGGCACGGACCAGATCGGCCGCGACCTGTTCTCCCGCCTCATCTATGGCGCGCGCAACACGATCGGCATTGCCTTCTTCACGACGCTGCTGTCCTTCGCCATCGGCGGAACGCTGGGCGTGCTGACGGCGCTGAAGCGCGGCTGGCTTGACCAGGGCATCTCGCGAGTCGTGGACGCCTTCCTGTCGATCCCCGTGCTGATCATGGCGCTGATGCTGCTCGCCGTCTTCGGCAAGAGCGTCATCAACCTGGTCTTCATCCTCGCCCTGCTCGACTCGACGCGCGTCTTCCGCCTGGCGCGTGCCACCGCGCTCGATGTGGTGGTGATGGACTATGTCGAGGCCGCCAAGCTCCGCGGCGAAGGCATGGGCTGGATCATCTTCAAGGAAGTACTGCCCAACATCCTGCCGCCGATGATCACCGAATTCGGCCTCAGGTTCTGCTTCGTCTTCCTCACCATCTCGGCCCTGTCCTTCCTCGGCGTCGGCATCCAGCCGCCGACCGCGGACTGGGGTTCCATGGTGGCCGAGAGCAAGACGCTCATCACCTTCCCCGTGCCGAAGTTCCCGTGGATCCCCGCACCCTTCTATCCGGCCATCGCCATCGCGCTGCTGACTGTCGCGATCAACTTCGTGGTCGACTGGTTCCTGCACAAGACGAGTGGCCTGCGCGATGAAAAGTGAGAAGCAGCGCGTCAAGGGCGAGAGCCTCCTCGAGATCCGCGGCCTCAAGATCGAGGGCAATTCGGACGGCGTATGGATGCCCATCGTCAAGGGCGTGGATGTCAGCCTCAAGCGTGGCGAGGTTCTGGGCCTCATCGGCGAGTCGGGAGCAGGCAAGTCGACGATCGGGCTTGCGGCCATGGGCTTTGCAAGGCCGGGCTGCCGCATCACCGACGGCGCCATCACGTTCGATGGCATCGATCTCCGCACGGCGGGCGAGGAAGACAAGCGTGCGCTTTGGGGGGCACGCATCGCCTATGTGGCGCAGAGCGCTGCGGCCGCATTCAACCCCGCGCACCGGCTGATCGACCAGACGGTTGAAACCGCGGTGCGCCGCGGTGTCATGGACCGTGACAAGGCGGTGGCGGATTCGATCGATCTCTACCGCCGCCTGCAACTGCCGAACCCCGGCACGATCGGCGATCGCTATCCGCACCAGGTCTCCGGCGGGCAATTGCAGCGCGCCATGACAGCCATGGCCATGTCCTGCCGGCCCGACCTCATCATCTTCGACGAGCCGACGACAGCGCTCGACGTGACGACGCAGGTCGAGGTGCTCGCCGCCATGCGTAACATCGTTGAGGAGTTCCACACGGCGGCGATCTACATCACGCATGACCTTGCGGTGGTGGCCCAGATGGCGGACCGCATCATGGTGCTGCGCCACGGCCTCGAGGTGGAGGAAGCCCCCACCCGTGAGATGCTGAAGGAGCCCAAGAAGGACTATACCAAGACACTCTGGGCGGTGCGCAAGCTCGCCAAGGAGGAATCGATCAGCGACGACGTGGTGCTGAGTGTCCGCAACGTCGATGCCAGCTATTCGGGTGTCGTCAAGGTGCTGGACAATGTCACGGTCCGCCTGCCGCGCGGCCGCACCGTTGCGGTGGTGGGCGAGTCGGGCTCGGGCAAGTCCACGCTGGCGCGCGCCGTGACGGGCCTGCTGCCGCCTTCCAAGGGCGACATCTCCTTCAACGGCAAGCCGCTGCCGCGCGCACTGAAGGACCGCGACAAGGACACGCTC
>JBEILC010000108.1:0-10291 GCA_040379425.1 Hyphomicrobiales bacterium
AGGCCCACCGTCTCCCCCTCGATGGGGCCGGCGACGGCAATGGCGGCGGCGGCAAGCCCGGTCAGGCCCTTCGCGGTCAAATAGGCGGCAATCGAGTCCTCGAGGGAGGCGAAGTTCTGGTTCTTCTGGACGGCGATGTCCTGGACGCGCGTCGAGCCGGGCTCGACCAGCCCGAAGCGCGAATTGGTGCCCCCGATGTCGCCGACAAGTGCAAGTTCCGTCATGGAATTTCCCCCGTGCCCTCAACTGCCACGGAAGCCGGATTTCGGCAAGCTTTACCAGCCCCCCAAACCCGTCTAGGACGCGGTCAGAACCCCTCAATCCTCAGGATTTCAGTGACCAACCCGCTCGAACAGGAAGTGGCGCGCCGCCGCACCTTCGCCATCATCTCCCACCCGGACGCGGGCAAGACGACGCTGACCGAAAAGCTGCTGCTGTTCGGCGGCGCGATCCAGCTCGCAGGCCAGGTGCGCGCTAAGGGCGACCGCCGCCGCACCCGCTCCGACTGGATGTCGATCGAGCGGGCACGCGGCATCTCGGTCGTCACATCGGTGATGACATTCGAATATGACGGCACGGTCTTCAACCTGCTCGACACGCCGGGCCACGAGGACTTCTCGGAAGACACCTACCGGACGCTGACGGCGGTCGATGCCGCCGTGATGGTGATCGACGCCGCCAAGGGCATCGAGGCCCGGACGCGCAAGCTGTTCGAGATCTGCCGGTTGCGTGACATCCCCATCATCACCTTCGTCAACAAGATGGACCGCGAGGCGCGTGACCCGCTGGACCTGCTGGATGAGATCGAGAAGGGCCTGGCCTTGTCCGTGGCCCCCATGGTCTGGCCCATCGGGCAGGGCAAGGAATTCGCCGGCACCTATGATCTGAACTCGCCGCGCGTGCGCCAGATCGAGCAGGACCCCGAGGGCGTTCCCGTCTCCGGCCCCGACGATCCGCTGATCCCCTCGCTCGTCAAGCCTGCCACCTTCGAAAAGTGGCGTGACGAGATCGGCCTGGTGAAGGATCTCTGCACCAGCTTCGACCGGCAGGCCTTCCTTGAGGGCCATCTGTCGCCCGTCTATTTCGGCTCGGCGCTCAAGAATTTTGGCGTGCGCGATTTGCTCGGGGCGCTCATTGCCTATGCGCCGCCGCCGCGTGACCAGCAGGCGGCGGGCCGCGTGGTGCATGCAACGGAACCGAAGATGACCGGCATCGTCTTCAAGATCCAGGCCAACATGGACCCCAACCACCGGGACCGCATCGCCTTCATGCGCCTGGCGTCGGGCAAGCTCACGCGCGGCATGAAGGTGAAGCTCGTGCGCACCGGCAAGATGGTGGCGCTCAACGCACCGCAGTTCTTCTTCGCGCAGGACCGCTCGATTGCGGATGAGGCCTATGCGGGTGATGTCGTCGGCATTCCCAACCACGGCCTGCTGCGCATCGGCGATACGCTGACCGAAGGCGAGGATGTGGTGTTCACCGGGGTTCCGAGCTTCGCGCCGGAAATCCTGAGGCGCGTGAAGCTCGGCGACCCGATGAAGGCCAAGAAGCTGCGCGAGGCGCTGGAGCAGCTGGCGGAGGAGGGTGTGGTTCAGCTCTTCATTCCGGCGGACGGCTCGCCTGCCATCGTTGGCGTGGTGGGTGCGCTGCAGCTTGACGTGCTGGCGGACCGGCTTGCCAATGAATATGGCGTGCCGGTGAGCTTCGAGCCCGCGCGCTATGAGGTGATGCGCTGGATCTCGTGTGATGACAACAAGAAGCTCGACGAGTTCATCACGGCCAACCGCTTCTCGATCGCGCATGATCTTGACGGCGACCCGGTATTCATGGCGCAATCGGCCTTCAGCCTGAACTATACGCTCGAACGCGCACCCGGCATCCGCACCACTGAGATCAAGGAAATGCACAAGGCCCAATGAACATGCTGGCCCCCTATCTTCCCGAAGGCTTTGGGCTGCCAGAGGCGGCGGCCGTGGCGCTGCTCTTCGGGCTGTGGGGGTTCTACACGCCCATCCTGAAGCTCCTCGGGCGGGGCTCGCTCAACAGCCAGCTTCACGCCGTGCGGCTGCGCTGGCTGCAGATGCACCAGGGCATCGAGCGGGAGCACCGGGTGTTCGACGCCATCCTGCTCGGACATATCTCGAGCTCGATTTCCTATTTCGGCTCCGGCACGCTGATCGTGCTTGCGGGCCTTGTCAGCGCGCTCGCCAACGTCAACAGCGTGTTCCTGCTGACGCGCGGGCTGCACTTCATTGACCAGGACATGTCGCGCGAGCTGTTCACGCTGTATTTCTCGATCCTCACACTGATTCTGGCGATGTGCTTCTTCGCCTTCACCTATGCGCTGCGCAAGATGGCCTACACTTTCGCCATGCTCGGCGGCCTCCAGGCCACGCGTGCTGAATCGGTCGAGGGCAAGATCATGGGCGAGCAATCCGCCGTGGTGCTGACGGAGGCTGTGCGCTCGATCAACACCGGAATCCGCGGATTCTACTATGCGATTGCGGCACTGTTCCTCTTCGCAGGCCCCTATGCCTGCATCGCGGCCACGCTGGCGATCACCGCGCTGCTGTACTACCGCCAGCTTTACTCGCCGGCGGCGCGTGCGATTGCGAAGTATGTTGATGTGCTGAAGGGGACGAAGGAGTAAGCTTATCGACCTCTCCCGCCAAGCGGGAGAGGAAGGGGCCCCGGCGCAGCCGGGGGAGGTGAGGGACCGCGGGCTCACGTGCCTGACTTCCCCTCATCTCGCCGCTTCGCGGATCCCGTCTTCTCCCGCTGAAGGAGCGGGAGAAGACGAAGGCGGCGTTAAGCCCGCAACCCCGCCGCTTCCTTCGCCAGCGCCTCGATTCCAGCCCAGTCCTTTGCATCAATCAGCTTCTTCGGCGCCATCCAGGAGCCGCCGACGGTGATGACGTTCGAGAGCTTCAGGTAGGATACCGCCTTCTCCGGCGTGATGCCGCCCGTGGGGCAGAAGCGGATCTGCGGGAGCGGTGAGGCCAGCGATGAGAGATAGGCCATGCCGCCCGCGGGTTCGGCGGGGAAGAATTTCTGGATCGCATAACCCCATTCAAGAAGCGCCATGCATTCCGATGCCGTAACGCCACCCGGAAGCAGCGCGATCTCATGGTCTTCGGCGGCACCGAGCAGCCGTCCGGTCGAGCCGGGAGAGACCGCGAATTTGCAGCCGAGCTTCTCGCTGTCGCGCAATTGCTCCGGCGTCAGCACCGTGCCGGAGCCGACGATGGCGCCTTCAACTTCGGCGATGATGGCGCGGATGCAGTCCATGGCCTTGGGCGTACGGAGCGTGATCTCCAGCACCGGAAGCCCGCCCTTGACCAGCGCGCGCGCCAGCGGGACGGCGTCCTCCACAGTCTCGATCACCATCACCGGAACGACGGGGGCCTTGGCCAGCGCCTCGGCGAGGCCCTTCTGGTACTCGCGTGTCATCCCACCACCTCGAAGATCGAGGCGCCGGAGTCCGCACCGCCGGTGATTCGGCGGAAGGCTTGGAACAACTCGCGGCCCGTGCCGGCTTCATTGGAGGAGAGATCGGCCTTCACCGCCTCGCGGCCTGAGAGATCCGCCAGCACTTCAAGTGTGCCCTTGTCCGCGTCGAGCCTGATCATGTCGCCGTCCCTGATTTTTGCGATGGGTCCGCCGTCTACGGCTTCGGGCGTCAGGTGGATTGCCGCCGGAACCTTGCCGGAAGCGCCGGACATGCGGCCATCCGTCACGAGGGCCACGCGGAAGCCCTTGTCCTGCAGCACGGCGAGCGGCGGTGTCAGGCGGTGGAGTTCCGGCATGCCATTGGCCTTGGGGCCCTGGACGCGCACGACGGCGACGGCGTCACGGTTCAATTCGCCCGCCTTGAAGGCGGCCTGCAGCTCCTCCTGCGAGTGGAAGACCTTCGCGGGCGCCTCGATCACATGGCGGTCCGCCGGGATGGACGAGGTCTTGATGACGGAGGCGCCCAGATTGCCGGAAAGCATGTTGAGGCCGCCCGTGGGCTGGAAGGCGTTGGCGCAGCCGCGCAGCACGCTCTCATCACCAGAAGCCTTGCTTGCTTCGGCATAGACGAGTTCGCCAGCGGCCCCGAGCCGCGCTTCCTTGGTGTAGCCCGAGAGGCCCGTGCCCATGATGGTGGAGACATCCTCATGCAACAGGCCAGCACCCAGCAACTCGCGGATCAGGAAGCCCATGCCGCCTGCCGCGTTGAAGTGGTTTACGTCTGCCTTGCCGTTCGGATAGACGCGCGTCATCAGCGGCACGGCCTGCGAGAGCTCGGACAGGTCATTCCAGGTGAGCGAGATGCCGGCCGCCGCCGCCATGGCGATGAGGTGGATGGTGTGGTTGGTGGAGCCGCCGGTGGCGAGCAAGCCCACCACGCCATTCACCACGGCCTTCTCGTCATAGATGCGGCCGATGGGGCAATAGTCATTGCCGAGTGCGGTGATCGACAGCGCGCGCTTGGCCGACTCGCGCGTGATCGCCTCACGCAGCGGCGTGCCGGGATTAACGAAGGTCGAGCCCGGAAGATGGAGGCCCATGATCTCCATCAGCATCTGGTTGGAATTGGCGGTGCCATAGAAGGTGCAGGTGCCGGGGCCGTGGTAGGATTTGGCTTCGGCTTCCAGCAATTGGTCGCGGCCCACTTTTCCTTCGGCATAGAGCTGGCGGATCTTCGCCTTCTCGTCATTGGGAAGGCCGCTGGTCATCGGGCCTGCGGGGATGAACACGGCGGGAAGATGCCCGAAGGAGAGGGCGCCGATGATGAGGCCCGGCACGATCTTGTCGCAGACGCCCAGATAGACCGCCGCATCGAACATCTGATGCGACAGCGCGACGGCGGTCGACAGCGCGATCACGTCACGCGAGAAGAGCGAGAGCTCCATGCCCGTCTCGCCCTGGGTCACGCCATCGCACATGGCGGGCACGCCACCTGCCACTTGCGCCGTGCCGCCCGCGGCGCGCGCTGCTTCGCGGATCTTTTCGGGATAGCATTCGAAGGGCTGGTGGGCGGAGAGCATGTCATTATAGGCGGTGACGATGGCGAGGTTCGCCGCATCGCCATTCCTCAGCGCATTCTTGTCGCCTGTGGTGCAGGCGGCGAAGCCATGCGCGATGTTGGCGCAGCCCAGCGCCTTGCGCTTCGGCGTGTTGGCGGCCGCGGCCTCGATCTTGTCGAGGTAGCGGCGGCGCGAGGGCCTGCTGCGCGCGATGATGCGTTCGGTGACAGCGGAGACAGTCTCTTTCACGGCCATGTGAACACCTTTCGAATTAGGGGCACCAGTAGAGCGTCACGGGAGCCTCGCTCCTCAGCACCGCGCGCACCGGCATGTCTTCCGCCGGGCCATCGCCCAGCGCCTGTTTCAGCACTTGCTTCTTTTCGGCGCCTTCGATGTGGAGCGCAAGCCGGCCTGCGGCATTGATGACGGGCAGCGTGAAGGTGAGGCGCGGTTCGCCAGCACCGGGTGCTGTCATCTCGATCAGCTTGTCTTTCGAATCGGCATCAAGCGCATCCGCCAGCCGGTCGCCGCCGGGGAAGAAGGAGGCGGTGTGCCCGTCATTGCCCATGCCGAGGATCGCCACATCGAAGGGCGGAGCCTTCCCGGCATCGGGGTTGCCATGAAGCGGGATGAACTGTGCCGCCGCCGCCTTGCTGCGCAAGAGGTGCTGGCGCACGAGGCGGGCGTTGGAGCGCTCGCTCGTCTCCGGCACCTGGCGCTCGTCGATGAGTGTCACGCTGATGCGCGGCCAGGCAATGTCGATCTCCGAGAGCCTCTCGAAGAACAGCTTCGGCGTCGAGCCGCCGGAGACCGCGAGCATGGCCTTGCCCTTGGCCTCGATGGCGCGGGCCAGTTCATCGGCCACGTCCTGCGCCAGGGCTTCGGCGAGGGCCTCGCGGGCCTCGAAGATGCGTTCGGCTTCAATCAAGGCCGTGGTCCTCATACCAGGTGCGGCCGTCGCGCTCGATCAGCGCCACGGCGGCGGATGGGCCCCAGGTGCCGGCGGTATAGGGCTTCGGCGCGTCGGAAGACGCGCTCCAGGCCTCCAGCATCGGGTCGATCCAGGCCCATGCGGCCTCGACCTCGTCACGGCGCATGAACAGCGTCTGGCTGCCGCGCACCACATCCATGAGCAGCCGCTCATAGGCATCCGGATTGCGGACGTTGAAGGCATCCGCAAAGCTCATGTCGAGCGGCACGTTGGACAGGCGCATGCCGCCAGGGCCGGGGTCCTTGATCATCAGCCACAGCTTCACGCCCTCATCGGGCTGCAGCCTGATGACGAGGCGGTTGGGCGCAATGGGCCCTGCCTGGCCGTCGAACACCGAATGCGGAATGGGCTTGAAGGTGACGACGATCTCCGAGACGCGCGCGGGCAGCCGCTTGCCGGTGCGGAGGTAGAAGGGAACCCCACTCCAGCGCCAGTTGGCGATCTCGGCCTTCAAGGCCACGAAGGTCTCGGTCTTGGAGGCGGTGGAGCCCAGCTCCTCGAAATAGCCTTTGACCGCCCCGCCATTGGCCGCACCCGCCTTGTACTGGCCGCGCACGGTGACTTGCGCCACCTGATCGCCCGTCACCGGCTTCAGCGCCTTCAGCACTTTCAGCTTCTCGTCGCGCAGCGCATCGGCCTGGGTGGAGGTCGGCGGCTCCATGGCGACAAGACACAGAAGCTGCAGCATGTGGTTCTGCGCCATGTCCCGCAGCGCGCCCGCCGTGTCGTAATAGCCGGCACGGCCCTCGACACCCAGCGTCTCGGCGACCGTGATCTGCACATGGTCGATGTGGCCGGCGTTCCAGACGGGCTCGAACAGCGCATTGGCGAAGCGCAGCGCCATCAGGTTCTGCACCGTCTCTTTGCCGAGATAGTGGTCGATGCGGTAGATCTGCGGCTCCTTGAAGACGCGGCCGATCGACTCGTTCAGGGCGCGGGCGGAAGCACCCGACTTGCCCAGCGGCTTCTCGATGACGACGCGCGTCCGTGGCGTCACCAGGCCGCCAGCACCAAGCCGGTCGCAGATCGGCCCGAACAGGTCCGGGCCCACGGCGAGGTAGAAGACGCGGATGCGGTCGGGCTGGGGTGTCAGTCTTTCGGCGAGCTTCGCCCAGCCCTCATCCTGGGCGGCGTCGGCGGCCACATAGCTCACCCGCTCCAGGAAGCGCGCCATGACGTCCGCCGGGCGGTCGGCCTCCGGCACATGGCCCTCGATGGCCTTGCGGGCAAATGCGATGAAATCCCCATGGGACAGCGCCCGGCGCGAGCAGCCGATGATGCGCGCGCCATGCGGGATCTGGCCCTGCAGGTCGCGGTGGAACAGGGCAGGGAGCAGCTTCCTCTGCGAGAGATCGCCCGTGGCGCCGAAGACCGCCAGGTCGAACAGCTCCACCGGAATGATGCGCGGGGTCATGAATATCTTTCCGCTCAGTTTGATGTGCGCCGCTCAGATAGCGGGTTTCCATTGCGAGTCAATGAAGGCGGGAATACATCACGGCAAGTGATTTATTGCTATTTGCCCTGACTTCCCTCATAGTTGCTGAAAAAACAGTTGCTTGGGAGGGTGATATGATTGTGTGCTGCGGCGAGGCCTTGATCGATTTCCTGCCGCGAAAAACGGCAGATAGGCAGCTGGCCTACCAGCCGTTCAACGGCGGCTCGGTCTATAACACGGCGGTGGCGCTGGGCCGTCTCGGCAATCCGACGGGCATGTTCACCGGGCTCTCCACCGATTTCTTCGGCGACATGCTGAAGGACGGGCTCGTTGCCTCCAAGGTGAGCCTCACATACGCCAAGCAGTGGGACAAGCCGACGACGCTGGCTTTCGTGAAGCTGGTCAATGGCCACGCGCGCTATTCCTTCGTCGACGACAATTCGGCGACCCGCATGCTGACGAAGCGCGATCTTCCGAGTTTCGAGAAGAAGGTGGAGGCGCTGCATTTCGGCTCGATCAGCCTCATTCCTGAGCCCTGCGGGGCGACGCTGGAGGCGCTCCTGAAGCGCGAGGCGAAGTCCCGCTTCATCTCGTTTGATCCCAATATCCGCGCCAGCATGATCCAGAACCGGCGGTCCCACCTGGCCCGCCTCAACCGCATGATCGCCATGGCCGATGTGGTGAAGGCGTCCGACGAGGACGTGATCTGGATGACGGGGAAGGATGATGCGAAGGCCGCCGCGAAGAAATGGCTGAAGCTCGGCGCCAAGCTCGTCGTCATCACGCGCGGGGCCAAGGGGGTCGAGGCCTTCACGGCGTCCCATGCCTTGTCCCGGCCCGCGGCGAAGGTGAAGGTGGCGGATACGGTGGGGGCAGGCGACACCTTCATGGCGGCACTGCTGACCGCACTGCGCGCGGCGAAGCTCCTCAACAAGAAGAAGCTCGCGGCCATCAGCGCGGATCAGCTCTCGGCGGCACTCGCCTTCGCGGCGCGGGCGGCGGCGATCACCTGTTCCAGGCCGGGGGCGGATCCGCCCTGGGCGAAGGAGATGGGGTAAGACTCTCCTTTACTCCCGTCACCCCGGCGAAAGCCGGGGTCCAGCTTCGGGCACCCAAAGCGGGATTCCGGCTTTCGCCGGAATGACGGTCATGTAAACAGGGCCCCATGAATTTCCCCGTCGACCAGATCATTCCCCGGCTGACTGAAGCGCTGGGAGGCGGCCCTGCGGCCCTTCTCGTCGCCGAGCCGGGTGCGGGCAAGACGACGCGGGTGCCGTTGAAGCTTCTTGATGCGCCGTGGCTGAAGAACCAGAAGATCGTGATGCTGGAGCCGCGCCGGCTTGCCGCGCGCAACGCCGCGCATCGCATGGCGGACACGCTGGGCGAGGAGATGGGCGAGACCGTGGGCTACACCGTGCGGCTCGAACGCCGCGTTTCGGCCAGAACGCGCATTGAGGTGGTCACCGAGGGCATCCTCACCCGCAGGCTCCAGCAGGACCCGGAACTTGCGGGCACCGGCCTCGTCATTTTCGATGAATTCCACGAACGCTCGCTTGATGCGGACTTCGGCCTCGCGCTGACGCTCGACATCCAGCGCGGGCTTCGTGACGATCTGAAGATCCTTGTCATGTCCGCCACGCTCGATGCCGCGCGCGTCGCCGCACATCTGGGCGATGCGCCCGTCATCGACGCGCCGGGCCGGGTGTTTCCGGTGGAGACGCGCCACCTCGACAAGGCGCAGCGCCAGACGATCCCGGCGGATGCGGTGTGCGCCGTGCACCGCGCGCTGGACGAGACGGACAAATCGATCCTCGTCTTCCTGCCGGGCGAGGCGGAAATCCGCCGCACCGAGCAGGCGCTGAACGCGGGCGGGCTCCCCCGCAACACCGTGGTCCGCCCGCTCTATGGCGCCATGAGCTTTGCCGAGCAGGATGCCGCGATCCGGCCTTCGCCCGCAGGCGAGCGCAAGATCGTGCTGGCCACCACCATTGCCGAAACCAGCCTCACCATTGACGGCATCGGGGCCGTCATCGACACCGGCTTCAAGCGTGCGCCGCGCTTCGACCCGGCAACGGGCATGACGGCGCTGGAAACCATCCGCGTGTCGCTCGCCTCCGCCGACCAGCGGCGCGGCCGCGCCGGGCGATTGGGGCCAGGCATCGGCTACCGCCTGTGGCCGGAAGCCGAGACGCGCGCGCTGAAGCCTCATGACGAGCCGGAAATCTTCGTCGCTGACCTTGCACCGCTGGTGCTGGAACTCGCCGCCTGGGGCGTTGCCGATCCCGCCTCGCTGCCCTGGCTCGATCCGCCGCCCGCCGCTCCCTTCGCCCAGGCGCAGGATCTGCTGAAGCGGCTCGAAGCGCTGGCTATGCGGCTTGAGCGTTGCCCAGCGTCGTTCCGGCGTATCGCTGCGGCCCGATTGGCCGGACTTATTCGCCTTGCGCGACCAATCAATCCAAAGGTCGCGGCCCTCCTCGCCAATCGCGGCTTTGATGGCGGCGCCGATAGTGATCCATTCATTCCCAGGCAGATCGTCATTCGGCAGATAGGCCAGCGCGGCAGCGACGGCTTCGGGGGTACCGCGCGGATCGGATGGCCCGCGCCAGGTGTCGCTCGGGCCATCCATGTTCAGCGTTGTTTTGCGCAGTGCCGCCGGCACCATGTCCCATGCGGCGTCCAGGAAGGCGTCACAGGCCGCTTCGGTTATCTCGGGTAGGTCGGCAAGCGGTGTATCGGTCAGGCCCTCCTCCGGCCAAGCGTAGGGCTGCCCGGTGACAGGATGAATGGCATAGGCGACGAATTGCTGCCCGCGTGCCAGCACTTCCAGCGGATGGCGCTTGCGCCCGCGAAAGGCTG
>JBEILC010000109.1:0-10270 GCA_040379425.1 Hyphomicrobiales bacterium
GGAAGCCTGAACCGGGAGGGGGTTTTCATGCAACGACACCCGGAAAAACGGTCAACAAGACGGAGGAGGAAACACTCGTGATTGGACATATGAATATCGGACGCCGCCGGTTGCTGACACTGACAGCCGCCGGCGTTACTGCAACGGCCTTTGGCGGCTTTGCAGGAAGCAGGACGGCAAATGCTGCCGAGGTTGTGCGCTGGGTCAGTCCGCGCGGCACGGTCGAGGTGCTGGACGACTATCCCTACTGGGTGGCCAAGAAGCTCGGCTATTTCGGCGACATAGAGACCACATTGGAACCCGGCCCGTCAGATGCCACGGCAACGGTGAAGCTCGTCGACCAGAACCAGGCCGATGTCGGATACCCGTCGCCGGGTGTCTTCTCGCTGGGCCTCGCGCAGGGCATGCCGATCATCTCTGTGTTCCACATGGGTGGCGGCGACGTATTCTCCTTCGCCTTCCGCAAGGGCCAGAAGCCCGCGAGCCTGAAGGAGCTGGAGGGCAAAACCGTGGTGCTGGGTTCAGCCGGCTGGCAGGCGATCTGCGACCCGATGCTGAAGGCGGCGGGCGTGGACGTCACCAAGATCAAGTATGTCGATGCAGGCTGGCCGACGTGGGGCACCGCGCTGATGTCGGGCCAGGGCGATGCTGCTCTCTCCTGGGAGGGCCTCCGCGCCCAGTGGAAGGGCCAGGGCCTCGACTTCGACTACTGGCTCGGCCGTGACTTCTCGAAGCTACCGGCAAACAGCTTCGTCATCCGCAAGTCGGACTTCGATGACGCTGCGAAGAAGGACCTCTACGAGCGTTACTTCCGCGGCTGGGCCATGGGCCTCGAATTCGGGCGCGACAACCCGCGCGCGGCAACACAGATCGTGATGGAGCAGTTCCCTGCACTGGGCTCGCAGATGACACCAGACATCGCCGTCGAATCCCAGATGCAGCTCGCCAATGTTTTTGCTGGCCGCTGGGACGAGCGCCAGCAGAAATGGGGCTATCACCTGGCGTCGAGCTGGCAGCAGTTCTTCGACGTCGGCCGCGAGATCGGCCAGATCCAGGGCGATTTCAAGCTCGAGGACGTGGTGAAAAACGACTACGTCGACGCCGCCAACAACTTCGACAAGGCGAAGGTAAAGGCCGATGCCGATGGCTTCAAGCTGTCGGACGCCTATGCCGCGGTGAATGTCGACGAGATCGCCAAGCGCCTCTGACCCAATGCGGGGCGGCGGTCAACCGCCGCCCCGTTTCCATTTTCGCGGGGCTCCACATGTTCGCGTTCGATCACGTCGGCATCACCACGACCATCGTGCAACCCGACGAGAACTGGGTTGAGCAAAGCCGCGTTTGGGTGACGAACCCGAAAACCCATCCCGAGCACATCGAATTCCTTCGTTACGAACCGGACAGCACGGTGCCGGATTTGATCAAGGCCAATCCGCATGTCGCTTTCCGTGTCACGACGCTCGATGAACATCTCGATCAGCCGGGTGTAGAAATCATCATCCCGCCCTTCGAGGTGGGCGGATTCCTGCGCGTGGTTTTCGTACGGAAGTACAACACGATCTTCGAATACATGCAGTATCTGCAAGAAGGGTGGTTCGGACAGTGAGTTACAGTGCCATCTACACCTATGCGTGGGACCTGGCCGAGGCAGGTGTCAATGAGGCTGTGTCCGGGTTCAAGGCGCTCGGCCTCGACACGGTGACATTCGCCGCGAGCTATCACGCGGGAAAGTTCCTGCGCCCCCACGGCAGGACAGGAAAGGTTTATTTCCCGGAAGACGGCACGGTCTATTTCAAAACGGACATGAGCCGCTACGGCGCGATCAAGCCCGTGCCGAACAAGGATTTCGGCCAGGGCGAGGTAATGCGCGCGCTGTGCCAGGGCCCGCTGAAGGTCAATGCCTGGATGGTGCTGCTGCACAACACGCTGCTCGGCACGCAGTATCCGGAAGCCACGACAGCAAACGCCTTTGGCGACCGCTATGTCTACAGCCTGTGCCCGTCGCACCCCGAGGCGCGCGCCTATGCGGTTGGATTGGTACGGGACGTGACCCAGTCCTACCCGGTCACGGGCGTGTCACTCGAGTCGCCTGGCTTTGCACCCTATGCACATGGCTTTCACCATGAGTTCGCGCTGAACCAGCCCAACCGCTGGCTCGACCAGCAATTGGGGCTCTGCTTCTGCGACCATTGCATCGCCGGAGCGGCGAAGGCAGGAATTGATGCCAAGGCGCTGAAGGCGCGCGTGGCGAAGGACATTTCGCACTATCTGGCGAGCGAGATCGATTTTCCGGCTGACATGGCCGAGGCCTTCTGGCTGGCTGATACGCGCACTGACGGTCAGCTTGGTGCTTTCCTCGCATGGCGCTGTGACGTAGTCACCTCCCTCGTGGCCGAGATCCGTGACCGGGCCCGAAAGGATGCGTCGGTTGCCATTATTCCCTCCGTTGCGCGCCCCACGGGCGGCTCATGGTACGAGGGAAGCGACCTCGCGGCACTGGCGGATGCAGCCGGTATCATCGAGGCCTGCTTCTATGAGCCCTCGCCCGCGCGCATCAGGGCGGACCTCTTCGACATCAAGCGCAGGCTTCGCGGCAAGGGTGAGTTGCGCGGCATCGTCAGGCCCGCATGGCCGGACCTCAACAACAGGGCTGACCTGATAGCAGCCGCGTCAGCCCTCGGCGCGGGCGATGTGGCGGGGCTGGCCTTCTACAATTGGGGCCATCTGCGAATGGCGAATGTGAGCTGGATCGCCGATGCGCTCAATGCCTTCGGAGGAAAGCCATGATGTTCAGCGGCAAGGTTGTGGCGATCACCGGCGCGGCGGGGGGCATCGGCCAGGCGCTTTGCAAGCGCTTCGCAGCCGAAGGCGCGGCGATTGCCGCTTTCGACAAGAGTGAGGCTCTGAAGGCCTTCATGGGCGAAGACTGGGCCAAGGGCGTGAAAACGGCCCATGCCATCGTCGACGTGGGCGAGCGCGCGGACGTGGCGGAGGCCTTTGCTAAGCTCACGCAGGCGCTGGGACCGGTATCGGTGCTAGTCAACAATGCCGGCTTCTCCTCGCATCCGACCTTCGCACGCACCACCCCCGACAGCTGGCAGCATGAGGTAAATGGAAACCTCAACAGTGCCTATCATTGCGCCCATGCCGTGCTCGAGGGCATGAAGGCCAATGGTGGCGGGTCGATCGTGGCCATCGGCTCCGTCAATGGGCTCGGCGCCTTGGGAGACCCGGCCTACAGTGCCGCCAAGGCGGGCATGATCTCACTCACTAAGTCGATTGCCGTCGAATATGGGCGCTTCAACATCCGCTCCAACATCGTTCTACCGGGCACGGTGCGTACCCCCTTGTGGAAGATACGTGCCGCGAAAGACCCGAGCGTTTTGGAAACACTGCGCAAGTGGTACCCCTTGGGGCGGATCGTGGACCCTGAGGACGTGGCGAATGCCGTCGCTTTCCTTGCATCCGAGGCCGCAGCGGCGATCAGCGGCGTGGCATTGCCCGTCGACTGCGGGCTCACCGCTGGCAACATCGTGATGGCACGCGAACTCACACTGGAGAATTTTTGATGGACAGGTTGCGGATCGGCGTCATCGGGCTCGGATGGTTCGGCGAGATCCACTGCGAGACCATCGTGGGCATCCCCAATCTCGAACTGGTGGCACTCTGCACGCGGAGGCCAGACCGGCTTTCAGAGCAGGCCAGTAAGTTACGCGTCAAGAAAACTTACACTGACTACCGAGACATGTTGGCCGACAAGGACATCGATGCCGTATCGATCGTCACCATGTGGGACCAGCACACGGACCCGGCGGTCGATGCCCTGAAGGCCGGCAAGCATGTGTTCCTCGAAAAGCCAATGGCATCCACAGTCGCGGACTGCAACAAGATCATGGCCGCGGCAAAGGCCTCACGCGGTATCCTGCAGATCGGTCACATCTGCCGTTTTAATCCACGCTACAGAATGGCCAAGCAGGCAATCGACGAGGGGCGCATCGGCAAGATCGTGGCACTGCAGTCCCGCCGCAACATTCCGGCCGCCTGGACACCGACAATTCTGGAGAAGATCGGGCCCATCGTGGGTGATGCCATCCATGATACCGACCTGATGCTGTGGTTCACCGGCGACCGCGTGGTGAGTGCATACGCCCAGACGGTGAGTGTGCGGAACCTCACGTTTCCCGACATCGGCCAGACAATGTATCGCTTCAAGGGTGGGGCCACGGCGACACTCGAGACTGTTTGGTGCATGCCCGAGAAGACGCCCTTCGACATCGACGAGCGCATGTCGATCATCGGCACGGAGGGGATCATCCACGTGCAGGACACCTTCCCCAACCTCGGCATTGTCGACGGCAGCAGGCTTCACAGCCCCGACACCACCTATTGGCCGATGTTCGAGGGCGTGCGAGGCGGCGCACTGCGCGCTGAATTCGAATACTTTGCCAATTGTGCACTCATGGGCATTGCGCCCAAGATCGGCCGTCCGGAAGATGCGGCAGCGGCCCTCGAGGCGACACTTGCGGCGGAGGAATCAGCCCGCACGGGCAATGTGGTACGGATCGGATAGGAGGCGATGATGGCTGATAGGAAATTGCGGGTTCTGGTCGTAGGCCTCGGCAACATGGGCATGAGCCACGCGCTGGCATACACGCGCATTCCGGATTTTGAGGTGGTGGGCGTGTGTGAACGCCGCATTGTCAATCGCCAGCTGCCGGATGCGCTGAAGACTGCGACGAAATACGACAACTTCGAAAAGGCGCTCGCCGAGCTGAAGCCGGACGTCGTCTCAATCAACACGCTGCCGGACACGCATGCGCAATTCGCCATGAAGGCGATGGAGGCAGGCGCTCATGTCTTCGTCGAGAAACCACTCGCCGACACAGCGGAAAATGCAGAGAATGCCGTGGCCACCGCTCAGCGCACGGGCAAGAAACTCGTCATCGGCTATATCCTTCGCCAACATCCGAGCTGGGTGAAATTCATCGAGATCGCCCAAAAGCTTGGCACACCGCTCGTCTTCCGCATGAACCTCAACCAGCAGTCCAATGGCGAAACATGGGATTGGCACAAGCGCCTGCTGAATGCCTTCCCGCCCATCGTGGACTGCGGCGTGCACTATGTCGACGTGATGTGCCAGATGACCAAGGCCAGGCCTATAAAGGTCCACGCCATCGGTGCCTCGCTGACGAACGAGGTGAAGCAGCAGAATTACGGCATGCTGCAGGTGATATTCGACGACGGGTCGGTGGGCTGGTATGAGGCCGGCTGGGGTCCGATGATGAGCGAGACAGCTTTCTTCGTGAAGGATGTGATCGGGCCTAAGGGCTCTGTTTCCATCGTGATGGCTGAAACTTCGGGCGGCGTGAAGTCGGACGACATCAATGCCCACACCAAGACCAATCAGATCCTGTGGCATCATGCCGACATGAAGACACCCGATACGCGAATCGACATGTCTGATGAACCGAGTCATGACGACCTCTGCGAGCGTGAGCAGCGATACCTGCTCAAGGCAATCCGCGAGAACATCGACCTCACTGATCACATGAACGATGCTGTAAAGAGCCTCAAGATCGTCTTGGCAGCCGACCAGTCGATCCATGAGGGTCGCATCGTGCTGCTTGCCTGAGAGGCCACTGTGCCCGCCATTCCTCAGATTGCTGATAGCGCGCCGGAACTCGCCGCCATCTTCAGGGATTTTCACGCTCATCCTGAGATCGGCTTTACAGAGCACCGAACTGCAGCCCGGGTTGCGGACATGCTCCGAAGATGGGCTGTTGACGAGGTGCATGAGGGCGTCGGTGGAACGGGCGTTGTCGGCCTAATCCACGGACTCCGGCCTGGGAACCGTCGCATTGGCTTGCGTGCCGACATGGATGCCTTGCCCATCATGGAACAGACGGGCCTTGCCCACGCGTCTAAGAGCCCGGGCGTGATGCACGCCTGCGGGCACGACGGGCACACCACCATGCTGCTGGGCGCAGCCCGCTACCTTGCCGGGACCCGCGACTTCGAAGGGACGGTCGTGCTGATTTTTCAGCCGGCCGAAGAGGGCCTCGGCGGCGCACGCCGCATGCTGGAAGAGGGATTGTTCCGGCGCTTTCCCTGTGATGAGATCTATGGGTTCCATAACGCCCCGAACGGCAGTCCTGGCCACTTTGCGTTGCGCAAGGGCCCGGCGATGGCCGGCGCCTCTTTCTTCGACATCACAGTATCCGGCAAGGGCAGCCATGCAGCGATGCCCCATGAGTCGCGCGATGCCCTCTTCGCCGCCACCGCGCTGGTGCAGCAGTTGCAGTCGGTGGTGAGCCGCAACGTGCCGCCCCATGAGGCTTGCGTCCTCTCCGTCACGAAGATCAGCGCAGGGAATGCGTACAATGTGCTTCCAGAGCATGCCAAGCTCGGCGGCACGCTCCGCTTCCTTTCTCACGCGGTTCGCGATCTTGCCCAGGAGCGCATGAAGGCCATCTGCGGCGGCCTGGCAATGGCGCAGGGACTAGAGGTCGATCTCCAGTTCAATGAAGTTTTCGATGTGCTGATAAACTCCGACGAACACGCAGAGGCCCTGCTCGCTGCTGCACGCGATGTACTGGGAGATGATGCAGCGGATGGAAATCAGCAGCTGGTGACGGGTTCAGAGGATTTTGCCGACATGCTGCAGCAGGTTCCGGGTGCTTATGGCTGGCTCGGCCATGCGGGCACGGCGCCGTTGCACAGCCCCTCCTTCGTTCTCGATGAGTCAATACTTCCGGTAGGGGCATCAATTTTTGCAAGAATCATCGAACGGCAGAGGTGATCTGCCCCTGACGAGTGGTGCGGGTTGAATGTTAGTGCATGGGTGGCCTCGGAGCCACCTTTGGCGCGGCCTCCGCCGAATTTGTCGGTCGCGTGCGCAACCTGCGAGAGGCGAGGGACATTGAGGGCAATTACACGGCAGTCGGTGCTGGCCTCGCCGCAGCGGGCGGTGGCAGCGTTGCGCGACTGCGCAATTCTCGTGGCGTCGAGCTTGAAGTCTCGGGCAAGAAGATCGGGTTTATGGCCTCGGTGGACTTGAGCGGACTACGAATTCGGCTGGCGCGGTAAAGGCGGCCCGTGATGGAGACGATTGCGCTCCCCGCCAGTCTGCCGGCGTTCAGGCAGACAGACTGTTTTTCCAATGACCTGCCGGAGCCCGCGGAGCTGGCAGGACCTGAGGGCTTTGGTGCCCTTTCGGCTTCTGCGTCCTTCTGCCGCGCGGCAGTTAGAAGCGCGAGGCCCGAGCGACTTGCATCGCATAACAGAACCGCATAACGTTGAAGTGAGTAGAGTTGTAAGCCCGAAGAAGATTGTCAGCTTCTAGGTTGTCCTGGGCAAACGTGTCATGCTGGGCATAGCTTGCTATCCCGTTTTGCTCAGTTGACTTACGCGAAATCCAGGAGAATGAGCGGATGACCACACGAAGAGAATTGTTGGCCACCATTCCTGTCACCGGTGCAGCTTTTGCCATTGGCGGCAGCGCCCTGTTTGACGAGGGCCAGGCTCTGGCGCAGGAGGCTCCGCCGCCTCTCGCCACGCATTTCCACCCCAAGGGCAAGGCGCCCTCGACGCACACCATCGAGGCCCTCAAGCGCTCCTCCGCCAATCTTCCCTTCGGCGACGCGCGCGATTTCGAGGAGCTGAAGAAGGGCTTCATCGCGCCGATGCCGGACCTCAGGATCAAGGCGGACGCGGGCCACGACGCCGTTGACATGGAGCGCTTCCAGTTCCTCAACGAGGACAGGGAATTCGACAGCATCCATCCGTCCATGCTCCGCATCGCCCGGCTCAACAACAATTACGGCCTCTATGAGGTGATCCCCGGCATCTATCAGGTGCGCGGGGTCGACCTCTCCGACATCACCTTCGTGCGCGGCAAGGAAGGCTGGATCGTGTTCGACCCGCTGGTCACCGCCGAGGCGGTGCGCGCCGCCACGAAGCTGTTCCAGGAGAAGGTGGGCGAGGGCCGGCCGATCACGGCGGTCATCTATTCCCATACCCATGGCGATCACTGGGGAGGTGTGCGCGGCCTCGATCTCAAGGACGAGGACATCGCGTCTGGCAAGGTGCAGATCATTGCGCCCGTGGACTTCATGGACTTTACCGTTGCCGAGAACGTATTTGCCGGCAACGCCATGAACCGGCGGCTATTCTACCAGTACGGACTGCTGCTTCCGGTGTCGCAGCATGGCTTCGTCACGCAGGGGCTCGGGCACAAGATTTCCGCCGGCACGGCCGGGCTGATCGCGCCGACCCGGTCCGTTTCCGAACCCTTCGAGGAGTTTGAGGTCGATGGCGTTAGGATGATCTTCCAGAACACGCCGAACACCGAAGCGCCCCGCGAGATGAACACCTACTTCCCGGACATGAAGGCGCTATGGATGGCCGAGAACGTTACGGCGACGCTGCACAATATCTACACGCTGCGCGGCGCCCAGGTGCGCGACCCGCTGCGCTGGTCGAAATACATCAGCGAGGCGCTTCACCGCTTCGGCAAGGAGGCGGAGGTCATGTTCGCCTCGCACCACTGGCCGCGCTGGGGCAATGAACGCATCCAGGAAGTGTTGCGCGACCAGCGTGACCTTTATGCGCACATGAACAACCAGGTGCTGCATTTCGCCAACCAGGGCGTCACCATCAACCAGATCCACAATGTCTACCGCCTGCCGGACTCGATTCTGCAGAAGTGGCATTGCCGCGGCTATCACGGATCGCCGGAGCACAATGCGCGCGGCGTCATCCAGCGCTTCCTCGGGTTCTGGGACTGCAACCCGGCCACGCTCATCCCGCTCTCTCCGGAGGATTCAGCTCCGCTCTACGTCGAGATGATGGGTGGCGCCGCGAAGATCCAGTCGCGCGGGCAGGAACTGTTCAACGAGGGCAAGTATCTGCTGGCCGTCGAGATCGTCAACAAGCTGGTGCAGGCCGAGCCGCAGAACCAGGCCGCGAAGGATCTGCTTGCCGACATCTTCGAGCAGCTCGGCTATCAGCAGGAGAATCCAGGACTGCGCAACAGCTTCCTGTCGGGTGCCTATGAACTCCGCTCCGGCATACCGCAGGGCGAAGTGGCAAGCTCCAACAGCCCCGATGTCATCAGGGCCATGTCGACCGAGCTGTTCCTGAACTTCCTGGGCATCAAGATGGACAGCCGCAAGGCCGAGGGTCTGCGCTTTGTCATGAATCTCGTCACCCCTGACAATGGGGAGAAGTTCCTTGTCGAGCTCGAGAACGCGACGCTCACCAACATCCCGGGCTTCCAGGCGGAGAAGCCGGATCTGACGCTCACCATCAACCGTGCCGATCTCGAGCTCACCATGATGGGCGTCAAGAAGCTCGAAGACCAGCTGAAGGACGGAACGGCAAAGGCGGACGGCGATATCAGCATTCTCGGCAAGCTTGCTGCGACAATGGTGGAATTCGACCCGCGCTTCGAGGTCTTGCCGGGCACCAAGCAGCAGGGCGGGGAGGCTGACATGGCCTCGGTCGATGGATACGAGGCGCAGACGGGCGCGGTGATCGCCGAATAGCAAAGGACGGCTGGGTGGCCAATTCGGCTGCCCAGCAACCCGGAAGCCTCACTTAGGCGTAACAAGTACATCCAGAGGAATGTTCCGATGAAGCAACTTCAAATCAGACTTGGCATCATTACCCTCGTCCTGCTCTCCTCAGTGACGATCACAGCATCGGATTTCCTCCGCAGTGCCGAGGCATCTGCTGCCGTCTCGGCGGAGCGCAGCCGCCAATGTTCCGCCGAGGCCCGCCGCTGGGCAGACCGCCACACCAGGCAGAGAACGGCTGCCGGCGCATTAGGCGGGGCCGCCATCGGCGCGGCGGCGAGCCAGAGCCGCCGCAACACCGGGCGCAATGCCGGCCGCGGCGCGCTAATCGGTGGTGGCGCTGGCCTCATTTCCGGCAGCGGCCGCTGGCAGACCTATTACAACTACGCTTACCGCAACTGCGTCCGCCGCGGCTGAGGGAATTGGCAGAATACTTCGCGGCAGCGCCGGACTGGTTAGGCTCGGAAGCCGCTGGACCTCCTGCTGCACGACTTACAATTGACTGAGCAAAAGCGGTTCGGGGGACGGTCATGAGGAAGGCAATGCTGGCTGCTGGATTGACGCTGATTGGCCGATAAAGAGAGAGACTATCACGGCAATGCGCACCATCATTGCAGGCATGCGGTTAGAACTCATGCCAAATCCCTAGCACGTGCTCGGGAAATTCGGGACGGTTCGCGACATCATGAGAATAC